>DASTUP010000110.1:0-4793 GCA_035759585.1 Gemmatimonadales bacterium | reverse complement strand
CCATGAACCCGGTCATCAAGTTCACGACGCTCTTCGGCCTCCTCGCGGTCGAGCTCGGTGTCTATCTCGCGGCGGAGCATGGCAGCGGACTTGGCATCGGCCTCGCGGCGGTGTTCTTCCTCGCGTCTCTGGTCTTCGTGTATCGGTCGTTCTACGGCATGCGGATCCAGGCGGGCGGAAAGGCCTGACGGGGCGCGCAGGTGGCGCGGAGCGTCACAAAGGGCGTATCGTGACAGGACTCGTACGGAAGCCCGCATGGACCAGCATCAGGACCTCCTCGCCACCGGCCTTCGGGACCGGTACCGGATCGACGCCCCGCTCGGCCAGGGCGGGATGGCGACGGTGTACCGCGCGCAGGACCTGCGTCATGACCGCCCGGTAGCGCTGAAGGTGCTGCGGCCCGAGCTCGCTGGTGCGCTCGGGCCGGACCGCTTCCTGCGGGAGATCCGCGTCACCGCCCGCCTCGACCACCCCGGCATCCTCCCCATCTTCGATTCCGGCGAGACTGCCGGCTTGCTCTGGTATGCCATGCCGCTCGTCGTCGGCGACAGCCTGCGGGCGTGGCTCGGTGAAGGGCGGAAGCTGCCGGTGGCAGAGGCGACCCGGATCGCCCGCGAGGTCGCTGAGGCGCTGGCGTATGCGCACGGCTCCGGCGTGATCCACCGGGACATCAAGCCGGAGAACATCCTCCTGCGGGGAAGTCCATCGCACGACCGGACCAGCACGGCCGGGTGGCACCCGGTGATCGCCGACTTCGGAATCGCGCACCTCGAGGCCACGGCAGGCGATCGGCTCACCTCCACCGGCTTCACGCTGGGCACGCCGACCTACATGAGTCCCGAGCAGGCGGCTGGCAATCGCGATGTCGATGGCCGCACCGACGTATATGCGCTGGGCTGTGTCCTCTACGAAATGATCTGCGGCGAGCCGCCCTACACCGGCGCCAACGCCCAGGCCATCCTCGCGCGCCAGCTTACCGAAGCGCCGAGGCCGCCGCACGTCACCCGCCCGGCCCTCTCGCCTGGGACCGAGCGTATCGTCCTCCGGTCGCTTGCACGCGAACCGGCCGACCGGTTCCAGTCGGCGGAGGCCCTGGCCGAAGCCCTCGCGAAGGACGATACGGCAGGCAGCACATCGCCGTCAGCCCGCCGGTGGCCCGGCGCCGCACTTCTCGCGGCGGGTATCGCGGTCCTGGTGCTGGGCGGTGTCCTGCTCCGGGGCCGGCGCGGCGACGAGCCGCCGGCCGCCCCGGTGGATCAACGCGTCGTCGCGATCCTGCCGTTCGTGCCGAGCAGCGGCGATACCGCGCTCTCACGACTTGGGCGGGACCTCGTCTTCACGCTGAGTGCAACGCTCGATGGCGTGGCCGACCTGCGCACGGCCGATCCCCATTCGATTCTTGCCCTCTCGACACCCCAGTCGGGCGTGCGCCTCGCCGATAGCGCCGCCGCGCTCGCGCGCCATCTTGGCGCCGGACTGCTGGTCGAAGGAAGCCTCGTCCGGATCGGCGGGAGGGTGCGCGCCGACGTCACGGTGAAGGATGCCGCGTCGGGCGAACGACTCGCCCGTGCCAGCGCGGAGGCGCCGGCGGATTCGATTTCCCGGTTCACGGACTCGCTGGCGGTGCGGCTGCTGCCGAAGCTTCTGCCTTCGGCGTCCATCACGACCGGGTCGCTCGAGGGGGCGCTCCGCACCCGCTCGATTCCGGCGCTCCGCGAGTTCCTCACCGGCGAGCGGCTCCTGGCAATCTCACAGTTCGATGAGGCATCTGCCGCGTATGCGCGCGCACTCGAAGCGGATCCGGCGTTCTGGCTCGCGCTGTCACGACGAGTGTTCTCGGAAGAATGGATGCTCAATCCCACGACCGGTCCGCTGATCGATACGCTCATCGCGCACGCCAACGAGCTGCCATCGCGCGAGCGGCTCGAGATCGAGGCGCGCGCCGCCCTCGGCGACACGACGTTCGAGGCGGCGCTGGCATTGCACGAGGAGCTCGTTCGCAAGTATCCCACCAGCTGGTTCGGCTGGGTTTCCTACGCCGACCCGCTGACCCACCAGGGTCCGATTGCCGGGCGGTCGCTCGAGGAGGCGCGCGACGCGTGGCGCCGGGTCGTCGCGCTGAATCCGCGCCTCGTCTTCGCGTGGGATCATGTCGGACTCATCGCGGCGCTCGAGCGCGATTCCGTGTGGCTCGGCCGCGCGCTCGCGGAGCTCGAGCGGGCAGATCCGCGGCCCATGGACGAATACGCGAACCAGGTCCTCTCCTTCCGCCTCCTCGACCGGCTCGTACGTGGAGATTCCGCCGGAGCGGAGCGCGCGCTCGATTCGGTCATTGCGGACAAGGTCCTGCACGACCGCAGGGCCTCATCGTTTTACGATCCGCTCAACTTCGGGTTTCCCGAGTGGCAGCGCCGCCTTGCGGAAGCGATGATCGAGCAGGGGTCCCGCACACGCATCCCGGACTATCGGGAAATGCTGTCCATGTCCCACGGGGCGGCGAATCGCTGGGATTCGGCGCTCGCGAGCGCACCCGACCCGCTGCGGGCCCGACGCATCGAATTGTTCGCGGCGGCCCTTGGCGAACGGCCGCTCACGGCGGGGCGGTCGTCGGCCTCGCAGTCTTCGGGGGAGGCCGAGTGGTCGTTTCTCGACGGCGTGGCGGCTGCCATGAACGGGCGGGCGCGCGATGTCGCCGCTGCCCGCCAGCGGCTCCAGCAGTCGAGCGTGCCTGGAGCGCCTGCCGCCGCCGAAGCGCTGGCCGCGCATCTCACCGCGCTTTCGGGAGACACGGCCGCCGCAGGCCGCGCATTGGCGGCACTCGAATGGCGCCGAGCGAATCTCCCCAACACTGTGGCTGCCGGCGAGTTCCCTTCGGTGACGCCACTCAACCGGATATTTGCCGCACGATGGGTAGCGGCGAGCGGCAATGCAGCGGAGGCCGGGCGGCTGCTGCGCTTCATCGATGCTCCGTTTTCCCTGATTCCCTCCGCTTCCACCTCGGCGTTCCTGCGCGAAGATATCAAGCGACTCGGCCGAGAGCTGGGTGCTGCCCCCTGAGAGAAATTCGAGGCCACATGTATCGCTGCCTGGTTGCCGTTGCGTTCTGGGCGCTGCTGCCCCGACCTGCCCACGCCCAGGGCGACGACGCGAGAATCAGGGCGGCCGTGGAGCGTATCGCGCCGGGGCTCATCGAGCTCCGCCACGACCTGCACCGGAATCCCGAGCTCAGCAACCGCGAGACCCGCACCGCAGGTGTCGTTGCGCGGGAGCTTCGCCGGCTCGGCCTCGAGGTGCGCGAGGGGATCGCGAAGACCGGAGTGGTCGGCATTCTGCGCGGGGGACGGCCGGGACCTGTCGTCGGCGTGCGCGCCGACATGGACGCGCTGCCGGTGACCGAGGCGATCGACCTGCCGTTCAGGTCCGTGGCGCGCACCGAGTACCTCGGGCGCGAAACCGGCGTCTCCCACGCCTGCGGCCACGACATTCACGTCGCGGTCGCGCTGGGCGTGGCGGCGGTGCTGGCCGGCGAGCGCGATCGGCTCGCCGGGACCGTCATGTTCATCTTCCAGCCGGCGGAGGAAGGCGCGCCGCCGGGCGAGGAGGGTGGGGCGAGGCTGATGATCGAGGAAGGGGTGCTGCAGAACCCCGCGCCATCCATACTCCTCGCACTGCACGCGAACGGCGACCACCCGGACGAGGAGGGCGACTGGGAGCAGCTCGGCAAGCTCGCCTATACGCCGGGACCTCAGTACGCCTCGGCGACGACCTAGCGTGCCCGGATCATCGGCCGGCAGGCGCACGGGGCGACGCCGCACCTCGGCGTCGATGCGATCGTGACGGCGGCGCAGGTGGTCACGGGCCTGCAGACCATCGTGAGCCGGACGCTCACGCCGTTTGCGCCGGCGGTCCTGACGGTCGGCGTCTTCCGCGCCGGAGACCGGCACAACATCATCTCGGGCACGGCAGAGTTGCAGGGCACGGTCCGGACGTTCGACGATTCGGTCACGGCCACGATCAAGGGCCGGATGCGCGAGATCATGCAGGGCGTCACATCGGCGGCCGGAGCCACGTTCGAGCTCGAGTTCGAGGAGACGATTCCCGTGACCGCGAACGACACCGCCCTCGCCGCGCGCTTCGGCCCGGTGCTCGAGCGGATCGTGGGGCGGGCAAACGTGGGAATCGTGCAGGCGGAGACCGGCGCGGAGGACTTCGCCTATTTTGCGCGGCGGGTCCCCAGCTTCTACTTCAAGCTCGGCGCCGTCCCGCCGGGCCAGGCTTCGGGTGGACACCATACGCCGACCTTCCTGGCCGACGACCGGGCGATTCCGATCGGGGTCCGGGCAATGACCGCGGTAACGCTGGAGGCGCTCGCGGCGGCGAGGTAGAAGCGCTGGCGGTGACTTGATTTAACCTCCCAGCCGGTAGATTTTTCCCCGCGGTTTGCCGGCTCCGTCACCGTCCAGGACATGTCTTGACCGCCTCTCGCGCCGCGCCCGCACAGTCCCACCCCTCCGCCCTCTCTCGCGACCAGCTGCTCGAGCTCTATTACTGGATGCGGCTCACCCGCTCGCTCGAAGAGCGGCTGGTGAATCTCTATCGCCAGACCCGGGTCGTCGGCGGCCTTTTTCGCTCGCTCGGCCAGGAAGCGGACGCCGTCGGCTCCGCCTTCGCGCTCGAGCCGCGGGATGTGCTCTCCCCGCTCATCCGGAACCTCGGCTCGATGCTCGTGAAGGGGGCAACGCCGCTCGAGATCCTCCGCCAGTACATGGCCCGCGGGAACTCACCGACGCGCG
>DASTUP010000109.1:0-9600 GCA_035759585.1 Gemmatimonadales bacterium | reverse complement strand
GTACGGCATCCACGCGCCGAACGCGGCGAAAAGAAGGCCGGCGATGAAGCTCCCCGTGATCATCATCGCGCCAAGGCCCGACGCGACCGCAAGTCCCACCATGAGCGTGAGGAACGCGCTCACCGTCATCTCGACGGCGCCCTGCTGCATGAGCCGCTGGAGGTCGGCGATCGTCGGCACCGTCGCCGCCAGGCGCATCATGAACTGCGATTCGTTCACGGCGCGGCGGAGAATGCCCCCGCCCTCTTCGCCCATGTGCGTGAGGCCCCGCTCGAACTTCTGGAGCTGGCCGATGATGTCCTTCTGACGCCGCCGCTCCCCGAACCACTCGAAGATGAGCGAGAGCGAGACGGCGCCGAGGGCCACCGCCACGAAGGCGAGCGCGGCCGTTGCCCAGACCGAAAGCGGCATGGCTACCTGCGCTCCCAGGGCCGCGCGGAGGCGCCGTCGGCGTTGGCGAAGAGGAGCTGCGAGAGGTCGATCCCGTACGCCTTGAGCCGCTCGGCGAAGCGGGGCCGGATACCGGTGGACTTGAACTTGCCGAGCACCTTCTCGTTCTCGTCGAGGCCCATGCGCTCGAAGACGAAGATGTCCTGCATGGTGATGACGTCGCCTTCCATGCCGACGATCTCGGACACCGAGATGACCTTACGGGTGCCGTCGCTCATGCGCTGCACCTGGATGATCACGTTGATGGCGCTTGCGATCTGCTGGCGCATCGCCTTCTCGGGCAGGTCGAGGCTCGCCATCGAGATCATCGTCTCGAGGCGGCTCAGCGCGTCGCGCGCGGTGTTGGCGTGGAGCGTCGTGATCGAGCCGTCGTGGCCGGTGTTCATCGCCTGCAGCATGTCCACGGCCTCGGACCCGCGGCACTCGCCCATGATGATGCGGTCGGGGCGCATGCGGAGCGAGTTGACGAGGAGGAGGCGCTGGGGCACTTCGCCCATGCCTTCGATGTTGGCGGGCCGCGTCTCGAGGCGCACCACGTGCGGCTGCTTGAGCTGGAGCTCCGCCGAGTCCTCGATCGTCACGATCCGCTCGTTGGCAGGGATGTAGGACGAGAGGATGTTGAGCAGCGTCGTCTTGCCGGCGCCGGTGCCGCCCGAGATCAGGATGTTGAGCCGCGCCTTCACCACGCCCTGCAGCATCTCGAGCATGGCGGGGTTGAGGCTCTCGGTACGGAGGAGATCCTCGCCGGAGAGCGCGTCGCGCTTGAATTTACGGATCGAGAGGTGCGGCCCATCGAGCGCCAGCGGCTTGATGATCGCATTGACGCGCGAGCCGTCGGGAAGGCGCGCGTCCACCATCGGCGAGCTGTCGTCGATGCGGCGGCCCACGGCGGAGACGATGCGGTCGATGACCTGGAGGAGATGCCGGTCGTCCTGGAAGCGCACGTCGGTGCGCTCCAGCTTCCCGTGCCGCTCGATGAAGACCTGCTTCCAGGTGTTCACCAGGACGTCCGAGATCTCGGGATCGTCGATGAGCGGCTGGATCGGCCCGAGCCCGAAGATCTCGTCGAGCACCTGCTTCACGAGCTCTTCCCGCTCCTCGAAGTTGAGCGGCACCGACTCCTGCGCGATGAGGTCGAGCGTCACCTTGCGGATGGCGTCGGTGACCTGCTCGCGCGTCAGCTTGTCGAGGTTCGAGAGGTTGAGCCGCTCGAGCAGCCGTCGGTGCACCCGGCCCTTGATCTGGGCGAACGAGTTGCCGTCCTGCGGGGCAGGCTGGCCCTTCGCCACGAGATCGCGACCCGGCTCCCGGTCCGAAGGCGGCGGCGGAGGCGCCGACTGCGTTACGCGCTCCCAGGGGAGCTGCGGCTTCGGCATGGCGCCGGCCTTTGCCCCGGGGGTGCCGGCCGGGCCGGCGCCGTTCGGTTCACTCATGACTTCTTCCCTTCCGATCGCCGGAGACGGTTGAACAGCCGGCCCACCACGCCCTTCCCGTCCTTCGCGCCTTCCGGCCGGAGCCCTGCAAGCTGCGCGCCCAGGGCCTTGATGTCCTTGCTGTACGCCGAGGTGCCGTTCAGCACGATCGGCTTCCCCGTGTTGATCGAGTCCACCACGGCGATGTAATCGTTGCTGATGGTCCAGAACACGTTGAGGCCCAGCGTCTTCTTCACGTCCTCGAGCGTGATGTCCGCGTCGTCCTGGTAGCGATTGATGATGAGGCGGATCTGGTCCTCGCCGCGCGCCAGCACGCGCCGGAGCATCGGCAGGCTGCGCTGGATGTTCCGGAGCGAGGGGAGGTCGAGGTTGGCCACCACGAAGACGAGGTCGGACTGGTCCACGGCCGCCAACGTGGCCGCCGAGAACGACTTGGACGTGTCCACCACGATGTAGTCGTAGTGCTGCCGGAGGAAGTGCAGAATGCGGCGGATCTCGTCCCCCGCCACCGTTTCCGCCTTCTCGGGGTGGAACGGCGCCGAGAGGAGGTGGACCCCCGACTCGTGCTGCTCGATGTACGAGGCGAGGAGCCCCGAGTCCATCCGGTGGAAGTTCTGCACCAGGTCCACGAAGTTGAAGCGCGGCTCCGCCCCCATCACGAGCGCCACCTCGCCGAGCTCGAGATCGAGGTCCACGAGGAGCGTCTTCCTGTTCGTGAGCCTGTGGAGCACGATGGCGATGTTCGTCGCGATCGTCGTCGAGCCCGACCCGCCCTTCGAGCTGAAGAAGGTGAGGACCTGGCCCGCCTGGCGGGTCTTGTCTCCCACGCGTCCCATCTGCGCCGTTGCGCGGCGGACGGCGTCCGCCATCGCCTCGGCGTCCACCGGCTTCGGGAGGTAGTCGGAAATGCCGGCGCGCATGGCCGCGAGCAGGAGGTCCGGCTCGAGGCGCGGCCCCGCGGCAACGACTTTCTGCTTCGGGCTGTTCTCGGAGAGGAACTGGATGAACTTGACCCCGAGGTCGGGGTCGTCCTGCAGGTCCACGAGGATCAGCTCGGGCGCGAGCCGCCGGAGCGCACCCACCTGCTCTTCATCGAACTCGGCGAACCTGACCGGGAATTCCAGCGCCAGAACGACCCCGAGCTCCGGCCGCGCCAGAACGGATCTGACGTGAGCGAGGAAGGCGGGGTCGGTCGTGATCAGCGCGGCACGCAGGCTCCGGTCGTTCATGTGGCTCCGATTGGGAAGTCCCTCACTCGACCAGCCGCAACGCCTTGACCAGCGGTCCCCCCGGACCCGTCGTTGCCGAGCCCTGGGCGTAGGTTATGAACCGCGCGGTGATCGGGTCGTGCATCTTCTTCTGCTTCTCCACGAACATCAGCGCGATGTTCGTGAACTTGATCGAGGTCTTGCCCGATTTCTGCACTTCGATCGGGTCCCAGAGCGCGATCTTGATGACGCGCGGGCTGTCGAGCCAGTTCTCGGCTGCCGAGTTGATCACCGAGTTCGAGATCGGATCCCACTCCGCCCAGGGATCGAGGTCGATCAGGTCCTGAATGCCGAAATATGACGGTCCGACCATGTTGCCCGTCTTGATCTCGTAATCGACGCCGAGCAGCACCTCGGAGTTGTTGCAGGTGCAGATGTTCTGGCTGTACGCCGCTGCACCCTGCTCTCCGCCCCCACCGATGCCGCAGGTTCCCTCCTCCTGCGTCGGATCCTCCGGCATGACCCAGGGATAGAAGATGCCGGGATAGATGATCCCGCTCTCGTTCGGGTCCTGCGGCTTGATCTGGATCTGCCGGCCCTTGTCGCCCGTGAACGAATCTCCCAGGTCGTCGGGCATGTCGTTGCGCCAATCGGAGCCGTATCCCGTGTCGTCGATGTTGCCGTACTGCACGGGGTCGCCCTCGTATGGCTTGTACACGTCGACATCGGGATTGTACTCCCACTCCTCGCCTTCTTCCCACAGGCGGTCGCCGTCGAGGTCGTTGTCCAGGTCGTGCCACATGTCGGGCAGCGCGAACGGCTTCACGCACTTCGAGCCGTTCGAATTGACCGCCTCCGCGGCCGACTTGGCGCTTACGCTGGCCAGCGACTGGCCCATGATGCGGCCGAAGAAGGTGCCGATGTTCGTGCGCCGGATGATGGCCCTGACCTTGAAGCTGTCGGGGATGATGACGATGACGGCTTCCTTCGTCTCCACGATCCAGCGCGTCCCATCGATCGTGGTGCCGCCGCCCGTGCTGTCCACGTCAACCGTGGTCCCGCCGACGTAGTTGCGGTTCGCGTAGTCGAGCGCTCGTGCGCGCGCCGAGTCGGTCTGGGCGAGCGCGATGTTTTCATCGATGAACGCGCTGGCGCCGGCGAGTGCCGCGGCGTCCGCGGTGCGCTGCGCATCGGCGCGCGCCTTCATCAGCATGCCGATATCCACTGCCAGTGCGCCCATCCCGAGGATGGCTGTCAACGACACTGCCACCAGGGCCAGTGCCGCGCCACGCTCGTTGCGCCAATCGATGCGTCGAATACGCATGGTGCCCCTCTTTCGCGTGTCGCTTACCGCCGCGGCGTTCCCGCCGCCGGAGCCGGGTTCACCGGCTCGGTGATGAATCCATCCATCTTCCACTGATTCGCCGGCTCACCCGTCGGGAGGGGCGCCGGAGTTGCATTCGCCGTGACGAGCCGCGGCGTGATCAGCACGAGCAGCTCGGTCTTCCGCTGGCGGACCTGCCGCGACCGGAAGAGCTCCCCGAGAATCGGAATATCTCCCAGGACCGGGATCTTTGTCACGTTGTTGATCAGCTCGTTGTCCAGCAGGCCGGCGATCGCCAGGTACTGACCCTCGGCCAGCTCCACGTTGGTCTCCGCCCGGCGGGTCAGGATCGTCGGGATCTCGAATCCGGAGATGACGAGGCCGTTGGCAAAGTCGAGTGACGAGACCTCCGGGGCGACCTTCAGCCGGATGGCGCCGCTCCTCAGGATGGTAGGCGTAAACCGGAGCCGGATCCCGAATTCCTTGAATACGATCGTGACGGCATTCGCCTGACCCGAAGCCTGCAGCGTCGGGAACGGGAACTCGCCGCCGGCAAGGAACGAAGCCTCCTGCCCGGGGAGGGTCATCAGGTTCGGCTCGGCGAGGCTCCGGAAATCGCCGCGCGATTTCGCATACTGGATGAGGGCCTCGATGTTCGACCCGAGGCTGCTCAGCGAGAAGGCGATCGTGGCATCCGCCGACGGTGAGGTTGCGCCGCTCCAGTTGCCGTCATCGTCGATCCGGTGCGGATTGAGCGTCGAGAGGTTCGCCGCCCAGTCCTTGAGGACCGTGCGGCTGATCTCGGCGAAGCGGACCTGCAGCATCACCTGCACAGCCGGCGGGGTGTAGAGGTTGTCGATGACCGTGGCGCCCGTCGTCGCGGCCAGCTCGGCCGCCCGGGTCGCCGACACGGCATTCTTCACCGAGCCGGAAAGCGTCACGGTATTGCCGCTCGAGGAAACCTGGATGTCCTCGTCGGGCATGACGGACTTGATGAGCCGCTGGAGGCTCGGTGCGTCGGTCGTCACTTCGATCGAATAGACGCGCGGCGACGGCCCGGCGTCCCAGAGGAGCAGTGTGGTGGTGCCCAGCGTCTTGCCGTTGATGACGGCCTCGGTCGGGGAGACGACGCTGGCATCGGCGATCGCCGGGTCGCCGATCGTCATGCGCACGATCGGGGTCGGATTCACGAGAAGCGCCGAGGCCCCGCGTCCGACGGTGATCACCTGCTGCGGCTGCGACACGACGCGCTGGGAATGGAGCGCGGCCGGGAGGAGGAGGACGGCGAGCGCCAAGCCTGCGGCGCGCGGAAGGTGACGGCGGACCGGACCGACCGTGACTGGGTTCACAGGCTCTCTCGATGAGTTTGAGTGGAGATCCGGCCGGCTCTAGAACCGCTCGAGCGATCGGACACCGCCGCGATAGACCTCAACAGTAGTACGCTCGGGTGTCGTATCGGGAGCCCGGCGGGCCGGCGCCCTGCGCGGACCGACCGGCGCGCGCACCGTCCCGAGCAGCGCGCTCACCCGCGTCCCGTTGGTGCGGGCCGCAGTGGTATCCATCGTATTGCGGAGCGCGAGCTGGATCCTCCCTTGCTGGGAAGCCAATGCGAGCGTCTCGGCCTGCTCGGGGCTCACGAGGAAGGTGACGACGCCCACCGGCAGCGGCTTCCCTTCCTTGTCCTGCTGGATCGTCTGACCCGCCGCGAGCGCCTTGACGTTCTGCATGATGATGCGCGTCGTGGGCTCGTTGTTGTTCTGGCCCTGCTGCAGCGTCAGGAGCACGTCCACCCGGCTGCTCGGCAGCACGAAGCCGGCGACGCCGACGATCTGGTCCACCGGGATGCTGAGGGCGCGCATACCCTCGTCGATGAGCACGCCGAGGCCGCCGCCGGCGCCTTCCGCGGCGAGCTTCCCCTGCATGATCGGCTCGTTCGGCTCGATCGACGCGAGCAGTCCCCGGCCGATGACCTGCGCCGGATCACCGATGAACCCCGCCGGCAGGGCACCGCCGGACCAGGGGATCGTCTTCACATCCTGCTCGGTGATGAGCGCACCGACCGGGAGCGCCTGCGCCGCCACCACGAGGTTCGACCGCGCCGGCTCCGCCGCGACGAGCGGCGTGGACTGCTGCCGGAGGTACCGGAGGGCGAGCATCGCCGCAAGAAGGCCCGAGGCGAGGGCGAGCGCGAGGAGAACCAGCGGTCGGTTGCGTCGGGCCATGGGCCTCTACTCGTTTCGCATGGTGAAGCGGGTGCGGAGCGTCACGGTGGACTCGCCTGTAGTCCACTTCTTGAGCGCCCCGAAGAAAATGAACTGGTACGGCAACGCCACCTCGACGGTCGTCGGATCTCCCCGGGGCCCGCCGAATCCGGTGACGTCGATATCGGCAAAGCTCGGATTTGCGCCGGCTGTGGCGATCGCAGACTTGACCGTGTTGTTCACCGAATCCAGCGTGATCTGCGGATCGTGCACCACGGCCTTTCGCGCACCCTCCCTGGCCGCATCCGTGAGGACCTGATGCAGATTCCAGGCGCGGCCGAATTCGACGATCCCGACAAGAAAAACCAGCAGAAACGGCACGACCAGCGCGAACTCGACGAGGGCCTGCCCCTCCTCGGCGCGCCGGAAGCGAGCTCCGACCCTGGCAAGACCAGAAAGAAGTTTCATAGGACAGGCACCCCCCAGAACCACCAGATGACAGCGCCGGTCGCAATCGCCAGGCCATAGGGCACGGCGAGAGCTCCCGGTGACTCCAGTGTCCGCCCCTCGCCCCTCCGGCCGAACGACACCCAGCGCCGCATCATGCCGGCCGCGTTGTACGCCGCCGGAAGGATGGCACGGCGCCGGACGGCCTCGAAGGTCCCGAGCAGGCCACCCAGCACGCCGATCAGGAGGAGGGCGCCGACGGTCGGCTCGAAGCCGAGGAACGCCCCCACCACGACCAGCAGTTTCGCATCGCCACCGCCGAAGCCGCCCAGCACGAAGAGCAGCAGTCCGACGGCGAGCGCGAGCCCGGCCCCTGCGAGACCGTCCAGCAGGGGCCCGAGCCCTGTGATACCCCGTAACACCAGCGCGAGCACGAGACTGCCGGCGGTGAGCCGGTTGGGTATGCGGCGGGACCGGAGGTCCGATACCGCCGCCATCCCCATCGCCGCGACGAAGACGATCGTCGTGGCGGTCTCGACCACCCCCATGGGGGCGGGCGCTTCCGAGCGGGCTAGTAGCTGCCCGACGGCGCGTTGTTGAGGCGGTTCTTGCTCTCGTTGAACACGTTACCGATCGAGTTCCGGAAGAGCACGAGGATCGCGATGAGGCCGATGGCCACGAGCGCGATGATCAGTGCGTACTCCACGAGACCCTGGCCCGACTCGTCCTTCAGGAACTTGTTCAGCAGCGCCCGCATAATGACTCCTGTGTGAGTGGTCCGATTCCAATGCGACTTCCGCTCCCGCACCCCGACAACTGCCTGCGACAGACTCCTTCGACTGGCCACCCCCGACGGTGGTGCCGCGCCAGGCCGGCGAGGCGAGTCCAGACCGTGAATTGATCTCTGAGGGCGCTACGAACAGCGTGACAGGTGGGTGCTCGGAGCAACCTCCATGCCCGTACGGAATTAATCCGACGGCTCCAATCCCCTATCGCAAAGGCGTGTCCCGCTCTCGTTTGACGCACGGTTCCTGGGCAATCGGAGGGAACCGCACGTGCGGGGAACCACCCTGTGAAAGGCTCCTGCATCACACCTTGTAGCGTTGATACCACAGACAAAAAACACGTTACCCCCCGGTACCCGATCGCGCAATGGCCGACCGGTCAGTCTGGCGAATCGCTGGACGGAGAGGCGGTTCCGGGCATATAGTGTGCACCGGATTGCACCCAGCCCAGCCATTCCGGAGCACCAATGAATCACACCGGCGCCGCCCCTTCTGGGGTAGAGCTTTCGGTTGTCATCCCGGTCTATAATGAAGAGGACACCCTCCCCGAGCTGCGGAAGCGCCTCGGCGGGATCCTCGAGCGCATCGCCCCCGACCACGAGGTCTGGCTGGTCAACGACGGCAGCGCGGACGGCACCGAAACGATGCTCGGCGGCATCTGCACGCCCGGCAGCCGGTGGCGGGCCATCCACTTCTCGCGGAATTTCGGGCATCAGGCGGCGGTCGCCGCCGGGCTCCGCCACGCCACTGGCCGGGCGGTCGTCGTCATGGATGCCGACCTGCAGGATCCTCCCGAGCTGCTCGAGCAGCTCCTGGCCCGGTGGCGCGAAGGGTACGAGGTGGTCTATGCCCAGCGCGTGAGCCGGGAGCGGGAGGGCCCCGCCAAGCGCGGCCTTGCCTGGGCGTATTACCGCGTGCTGCAGGCCGTGACGCCCGTGGACATCCCCGCCGACACCGGGGATTTCTGCCTGATGGACCGCAAGGTGGTGGATGCCCTCGTGGCCCTCCCCGAGCGGAACCGCTACATCCGCGGGCTCCGCGCCTGGCTCGGCTTCCGCCAGACCGCCGTGCAGTTCGAGCGGGCGGCCCGCTTTGCCGGCGAGCCGAAGTACACCTTCCGGAAGTCGCTCAGTCTCGCGATCAACGGCATCGTCTCCTTCTCGAAGCAGCCGCTCCGGATCGCCACCTGGTTCGGGCTCCTCGTCTCGCTCGCGAGCTTCCTCCTCGGCATCTGGTTCATCATCCTTCGTCTCACCGGCGGATTCGAGATCCGCGGCTGGGCCTCGACGGTCGTCATCATCCTCTTCCTCGGCGGCGTCCAGCTCCTCACGATCGGCATCATCGGCGAGTATCTCGCGCGCATCTATGACGAGGTGAAGCAGCGTCCGCTCTTCGTGGTGCGCGCCATCGACAACGCGGCGCAACGGGACTGATCGTCAGTGGACTCGAGTCTCTGGGATGCGATCGAGCGAGTCGAGCGCCGCCACTGGTGGTTCCGGGGGCGGCGCGAGCTGGTGACCGCCATTCTCCGCTCGCGCCTCACGGAGGGTGTGCGCGTCCTCGATGTCGGATGCGGAACGGGGTTCGTCCTCGAGCGGCTTCTCGATCACTTCGACGCCTGGGGCCTCGAGCCGGACCCGTCGGTGCGCGCGCGGGCGTCGGAGCGCGCGGCGCCGCGCATCCGGGCGGGATCGACCTTCGATCTCGCCGGCGTCGAGCGGGGATCGTTCGATGCGGTGCTGCTTCTCGACG
>DASTUP010000108.1:0-6683 GCA_035759585.1 Gemmatimonadales bacterium | reverse complement strand
CTCGACTTCAACACGGCGATCCTGCCGCCGTGCGCGTTCAGCTACAACTTCAACTGCCCGCTGCCTCCGAAGCAGAACCGCTTCCCGTTCCGCATCGAGGCGGGCGAGAAGAACGTGCTCGCGAAGGACGGCTCTCTCCTGCACTGAGCGGGTCTGGTGCGGGTTGCATTGCGGGTCCACACTGTACGGATGGGCTACCTCTCGATTCCAGATCCGGTGAGCGATGAGACCGCGCGGTCGTACGAAATCGATCGAGCGCGCGTCGGCTACGTTCCGAACTATGCGAAGGCCTTTGCGGGGCGCCCGGATGTCTACGCCGCCTGGCGCGGGCTGAACGGTGCGATCAAGGCGAACATGCCGCCGCGAACCTACGAGCTTGCGACGCTCGCCGCGGCGGGCCGGTTGCGATCCAGCTACTGTGCTCTCGCGCACGGGCAGATCCTCGCCGACGACCTGATCGGGGCGCCGGCGGTCGAGGCCATCATGCGGGATTCGTCCGGGGCCCAGGTGCCGCCGCTCGACCGTGAGATCATGGCGCTCGCGGACCGCGTGGCCGGTGGTGCTGCCGAGATCTCCGAAGCCGATCTGCAGCCGCTGCGTGACCTCGGCCTCACCGATGCGGAGATCTTCGATGTCATCCTCGCAGCGTCCGCGCGGTGCTTCTTCAGTTCGGTGCTCGAGGCGTCGGGAACAGAGCCGGACGCCGAGTACGCATCGCTCGATCCGGCACTGCGGGAGGCGCTGACCGTCGGGCGGCCGATCGCGAGGTAGCGCCCGGATGTCGTGGATGCCGGGCAGACTGGTCACGTGTTCATCGCCCTCGCTTCGCATCCGGATGGCGTCCTCCTGTCGCCGCTCGACGATGCCGGGGAACCTGCGGGCGAGGCACTCGTCCTGGCCAGCGCAGCCCTGCCCGCCGAGGTCTCCCGCCGCGAGTTCACGAGCGACCGGCCTTCGAAGGACGCGGCCGATCGTCCGCGCTGGGTCTGGGACGACACGACCACCTGGTACCCGCCGCTCCTGGCTGCGGGCGTCCGCGTCGAGCGCTGCGTCGACCTGAGACTTTCGCACGCGATCCTGCGCAACTCGGAGCTCACGGCCCAGACCCCGCTCGCCCGTGCAGCCCGGAACGGCTGGGATGAGCCGGTACCCGAGGGCCAGGCGCAGCCATGGGATGGCTCTCAGGGCGTCAATGAAGGGTTGTTCGATCTCGAGCCCGGGCCCGAGTCCGAGCAGGCCAGTGCGCCGCCCGACCCGGTCGCCGAGTTCCGGCTGCAGCGGGAGGCTGTCGCGGCATCCGACGACCCCGCGCGCATCGGCCTGCTGCTCGCCGCCGAGTCGGCTGGCGCACTCGTCGCCGCCGAAATGCAGTTCGCCGGCCTGCCGTGGCGCGCTGAGTTGCACGACCGACTCCTCACCGAGTTGCTCGGCCCCCGCCCCGGACCCGGTGAGCGCCCGGCGAAGCTCGCCGCCGTTCTCGAACGCGTGCGCGATGCCCACGACGCGCCCGAGCTCAACCCGGATTCCCCGGTCGAGCTCGTGAAGACCCTTCAGCGCGCGGGGCTCATGATCACCTCGACACGGTCGTGGGACATCAAGACGCTGCGGCATCCGGTCGTCGAGCCGTTGCTCGAGTACAAGAAGCTCGCGCGGCTGCTGAGTGCGAACGGCTGGCACTGGCTCGATGCGAACGTGCGCGATGGCAGGTTCCGGCCGGATTACGTCGTCGGCGGCGTCGTGACCGGCCGCTGGGCGAGCAAGGGCGGTGGTGGCGCGCTGCAGCTGCCCAAGCAGGTGCGCGGTGCGGTTGTCGCCGATCCGGGCTTCAAACTCGTGGTGGCGGACGCCTCCCAGCTCGAGCCGCGCATCCTCGCCGCGCTCTCGGGTGACGCCGCCATGGCCGAGGCCGGCCGCGCGAAGGACATGTATGCGGCGATCGTGGCGCGCGGCGCGGTGAAGACCAGGGATCACGCGAAGGTCGCGATGCTCGGGGCGATGTACGGTGCGACGACGGGGGAGAGCGGGCGGCTCATGCCCGCGCTCGCGAAGGCCTACCCGCGCGCGATCGGGCTCGTGGAGAGCGCGGCGCGGGCCGGGGAGCGCGGCGAGGTCGTGACGACGCGGCTCGGGCGCAGTTCTCCGAAACCGGGCGACAACTGGCGTGAGCTGCAGGCGGCCGCCTACGGGGAGGGCTCGACGGATGCCGACGCGAGCAGGGCGCGAGGCCAGGCGCGCTCCTGGGGCCGGTTCACCCGCAACTTCGTGGTGCAGGGGACGGCGGCGGAGTGGGCGCTGTGCTGGATGGCGACGCTGCGTGGCGCTCTGCGTGAGCTCGGTGGCTCGGCCTGGCTCACGGATGCCCCGCACCTCGTGTTCTTCCTGCACGACGAGATCGTCGTCCACTCCCCGGCGTCGATGACGGATGCCGTGGTCGCCGCGATCGAGTCCGCCGCGGTCGAGGCCGGTCGCCTGCTGTTCGGCGCGACCCCGGTCGAGTTCCCGCTCAGCATTGCCGTCGTGGACTCCTACGCCGACGCGAAGTAGCGAGCGGCTCGCCGCCCCGCTCCCTGAGGTGCGAGCGAAGCGAGCCTCGAAGGGGGCAACCGAGCATCGCCGGGCAGTCCGTAAACTAGCGGCGTGATCGAGTGGGCTGAGTACTACGCAGCGCAGGCTGGCCGTGCGGCACGGCCCACCCTCCAGCGGGCGCTGGAACTGCGTGGTGGCGATCCGGGCGGTGCGATCGACCTCGGTTGCGGCGAGGGCAGCGACACCAGGTTCCTGCTGCAGAGCGGGTGGCACGTGTACGCGGTCGATGGCGCCCCAGGCGTGGAGGAGCGCGTGCGTGCCGGCGTTCCCGCGGAGCTGTTGTCGCAGCTGGTTGTCGAGCACCGGGATTTCGTGGACATCCGGGAGCTGCTGGCAGCCGATCTGACCTATTCAGGGTTCGCATTGCCGTTCTGCCCTCCGGAGTCGTTCCCGACGCTGTGGGCGGCAGTGCGCTCCAGCCTCGCCCCGTCCGGTTGTTTTGCGGGAGAGCTCTTCGGGCCGAGAGATTCCTGGGCCGGCCAGGCTGACATGAACTTCCACGATCGCGGGCAGGTCGATGAGCTTCTGGCCGGGCTCGAGGTCCTCGACCTCGTCGAGGAGGAGAACGACGGTATGTCCTTCTCCGGGCCGAAACACTGGCACGTGTTCCACATCGTCGCGCGGATGCCGTAGGGCTGCTCCCTCACAACGGGGTAGGCCGCGCTTTCACACAGTTAATGCGGTCCTGCGCAGCCAGCCCCGGTCGGTTGGTCTAGATTTCGGGAATGATCCGCATGACAATGGGAGGGTGCTCGAGTTGACCGAGCCGCAGGTGTGGGTGCTCATGGGTATCTTCGCGACCGCCATTTTCGGCATGCTCGGCTGGCAGACGGCGAGTTTCAATCGCAACCTGGTCATCGTGAGAGATTCGCTTCGCGAGAGCATGGATCTCCGGTTCGCTGCTCAGGATTCGAAACTGGATGCTCGGTTCGGGATTCTCGAATCGAAGCTGGAGAACATGGATCGCGACATCCAGGCGATCTCCCGTCACGTGTTCGGCACCGACCCCCGCTGATTCAGTCGCTGGTTCGACCTGTTCCTGCAGCGTCATGTGACTACCGCTCCCTGAGGTGCGAGCGAAGCGAGCCTCGAAGGGAGCCAGACAAGTGACTTGAGGCGCCCTTCGAGGCAGTCGCTGACGCTCCTTCCTCAGGGAACGGTCTCGATCGCAGCACGGTCTCTGCCGGCTACGCGATCGCCACCCGCCGTGCCGAGACCTTGTTGCGCGTTGCGAGCAGCCAGCTGCCGCAGGCGATGACGAGGGGAAGCGCAACCACGGCGATCCCGATCGGTAGCCATGGGGGAGCGAAGGGCAGCCCGGTGGCCCCCAGAGTCCAGGCCGGCACGAGTCCGGTCGCGGCGCCGAGCACGCTGCCTATGCCGGCGATGATGACCGCCTGCCAGAACGCGAAGCTCTTGCGCACGAGGCGTCCGGCGCCGAGCGCCGACAGGGTCGCGTCATCCTGGCGGCCGTCGAAGCGGGCGAGTCCGATCGCTACGGCCGAGGAGGCGATCGCGATGAGCCCGGCGAGGCCGAGGAGCCCCCACGCCAAGGGTGCGAAGGAGTCGGTCGGTCCCGTCTCGACGCTCGCGTAGATCCGTGACCACTCCCCGTTGTTGTCGGGAAGGGCCGAGATCGCCAGATTGAGTGCATCCTGCTCCTGCGTCGTCGGGACACTCTTGGTTGAGGCGATGATGACGGAGTCACGGTAGTCGAGCCCGAGTCGGTCGGCGGTGGCTTTCGTGATGAGAACGCCGAAATAGAGCGGATGCTCGGGCAGCTCGACGACGGCATCCAGCGTCTCCGTGCGCGACGGCTCGCCGCGGCTCTCGCCCCGGTCGCCCCGTTCGACCTGCCCCGGCGACCACCACGAGATGGACAGCTGGTCGTTCTCCACGTACTGGCGGTAGAGCGCTACCGCCCCTCCACTCGCGAGCGCGCGCTTCGCCTCGGCACTCGGCTCCTCGCCCAGGATGATGGCGAGGCTCTCGGCGTCCCCGACGAACAGGTGGTCGAGTCCCGGGCCGGAGAACCCCGTGGGGTAGAAGTGCTGGCAGCGCCAGTCCTCCAGGATTGCGCGACCCTCCGACGTGGTCAGGTCTTCCGCCTCCGGGAAGTAATCCGGCGAGCGTGGATCCCGAGGGCAGAGGTTCTGAGGTGGGACATCCAGCATGGCGACCTCGGAGCTTCCCGCGGCCTCCGTCACGTCGGCTGGCTCCGATCCATCGGCGGAACCCTCGGTTTCGGCAGCTTCCGGCTCGTCATTCGAGTTCGCGACCTCGGTCGGTGGAACCCAGTCCGGCACCCCGGCGAGCAGCTGCATCCGGTCCACCTCGACCGAGTCGCGGATCGCGCGCTCGACGGCGTCTGGGTGCGCGTAGCCCGAGACGATGGGCGCCTCCGGATCACTGTAGTCCGCGCCCACAAGCGGTGCCCGGATGCCGCCGAGTGGCATCGCCCACTGATAGTTGGCGCGCATGCTCTCGTCGCTGCCGGCGGCGACGCACATCCCGAAGACGGCGACGAAGACGGTTGTCATGACGGCGGCGAGCGCCGGGACGGCTCGGCCGGGATTGCGCGCCGAGTCGCGGGAGGCGAGCCTCGCGCCGAGACCGGAACCGTGCAGCATCCGGGCGATCGCACGCAGCAGGAGCGGCCCGCACAGCACGAGGCCGAGCTGCGCGAGGATCGGCCCGGCGATGAGCATCACGACGGGGACCCACTGCAGCGGATGACCGTTCGCGTATTCCCGCCCGGCTTCGATGAGCACGGCCATGAGGATGCCGCCCACGAGCGTGATCCCGATGCCGCCCAGGAGCATGACGAGCCCGGTGACCGGCCGCCGGAGGTTCGCCGCGGGAGGCTTGCGCGCCCCGCGCAGGGCGGCGACGACGTCGAAGCGGCTCGTGTTGCGGGCGGGGAGCAGCGAGGCGATCCAGCCGATGAGCACCGCGAAGGCGATCGCGGCGAGGAAGCCGAGCCAGGGCACATGGAAGGAGTAGTACTGGGTGGCGCTGCCGTCGGCGGTGATCGCCATGTAGGCGGCGGCCGCCCCGACCCCGATGGCGGTGCCGAGGAGTCCTCCGATCGCGCCGAGCACGATGCCGTTGGCGGCGAGGATGCGGAACAGCAGCCTGCGCGGCGCCCCGACGCTCGCGATCGTCGCGAGGGTCCGCTGCTGCTGGCGGGCGGTCACGGTGAAGGCGGCGCCGGCCAGCAGGATCACCTCGAAGGCGGCGAAGGCGGCGACGATCGCGACCATCGCCATGATCGACATGAGCGTGCCGAGCGGGTTGTACCAGGCGAAGCTGCCGTCATCGGCCGGCGGGTTCAGGAGCACGCTCCGGGAGAGCACGGTGATGCCGTCCTCGTTGAGTTCCCTGACCATCTCCCAGCTCACCTCGGTGTTCGGGAGGTAGAAAGTTGCGTTCTGCAGGTCGTCCCAGGCGCTCGTTCCCGAGATCGCCCCCGTCCGTGCGAAGAACCACTCCTGTGCGGCGGGACGCGTCTGATCGTCGAGCACGCCGACGATCGTCACCTGCGCGAGCGGTCCCTCCTGCAGGGCCACGGAGTCGCCGACTTTCGCTCCGAGCCGGGTCAGCAAGGAGGCGGTCACCATGACCTCGCGGTCGCTGCGCGGCGCGCGACCTTCGACCACGTCGTAGTGGCCGGCGAAAGACGGGTCCCAGACCTCACCCTCGCGCACGTCGATCCGGCCGATGCCGGTTGCGGTCTTCGCGGTGACGGTCGTCGTGGTGACCGGCAAGATGCGCGTTCCGGCCGGCAGGGCATCCCGCGGCGAGACGAAGTCGCCCTGGTTCTCCCAGTTGCCGGCGGTCCAGTAGCTCGGCTGGGTCGGGTACTGGCGCAGTCCGACTCCGCTGCCCTGCGTGACCCTGAGCATCGCCTCGGCCCTGCCGAGCTCCGTCGTGATGCGCTCCTGCGCAGTCGGGTTGTACGCGCTGTCGGCGACCACGGCGATGCCCACGAGCCCGGTGACCGGCAGCGCGACCATCGCCACGATGAGTGCGCTGCGTCCGAGCGACCGGATGCTCGTGCGCGCCGCGATCGTGAGCGCGAGGCGCAGGCTCGCCTT
>DASTUP010000107.1:0-14029 GCA_035759585.1 Gemmatimonadales bacterium | reverse complement strand
TCCGCCCGCCTTCGCGCTCTCGACGAGTCCCTCGAGAAACCGGTCGAGCTCACCCAGCGACGTGTAGACGTTCGGCGTCACCCGGATGCCCCTGATCTCGGGCGCCCGGGCGCCGGACATCGCCTGTACCAGCACGCCGTGCCGCTCGCGGAGGCGCTTCTGGATCGCGGTCGAGTCGGCGCCCGGGATCTCGACGACGCAGAGGCCGCAGCTCGTTGTCTCGCCGTCGTCCGTATAGAATCGCGCGCCCGGCAGCGCGCCGGCCGCCCGCGTGCGCCAGTAGCGGGCCAGGTACCGGAGCCGCGCGACCTTCCGCTCCGCGCCGAGCCGCTGCTGCACCTGGAGCGCCGGCAGCAGGGCAGGGCCCACGTACTCGGGATTCGTGCCGATCCATTCGAACCGCGACATGCCGGTGGTGCCCGGACCCGGCGGAAGGAGCGGCCAGACCTTCGCGACGTGTGCCGGCCGCATCCAGAGCACACCCATGCCGACCGGTGCGCCGAGCCACTTGTGGAGGCTCGCGCCGTAGTAATCGCATTCGAGCGAGGTGACGGGATCTCGAACGAGTCCGAGCGACTGCGCGCCGTCCACGGCGACTTCCGCGCCGGCCGCGTGGGCCGCGTCCGCGATCCGCCGCACCGGAAGGAGCTGGCCGGTGAGGTTGCTCGGATTGGTGAGCAGCACGAGGCGGGTGCGCGGACCGATGGCCGCCTCGTACATCTCCGCGAGCGCATCCATCGACGGCGCGGGCACGGGCGGTCGCAGCATCCGGAGCACCACGCCGTCGCGCGCCTGCCGCTGGTCGAGCGCGTCGAGCATCGCGTAGTAGTCGTGCGCGGAGCAGACGACCTCGTCGCCGCGCTGGAGCGGCACTCCGAGGAGGACGGTGTCGAGCGCTTCGGTCGCGTTCCGCACCAGGGCGAGCTCCGTTCCGGGCACCCCCATGACCTCCGCGATCGCGGCTCGCACGGTTGTGTTCGTCGTCTCGTCCCAGTAGCGTGGGAGGCGGTCGGCCGGAAGCAACTCAACGTCGCGCGCGCCCCGCACCAGCGCATCGACTGCCTCCCGCGGCGGCGGATTGGTCCAGCCGTGGTCGAGGTTCACGAGCTTCGGATCGAGCGAGTAGCCGCGTCGGACCCCCGCCCAGAACCGCTCATCGTCGGCGAGCGCGTCCGGTGAGGTGTCCGCGCCGGGGAGCGTGGTGCGAAGCCACTCGCCGAGCGCGGCCTGGCGGGCCGCCTCGGAGGCGAAAAGTGAGCCGGGGGAGAGCGCCAGCGCGCCGCACGCGCCAGTGCCCAGGGCGAGGAAATCGCGTCGATTCGTCATGGGTCAGGATTCTATCAGGCCGGTTGTCTCGGCGCGAGCGATCGGTGCCGCCGGGTATCACGACGACACTTCACCAGGGAGTTCCAGATGGCCACAGTGCAGGAGCTGCTGCAGGAGCTCGAGCAGGAAGCCCCCGCCACCCGCCGCGTCCTCGCGCGCGTCCCCGCGGACAAGTTCGCCTGGCGCCCGCACGAGCGCTCGATGTCGATGGGACAGCTCGCCAACCATCTCGCGGGACTCCCGCGCAACATCGTGTTTGCGGTACTCCAGGGAAGCTTCGATCCCGGAGCACTCCCGCCGACGATGCCGCCGGCCAGCGCGGAGGCGCTTCTCGAGACGTTCGACTCGGCGATGGAATACGCCCGCGCGGAGCTCGGGAGGATGTCCGACGCCGACCTGGGCATTCCCTGGAACGTGATGCGCGGCGAGAAAGTCGCGCTGTCGATGCCCCGCGGGACGGCGCTCCGGATGGTGCTGCTGAACCACTCGTATCACCACCGCGGCCAGCTCACGGTCTACCTGCGCCTCAACGGCATCCCGCTCCCGTCGGTCTACGGCCCGACCGCGGACGAGCCGCCGTTCGGGATGTAAGTGGTCACGCAGGAGCTTCCGGGGCGGGCGGGCTCAGGGTAACCGCAGAGCCGCAGAGGGCGCAGAGGGCTCAGAGAAAGGCGTTTTGTCCTTTTCACCACGAAGGCAAGAAGGGCGCAAAGGGCTTCATCGCCCGACTAGCACCAACAGCACGTTCAACGGTTTGTGATTTTTGTCGATGCCAAATTGGCCACGGACCCCTTTGCGCCCTTCTTGCCTTCGTGGTTGATCAACAACAGTTCATGAGGGACGCATGAGCCAGGTCGTGCATCCGATCGCGCGTCTTCGTTTCTGCCGGCCGGCGCCGCTGGTCGGGGCCGTCGTCGCACTCCTTGCCTGTGCGTCGCCCGCGACGACCGCGCGCGATGGGGCCGGTCCCCGCGACGCGGTGGCTGGGCCCGACACGGCGGCTGTATCCACCGCGCTGGATCTCGCGCCCCTCGAACAGTTCGCGGCGCGGCTCCGGAGCGGCGAGTTCGGCAACGCCGACCACCTCGTCATCATGCACGAGGGCCGAGTCGTCCTCGACGAACGGTTCCCGCGCGATTACGAAACGATCAGCCGCGGCAAGGTGAGCGCGATCGGCTGCGGCGCCGGGTCGTGCCCCGACTCCGCGTCGCTGCATCAGTACAATTACCTCCACCCCCGGTTTCACCCCTGGTGGCAGGGCGGCGACCTCCACACCCTGCAGTCGGTGACGAAGTCGGTCACCGCCACCCTGATCGGCATCGCGCAGGCGCGCGGTGAGATCGGGAGATTCGACACCCCGCTCCTCTCCTTCTTCGGCGCCTATGACCTGAGCGGCGTGGATCCGCGCCTCCGCCAGGCGACGCTCGCCGACCTCCTCACCATGCGGAGCGGCATCGAGTGGCACGAGAGCGATCGCCCGCTCGACTCGACCAACACCACGCTCCTGCTCGAGGGCAGCCGCGACTGGATCCGCTTCACGCTGAGCCAGCCGATGGACGCGGCGCCCGGCACGAAGTGGGCGTACAACAGCGGCGGCAGCATGCTGATGTCGGAGATCCTGCGGAGCACCACCGGCATGTCGGCGGAAAAGTACGCCGAGAAGTACCTCTTCGGACCGCTCGGCATCGGGAGCTACCACTGGAAGCTCACCCCGACCGGCCACCCGGACACCGAGGGCGGCCTCTACCTCGACGCCACCGACCTCGCGAAGATCGGCCAGCTCTACCTCGACGACGGTGTCTGGCGCGGGAAGCGCATCCTCCCCGCCGGCTGGGCCCGCGAGGCAACAGGGCGGCAAGTGCAGCACATCAGGCCCGATACGACTTCACCGGGCTACGGCTACCAGTGGTGGCGGTACGATCGCGGGGACGTGGAGGTATGGGCGGGCAACGGCTTCGGCGGGCAGTTTCTGGTCGTGCTGCCGCAGCAGCGGATGGTCGGTGTCGTGAATGCGTGGAACGTCTTCGGCGACCGCGTTCCTGGTACGCTCCGTCCGATGATCGACGCGATGCTCGAGGCGGCGCGCTAGCGGTGCCGCACGAGCATCGCCTCGAATCGCGGATCCGATCGGATCGGGTTCCACGTCGGGTCGACGCCGAGGAGCGCGACGGATGCCTCCCGGCCGGCCGGCAAGGCGAGCAGCGTGTCGAGCAGCGCCAGGGCCTCGTCCGCCGCGCCGGCCCGCGCGAAGACTTCCGCAGCCGCCCCCTTCATCGGCAGCGCGTTGAAGACGTTGGATTCTGCAGGCACGAGCCCCATCGCGCGCCGCGCCGCGGCGACCGCCTCGCGCTGGCGTCCCAGTCCGGCGTACGCCCACCCCTGCGCGATGTGCAGCCGTGGATCCCCGGGCCGCACCGCGAGTGAATCTTCCACCAGCTCCTCTGTCCGCTTATACCACGCGCGCGCGGATGCACTGTCACCGAGGTCGTCGTAGACCTGTGCGCGGAGCAGGTAGATCGGCCGCCAGGTGTACAGGTCCGAGCTCACCAGCCATCGCGCGGAATCGATGGCCGCAAGCGCGGCCGCAGGCGCGCGGGCGATGCGCGCAGCTGCCACGGCTGCAAAGGTCTTCATCCCGCCGGCATCCCAGTCGGGCGGGATCCGGCGCAGCACGGCCGCCAGCGTGTCGGCGCTCCCGCGCCACCGGATGTGGATGTACCCCTTGATCAGCAGCGAGACGTAATCGTCCGGTGCAAGCGACGTGACGACCTCCCAGGCTGCCGCCGCCCGCTCGTACTCCCTGAGCCGCGAATAGGTGTACCCGAGCAGTCGAACCGTGGTGAGGTCGCGCGGCGCGAGCTTGCGCGCGTCTTCCAGCGCCGCGACCGCCTCGCGCCAGCGGCCGGCGCCGAGGTGCACCTCGGCAATGCCGAGCGACACTTCGACGCTCTCCCGAAGCCGTGCGCGCGCCGTGCGGAAGGCGTCGAGTGCCCGCTCCGGCTCGCCTCGCGCGAGCCAGTACCGGCCCATCGCCACGTGCGCGTCGCCCAGGTCCGGCGCCCGCGCGAGTGCCGCGCGCGCATGCGCGGCGGGCCGCTCGAGCTCGTCGGGCGAAGGGCTCGTGCCGATGAGGAGCAGTTGGGTGATCGCGTAACGTGCGCGGGCCAGTGCGTATCCGCTGTCCCGGGCAATCGCTCGGCGATACATGTCGCCGGCGTTCCGCAGGTCTGCCTCGCTCATGCCACGCCCTTCGTAGTCACGTCCCCTCAGGTAGAGGTCGTGCGCCACCGGGTCCGCCGTGCCGCCCGTATCGTCGCTCCGCGCGCGGGGAATGAGCACGAGGATGAGCGCCACCGCAGCGACGCCGATGAAAGCGAGTACCCGCCCGGGACGATTGCGCACCGCGCGCGCGATGCCGCCGGATCGGCGAGCCATCGCGCGTCGGATACCGCGCTGCGAGGCGAGCGAGCCCGGTGCGAGCTCCGCGCTCACCGCATCGGCGGACGCCACCCGCCGCCCCGGATCGCGCACCAGGAGCCGGAGCACCAGGTCCGCCAGGGCGGGCGATACGTTGCGCCCGCGCGACGGCGACGAGGGGGCGTCGTGCAGGATGGCGTGCGCCACCGCGAGATCGGAAGCGCCGGCGAACGGCCGGCTGCCGGTGAGCATCTCGTACATCATCACGCCGAGCGCCCAGAGGTCGGCGCGCGCGTCCACGGAGTCGCCGCGGATCTGCTCGGGCGCCATGTAGGACACGGTGCCGAGCCGATCGCCCGCCGTGGTGAGTGAGGCACCGCTCTGCTTCGCCAGGCCGAAGTCGAGGATTCTCACCGAGTCGTCGGGGAGGACCATCACGTTTCCCGGCTTGAGATCGCGATGCACGATCCCGGCGCGATGCGCCGCCGCAAGACCGGCGGCGACCTGTCGCGCGATCCCGGCCGCGGCGTCCTCCCCGAGCGCACCCTCGCGCGCCAGCCGCTCCTTCAGCGTCTCTCCGCCGTAGTGAGGCATGGCGAGGAACAGCTGGCCCTCGCCGCTCTCGCCCACCTCGTGGACGTCGCAGACGTTGGGGTGGTCGAGCGCCGCGACCGCGCGCGCCTCGCGCAGGAAGCGCGATCGCCCGGAGGCGTCGAGCAGCTGCGCCGGCAGCGGAAGCTTGAGGGCCACGATGCGGCCGAGCCGCGTATCCTCGGCGCGGTAGACGGCCCCCATGCCGCCAACGCCGATGAGGTCGAGCACGCGAAAATGCGCGACCATGCGACCGTGCATGCCGATCGGATCCGGAGGGGACGTGATGCTCGGGCGGTCAGCGCGCGGATACGACGCCGAGTCGCTCGGCAACGCCTCGGTGACGCGCGCGAGCCGTGCATCGGCGGCGCGGTCGGCGTCGATCAACCGGGCGACATCGTCCCGGAGCCCGGGATCGGTCGAACCGATGCCCGCCAGGCGCCGCTCGCGCTCGCCCGCCGGAAGCTCGACGAGCGCATCGAAGAGGTCGCAGACCTCACGCCAGCGCGCTGGATCCATGTCCCGGTTCTCCCGGACTGCGATCGCCCAGCTCCATCGCGAGCCACGCCCGCGCGGAGCGGAGCTCGCGCTTCACCGTCGCGAGCGACACGCCGGCGGCGGCCGCGACTTCCTCGAGCGAGAGCCCCCCGAAAAACCGCTGCTCGATCATCCGCGCCTGCCGCGGCTCCAGCTGCTCGAGGCGCGTGAGCGCTTCGTCGAGATCGCCGATGGGGTCGAGCTGGTCGTCCCGCAGCAGCGTCGCCTCGGTCAGTTCGAGCGGCGTCACGCCGCCGCCGCGCTTTGCGGCGCGCCGGGCCCGCGCATGGTCCACCAGGAGGTTCCGCATGACGTGGGAAGCGAGTGCCAGGAACTGGTTCCGGTCGCGGACGGTGACCTCGCCCCCTTCCGCGAGCCGGAGGTACGCCTCGTGGACCAGCGCAGAGGTGTTGAGCGACGCCTCGGCCGGCTCGCCGCGCCGGCGCTGGCGCGCGAGCTTGAGGAGCCGGCCGTACACGAGCGGCATCAGGTCGGCGAGGGCTTCGGGGTTCCCCTCCGACCACCGGGCGAGCAGGCGGGAGATATCGGAAGGCTCGGACATGCTGAGTCCAGTATACGGCGCGTGAGCCGTTCCGGCATCGGTTTCCGCCAAGGGGACAGGGGAGGCACGTGCCGCTCCCCGCGAACCCGATTTCCGGAGACCCAAGCCATGCCGAGACTGATTCCGTTCCTGTTGCTCGTGACGGCCGTCGGGGCCTGCAGCAACGATGACCCCTTCGCTCCCGCGGCGGCCGAGCAGCCGTCACTGTCGGCCCAGCCGGCGGGCGGCGACGCGGAGATCGCCGCGGTCGCGGCCGCCGTCGAAGCCGCCTGGGCCGCGAAGGATGCCGCCGCATACGGCGCCCTCTATGCTGACGAGGTGAGCTTCATCCAGCCCACCGGATTCCACGTCTCCGGCCGGGCGACGGTGCAGGCCCAGCACGCGGGCCTCTTCGCCGGCCCCGGCGCGCAGAGCTCGCTCGACGCGACCATCCACCGGATCGTCTTCCTGACGGGCACCGTGGCGATGGTGGATCTCTCGCTCGCATATACCGGCTTCACGGCGCTCGCTCCCGGTTTGCGGGCAACGAGCGCCGGATTACTCCTGTCGCAGGTGCGGTGGATCCTGGTGAATCGGGGCGGGGAGTGGCGGATCGTGGGGCAGCAGATGACACCAGTGCCGCCGGCGAGCTGAGCGGCGAAAGCGAGTCGGGCGAACCGCTGTTACCCGACTCGCGCTTTGTCTGCCGGAGCGCCGCGTTCGCCGCCGCCTATCGACTCCAGGGCGGCACGATCCCGTTCATGCGCGCATACGCGATGAGCTGCCCCAGGTGCTCGTGCATGTCGGACAGCGCCATCGTGATCCCGGCGTCCACCTTCATGTCGAGTCCCCACGTCTTGCCGTCCGCCGCGCGCGCCGAGTCGCTCATGCCGGCGAGAGAGCGGCGCAGGTGGTCGAAGGAGCGCTCCAGCTCCGCGATGAGCTGCGCCTTCGTCTTCGCGAGACGGTCCAGCCGCGCCGATTCCGCCTCATACCCCTGTACCGCACCATCGGCCCGGGGCAATCCCCAGTTCTCCGGAAAGACGTTCCCCTCCGCGGCGAGCAGCACGAGCACATCACGCACCGAGCGCGTCCCCTCCATCGGCCTCCAGTGGTACTTGTCCTCGGGGAACGCATTGGCCAGCGCCACGAACTTCTCCTTGAGCTGCGCCACGTCCGCGAGGTGATACTCCTTCAGTGTCTGCACCTGCGCGTGAACGGCCGTCGGCAGCACCATCGCCACCACCACGACCGCTGCACTCCATGACACGTTGTGTCCCATGATCCACTCCTTGCTGTCCGTTGACGCGCACACGGCCCCGCTGATGGACGCCGGGCGATTCGAATTCGAACACACCGCCGTGACTGGACGTAAGCCTCGCCGCCCTGAGCGTGAGATAGTTCCGCTCCGGCACGCTCGCAGTTCGCTCGGCCGCGGATCGATAAAGAAGAATGGCTCGCTCGCCTTCACCCGCCCGCTCGAGCAGGTGCGCCCGGACGGCATCGAGCCGGTAGTGTCCCGCCAGTCGTCCCGCCGCATCGAGCGCCTCCAGCTGCCTCAGGCCGGCGGTCGGACCTTGAACCATCGCGACGGCGATGGCCTGGTTCAGCAGGACCATCGGGCTGTCGCTCATCTGCTCGAGCAGGCCGTAGAGCGCGAGAATCTGCGGCCAATCGGTGTCCTCGACGCTCGGCGCCTCGTCGTGCACCGCCGCGATGGCGGCCTGGAGCTGGTACGGGCCGACGGATCCGCGGGAGAGCGTGTCCGAGACGAGCGCCACTCCCTCATCGATCAGCGACCGGTTCCACCGCGTCCGGTCCTGCTCGTCGAGCGGGATCAGCTCACCGCTCTCCCCGGTGCGCGCGGCTCGGCGCGCGTCGGTGAGCAGCATGAGCGCGAGCAGCCCCGCGACTTCGCCGTCTCCCGGCAGCAGTCCGTGGAGGAGCCGCGCAAGGCGAATCGCCTCGTCCGAGAGGTCGAGGCGGTGCAGCTCGGCACCGGCACTGCTGGTGTATCCCTCGTTGAAGATCAAATAGAGAACGTGAAGCACGGCACGCAGTCGCTCCGCCCGCTCCTCGTCGGCGGGCGTGCGGAACGGAATGCCCGATGCCTTGATCGCCTGTTTCGCGCGACTGATCCGCTGCGCCATCGTCGCTTCCGGCACGAAGAACGCGCGGGCGATCTCTGCGGTGGTGAGGCCGCCGACGGCGCGGAGCGTGAGCGCGACGGCCGAGGCGGGCGTGAGGGCGGGGTGGCAGCACATGAAGAGGAGGGCGACGGTATCGTCGCCATCGGCTGCGACCTCCACGTCCGGCGGCGGCACGAACGCCCATTCGGCCCACACCTCGCTCGCCACCGCGTCCTCCCGGCGACGCCGGGCGAACTCGCTGCGCAGGGTGTCGGTGAAGCGCCTGACCGCGACATGGTAGAGCCATCCGCGCGGATTCGCGGGGACGCCAGACTCCGGCCATTGCAGCGCCCCCGCGATGAGCGCCTCCTGTACCGCGTCCTCGGCGGCGGCGAAGTCGCCGTGCCGGCGCGCGACGGCGCCGAGCACCTGCGGCGCCAGCTCGCGCAGCAGGTGCTCGATTGTCGATTCGTGGGTGCCCGTGCTCACACCTCCGCGGGCGCCCCGCCCATCACCTTCCGCACTTCGATCGGCATGTCGAGCGGCGCGCCGCCGGGGCCGGGGGCGACCGAGGCCTTCGCCGCGATCTCGTACGCGCGCTCGGCCGATTCCACGTCCACGATCCAGTAGCCGGCCAGGAATTCCTTCGCCTCCGGGAACGGCCCGTCCGTTACCGGCTCGCCGTTCTTCCCCGCCCGCACCAGCTTCGCGTCGCCCGGAGGGGTCAGGGCATGGACGTCCACCCACTCGCCCGCGTCCTTGATCTCGCGGTTGAGGCGGTTCAGGTGGTCCATGTGGGCCTTGATGTCCTCCGGGGACCAGTTGAAGATCTCGTATTCCCCGTTCCCGGCGGGGACGTGCATCATCAGCAGGTACTTCATGGTCGTTCTCCTTGCGGTGCCGTGCTCGGCGGTTGCGATGGGGCCGTTGACCGGCGCTTCCATAGTGTAGTCGGAGCCGGCGGCCGGTTCTCTACATCGCCCCGGCCTCCGCCATCGCTCGCAGCTTGGTCATGGTTCCCAGGTTCCGCGCCGTCACCCCCGTCTTGAGCGCCTTGTCCACCGCAAACCCGAGCTGCCCCGCCGAGATCCCGTTCACGCACCAGAGGTATGCCGCCCGCTTACCCACCGCCATCACCTCCGGCTCCCACCGCTGTTCCGCGAGTCTCACAGCCCGAGACCTCGCATCCTCTTCCGCAAATACCGCAACGAGCATCCGCGACGGATTGTCGCACAGCCCCGCGATCGGGTTCTCGTCGAGGATCGCGCCGAGCTCCTCGGCGGTGAGGACGGTGACCTTCGACGAGACGCCGAGCTGGTCGAGGACGGCCTGCTGGATCCGGGCGGCCGCGGTGCGCACCGCGTTGGCGCGCGCGGTGAAGACGACGTTGCCGCTGTTGAGGAGGGTGCGCACGTCGGTGAAGCCGAGCCCTTCGACGAGGCGGCGCAGCTCGGCCATCGGGACCTTCTTGTTGCCGCCGAGGTTGACGCCTCGGAGGAGGGCGATGCATCGTTGGGGCACGAGCGCCTCGTGAACTGGATGAGCTAGCCTACCGATTCGGCAGCCCCGCGCAAGATGCCGGGCACCCGCACGCGGAGAACTCCGATGCAAAGCACGCCCAGGTCTCTCGCGCTCGCCGCCGTCGCCCTCCTCGCAGCACTCCCGGCCGCCTGCACCCGTTCAACCCCATCGCCGCCCGATGTCGCGGAGCCCCCGCGCCTGATGACGCCCGCCGACCTCCAGGCCCTCCCGAGCCGCCCGCCGACCCGGCGCGACTCGTACGGCCCCGACTCCCTGCGCTTCGGCGAGCTCCGCGTCCCGGACGGCCCCGGCCCGCATCCCGTCGCGGTGCTCATCCACGGCGGCTGCTTCAAGGCGACGTATGCCGACCGCCGCGACCTCGCCCCGATGGGCGACACGCTCGCCGCCGAAGGCATCGCGACGTGGAACATCGAGTACCGCCGCGTCGGGCATCCGGGGGGCGGGTGGCCGGGCACGTATCTCGACGTAGGCCGCGCCGTGGATCATCTCCGCACACTCGCCGCCGAACATGCGCTCGACCTCTCCCGTGTCGTGGTCGTCGGCCACTCGGCGGGCGGGCACCTCGCGATGTGGACGGCCGCGCGTCATCGACTCCCGCCGGAGAGCCCGATCTACTCGGCCGATCCGCTCCCGATCCGCGGCGTGGTGAACCTCGCGGGGCCGGTGGACCTGACGGCGAACATCGCGGGCTACCAGTCGCTCTGCCGCGACAGCGTCATCACCGGGCTCATGGGCGGCACGCCCGAGACGGTACCGGAGCGCTTCGCGCACGCCTCGGCCATCCGGCAGCTACCGCTCGGCGTGCCGCAGCTCTTTGTGATCGGGGACCATGAGGACTTCGTGCCGCGGCGATTTGCGGAAGCGTACGTTCGTGCGGCGAGGGCGGCGGGCGATTCGATCCGGCTGCTGGTGCTGCCGCGGACCGGGCACTTCGAGGTCGCGATGCCGACGACGGAGGCGTGGGGGCCGATTGCGAAGGGGATGCGATCGCTGCTGGATGGGCGATTGCCGCGGTAGGCGTCGGGCAGGCAATGCGCTTACGATGCCGCCCTGAGCGCTTCTTCATCAACCCCCGCGCCGAGCGCCTTACCCGAAGTGACCGCCAGGCCAACGCCCGGAAGCACCGGACGGCGTTCGATTCGCCGGCCAAGGGCGCTTCTCTGGTAAGTCGAATGCAGCCGTACTAGTCTCCAGCCGAGCATGGCGTGCTACCCCTTGCACATGTCTCGCTGTCGACGTATACTGAACCACATGGTTCAGTTACAACAGGCCCGCCTCGATACTTCGTTCGCCGCCCTCTCGGACCCCACCCGACGCGGCATTCTGGAGCGGCTGGGGCACGCCGACGCGTCGATCACGGACCTCGCCACGAAGTTCCGCATGACACTCACCGGCATGAAGAAGCACGTCGGGGTCCTGGAGCAGGCGGGGCTCGTCACCACGGAAAAGGTCGGCCGGGTGCGGACGTGCAAGCTCGGCATGCGCCGGCTGGAGGAAGAAGCGGCATGGATCGAGAGGTACCGCCAGCTCTGGGACGCACGATTCGACGAGCTGGACAAGGTCGTTGATGAATTGAAGCGGGAAAACCCCCACCACGATGCAAGAAAAAAAGGAAAGTGAGCCCGGCCCCATGAAGAACCCCACGACGGTAGAACGCAAGTCCGAGCGTGAGCTGGTCGTCACGCGCACCTTCAACGGTCCCCCGCACCTCGTGTTCGAAGCCTGGACCGAGCCCGAGTTGATCAAGCGGTGGTGGACGCCGCCCTCGCTTGGAATAACGTTCGTTTCCTGTGAGGCCGATGTCCGCACGGGCGGCACGTACCGTTTCGTGTTCAGCCACCCTGACTTCGGGCAGCCCATGGCGTTCTTCGGCAGGTATATCGAAGTGACGCCGCCCTCGCGCATCGTCTGGACGAACGAGGAGGGCGCGGATGGTCCCGTGTCCACGGTGACGTTCGAGGAAAAGGACGGCAGGACGCTGCTGGTCCTGCACGAGCTCTATCCTTCCAGGGAGGCCCTCGACGAGGCCATCGCCTCCGGCAGCACGGGCACGAGTGCCGCAGCCGATCAGTTCGAGCTCCTGGACGAGCTTCTCGTCACCCTCGTGAGACCATGAGAAAGCCCCGGCCATTGCTGGCCCTCGTTGCCGCGGCCTTTGCCGTGTCCGCGCAAGCGACGACGGCGGAAGGACAAGGGGCGTCACTCCCTCGGAGATGTTCGGTGCGCCGCTCACGGAAATGGCCAGGGCGCACAAGGTCATCGCGCTGCACGCCCGGGGCCATGGCCTGAGCACGGACGGCAGCGGGCCGTGGTCGTATTGGTCGGCCTCCGTGGCCGACATCGAGGCGCCGACTCTGCTCATTTTTGCTGATGCCGACATGATGCGCCCTGAACACGTCGTGGAGTTCTACAAGCTGTTGGGCGGCGGACAACGCGACGCCGGCCTCGACGGATCGCTGCGGAAGCCCTTCAGAGCCGCGCCGCCATGAACCTCGCCCTCTCCGGCACCCACGCGTCCGGCAAAACCACCCTCGCCGAGCGCCTCATCCGCTCTCTCCCCGACCACACGATCGTCGACGAGCCATACTTTCTCCTGGAATCCCAAGGCCACCACTTCTACGACCCACCCACCCCCGACGACTTCGAGCTCCAGCTCACCTGCTCCCTCGATGCGATCGAAGCCGCCACCGGCAACTGCATCTTCGACCGCTCCCCCATCGACTTCCTCGCCTACCTCCTCGCCGGCCCGGGCCACGCCGCCGTGGACTTCGACCGCTGGATCCCGCGCGTGCGCCGGGCGATCGCCCGGCTCGATCTGATCGTCTACGGCCCGCTCGAGGAGCCCGATCGAATGCGCGACATCCCGGTCGAGCGCCCGCGACTCCGCCGGCGCATGGACGAGGGGTTGCGCGAGCTGCTCGAGGAGGATCCGTGGGAGCTCGGCGCGAGAGTGCTCGAGGTGCGCGGCAGCGAGGACGAGCGCGCGCGCCAGGTGCTAACGCACCTTGGCCGCTGAGAAGCCCGTCGCTGGTAGCGGAACGCACGATCCAGCCACATACTGGTCCAATCCCCTCCAGCGAGGTCCACCCATGAAGCCGCACCGCGCCTGCGCCTTCCTCCTCCTGCTCCTCGGCTGCCAGCGCGGCGCCGAGTCGCGGGAGGCATCGACGCCGGGCGCGACGCTCCACCCGGACCCGCGCCACTACGTGCGCGAGATCGAGCCCGCGGGAAGCTTCGCGATCGGCGGCCCCATCGAGCCCGCCGGCCTTCGCGCGCTCGTGGCTGGGCCGCGGTCGGCGCCGGAGACGGTCTACGGCAAGCTCGAAGGTCGCGAGCACGAGGTGCTGGCCGGTATCGACGCCTTCGCGACCGACTCCCTGGGACGGCGGTATGTCCTCGACGCCGCCAACAGCGTCGTGCGGGTCGTCGACCGCAACGGCGCCCTCGTCACCAACGTCGGCCAGGCAGGGAAGGGGCCCGGTGACTTTCACCATGCGCGGGCGATCGCCATCGATGATCGGCAACGCCTGCTCGTGAGCGACGTGCTGCGCCGCATCCACCGCTTCGAGTGGCAGGGCGACCGCTTCGAGCTCGACACCGTCCTCACCCTCTCGGCGTCGCCGCTCACCATGTGCACGATGGACTCGCTCATCGTGACGCAGGCGGCGGCGGAATCGGATTCCTCCCTTCTGCAGGTGTATCGCGACGACGGCACCCACCTCAGGGGCTTCGGCCGGGTCTACGAGTCGGAGCTCCCCATCCTCAACATGGTGGCGGGCCAGGCCCTCCTCTGGTGCAACGCCCACCGGCAGGAGATCGTCTTCGCATCGAGAGGCTTCGTGCCGGACCTCCGCATCTTCGACCTCGAGGGCAACACGAAGAAGCTCCTCACGGTCTCGGACCTCCGCACCTCGCAGGTCGAGGCATTTCCCGATGGGGGCTACTC
>DASTUP010000106.1:0-13870 GCA_035759585.1 Gemmatimonadales bacterium | reverse complement strand
ATCGACGGGCTGATCCACATCTCCGACATGAGCTGGACCAAGCGCGTGCAGCACCCGTCGGAAGTGGTGAAGAAGGGCGACACGGTGGACGTGATCATCCTCAACATCGACGCCGACAACAAGCGCATCAGCCTCGGCCTCAAGCAGGCGCAGGAGGATCCGTGGCTCCGCATCGGCGAGACCTATCCCATCGGGATGGACCTGCGCGGACGCGCGGTGCGCCTCATGGACAAGGGCGTCGTGGTGGACCTCGAGAACGACATCGAGGGCTTCGTCCCGATGAGCCAGCTCGGTGTGCCCAACATCGAGAACCCGGGCGACGCCGTGAAGGAGGGCCAGGCGCTGGATCTCAAGGTGCTCGAGGTGGATCCCATCCACCACCGCATCGTCCTCGCCGTCGTCGGCTACCCCGACGAGCCCATCATCCCCCCCGTCCGCCACGAAATCCCGGCGGACGACAAGATGGACGAGTAGGGTCGGCGCCTTCGAGAAAGCCCCCGAGTTGTCGGGGGCTTTTTTCTTTATGAACGCGGAGGCGCGGAGTCGCGGAGAGCGGAGAGAGCGCTGGAATGAACCGCGAAGCAGGAATTCAGTCATGGCCATCGGTCGCTTCGCCTCATATTGGTTCATGCCTCACTTGCTACGGAAGCATTCGAACGAATTCGACCTCACTACCGACCGGATCATCGGCGCTGCGATCGAAGTTCATCGCGAGCTGGGTCCAGGCCTGCTCGAATCGGCGTACGAAGCATGTCTGGCCGAGGAGCTGAGCGTTCGTGGAGTCGAGTACAAACGGCAGGTTGCACTTCCGGTGACCTATCGGGGACGCGTCCTCGATTGTGGCTACAGAATCGACTTCCTGGTTGGGCAGGTCGTCGTCGAGCTGAAGTCCGTCGAAACAATACTCCCCGTCCATCGCGCGCAGCTCCTGACCTATCTCAGATTGAAACGGCTACCGTGCGGACTCCTGCTGAACTTCAATTCTGCTTTCATGAAGGACGGCATTATCCGGCTAGTCCGTGAAGATCCTCCGTTCTCCGCGGCTCCGTGCCTCCGCGATCAAAAATCAAATGGCTGAGGATCTGGTGGCCCGAGTATATTGGGCTCCATGCCAGACCAACGACGGCTCCTCGAGGAGCTCCACCACCGGCAGGCGCTTGCCGAGAAGGGTGGGGGAGAGGCCCGGATTGCGCAGCAGCATGGGAAGGGAAAGCTCACCGCGCGGGAGCGGCTCGACCTGCTGCTCGACGAGGGCTCCTTCGTCGAGCTCGACCGCTTCGTCACCCACCGCGCGACCGCCTTCGGCCTCGCCGAGCAGGTCTACCCGGGCGACGGCGTCGTCACCGGCTACGGCCGCATCGATGGGAGGCTCGTCTACGTCTTCTCGCAGGACTTCACCGTCTTCGGCGGCTCGCTCTCCGAGGCGCATGCGGAGAAGATCTGCAAGGTCATGGACCTCGCGCTGCGCAACGGCGCGCCGGTCATCGGCCTGAACGACTCCGGTGGCGCGCGCATCCAGGAAGGCGTCGCCTCCCTGGGCGGCTACGCCGACATCTTCCTCCGCAACACCCTCGCCTCGGGCGTCGTCCCGCAGATCTCCGCCATCCTCGGTCCCTGCGCCGGTGGCGCCGTGTACAGCCCGGCCATCACCGACTTCGTGTTCATGGTGCGCGGTGTGAGCTACATGTTCGTCACCGGGCCGAACGTCGTGAAGACGGTGACGCACGAGGACGTGACGTTCGACGCACTCGGCGGAGCGGACGTGCACGGCGGCACCTCGGGCGTCTCGCACTTCACGCACGACAGCGAGCCGGAATGCCTTCTCGCCATCCGTGACCTCATCGGCTTCCTGCCGGGCAACAACGCCGACGAACCGCCCATCCGTCCTGCGACGGATCCCGATGACCGGCGCGACGAAGCACTGCTCGATCTGATACCCGAAAGCGCCTCCCAGCCGTACGACATGCACGACGTCGTCCGCCGCATCGTGGACGACGGTGTGTTCCTCGAGGTGCAGCGCGGCTACGGAGACAACATCGTGGTGGGGTTCGCGCGGCTCAGCGGCCGGCCGGTCGGCATCGTCGCCAACCAGCCCGCCGTGCTCGCCGGCGTGCTCGACATCACGGCCTCGGTCAAGGCCGCCCGGTTCATCCGGTTCTGTGATTGCTTCAACGTCCCGATCGTCACCTTCGTGGACGTCCCGGGTTTCCTCCCGGGCGTGGCGCAGGAGCATGGCGGCATCATCCGCCACGGCGCAAAGCTCCTCTATGCGTACTGCGAGGCCACGGTGCCCAAGCTCACCGTCATCACGCGGAAGGCGTACGGCGGTGCGTACGACGTCATGAGCTCCAAGCACATCCGGGGCGACGTGAACCTGGCCTGGCCGTCGGCGGAGATCGCGGTCATGGGCCCGAAGGGCGCGGTCGAGATTCTCTTCCGGGACGAGATCGCGAAGGCGGAGGACCCGGATGCGGCGGCGGCGGCCCTCGCCAGCGATTACACCGCCACATTCGCGAATCCATACGCCGCCGCGGCCCGCGGCTACGTGGACGACGTCATCGACCCGCGCGACACCCGTCCCCGGCTCATCGATGCGCTGCGGACCCTGCGCGGCAAGCGGGACCGGAACCCACCCCGGAAGCATGGGAACCTTCCGCTTTGACCGCTCCGTCAGTTCCCGCTACTGGCGCAGCCGGGGGTCCTGCATAATGTTGCATGCGATGGATCCGATCCTCTCCCTGCTCAGACATGCTCCCGGCGGCCTCCTCCGAGCCACGCTGGCCGCTGGGGTCGCGCTCGGTCCGCTGACCGAGCCGGCCATCGCGCAGGCGGCGGTGGACCCGAATGTCGCGCCCAGGGCCGCTCAGCTCGAGCGGGAAGGCGAGCGGCGGGTCGCCACCGACATGCTCGGGCGCTACCTCGCGGTGGCGCCGGACGACGGCCGCGCGTGGCTGCAGCTCGGACGGTTCTATCGCCTCGATGCGCGCGACTGGCACCTCGCCGGCCATACCGGCGATCCGGACGGGCAGCTCTATCTGGACCTCGCCGGCGTCGCGTTCGACCAGGGAATTCGCCTCGCCGTCGATTCGGCGGTGCTGCTTCGCGGAATGGTCGAGATGGACCGGGCCATCCTCATCCTCGAAGACTCCGGCTGGGCCGCGGCGGCCACCCGGACGCCGGAGTCGAGGGTCCAGCTCCCCCCGATCGTCTCCGAGCTCGGCGCAAATCTTCTCGGTTCCTGCCCGTCCAACGGTATTCTCGTGACCGGAAGCGAGATCGAGGCCGTTGCCGCATGGTATGCCCTCGCCAGGGGCCGCATTCGCGGCGACCTCGTCCTGCTGCGCACCGATCTGTATGCGAGCGACCCGAACTACCGGCAGCGCATGGCCGAGACGATGAAAGTGGATCCGGCGCTTCCCGTCCGGAGTGCGCTCGCCGCGGTGGCGAGCGGTCGCCCGCTTTGCCTGACGCCGGGGGCCGATACCGCGGCCGCCGCCGTGGAGCGCGCAGCACCGATCCGGCTCGTTCGCGTGCTCGGTCCCGCGGCGGAGCCGGGCGCCGAGCCGCTTTCCTTTACCGAGATCATACTCGCGTCCCGCCAGGGCGGATCGGTCTGGATGCGCGATGTGCTTGCGGTCTACGCCGCCGCCGCCGCGAACAACGCGGTGCTCTGTGGCAGTCTCGTGCTCCTTGCCGGAGACCTTCCTCCCGACACGTGCCGCCGCTAGATCCACCGGTCGTCCCCGCACTCACGATCGCTCGCTTCATTTTCCCGCCCCGCAGCAGTCGTCGATGAAACGCGTCCTGATCGCCAATCGCGGCGAGATTGCGCTGCGAATCGTGCGCGCCTGCCATGAAGAGGGCGTAGAGGCCGTCGCGGTCTACAGCGCGGCCGACCGGCAGAGCCCGTACGTGCGGGCGGCGGATCGCGCCGCATTCATCGGCGAGGCCGCGCCCGGCGAGAGCTACCTCTCGATCGAGCGGCTGCTCGCGGCAGCCCGGCGCACGGGCGCAGATGCGGTGCATCCGGGCTATGGATTTCTCGCGGAGCGTCCGGCGTTCGCGGAGGCGGTGACCGGTGCGGGGCTCACCTGGATCGGTCCGCCGGCCGAGGCGATCAGGGCGATGGGCGACAAGACCGAGGCCCGCCGCCGCATGCAGGCCGCAGGTGTGCCGGTCGTCCCCGGCGCCATCGACCCGGTGACCGATCCTGCCGCGGCCGCGCTGCTCGCGCGCGAGCTCGGCTACCCGGTGATGGTCAAGGCAGCGGCCGGCGGCGGCGGCAAGGGGATGCGCGTCGTTGCCGATGAAGCCGGCCTCGGTGCGGCACTCGAGACGGCAGCCTCCGAAGCCCGGAAGGCGTTCGGCGATGCCGGTGTCTACCTCGAGAAGTTCATCGCGCGGCCGCGACACGTGGAAATCCAGATCCTCGCCGACTCCACGCGCACGATCCACCTCGGCGAGCGCGAGTGCTCGGTCCAGCGCCGGCACCAGAAGCTCGTGGAGGAAGCGCCGTCCGTGGCGGTGTCCCAGGAACTGCGCGAGCGGATGGGCGCGGCGGCGGTTGCCGCGGCGCAGGCTGTCGGCTATCGCGGCGCCGGCACCTGCGAATTTCTTCTCGCAGCCGACGGATCGTTCTACTTCCTCGAAATGAACACCCGGATCCAGGTCGAGCACCCGGTCACCGAGCTCGTCTACGGCGTCGACCTGGTGCGCGAGCAGCTGCGCATCGCCGGCGGCGCATCGATGCGTGTCGCGCCGGGCTCGCTCCATCCGCGCGGCTGGGCGATCGAGTGCCGCATCACGAGCGAGGATCCGGCGGCCGGGTTCCTGCCGACCACGGGGCGCATCGAATACCTGCGCGCGCCCTCGGGGCCCGGCGTGCGCTGGGATGCTGGCGTCGAGGCCGGAAACGAGGTGACGCTCTTCTACGATTCGATGCTCGCCAAGCTGATCGCATGGGCGCCCGACCGCGCCGGCGCGATCGAGCGGATGCGCCGTGCGCTTCGCGAGCTCGTGATCGTCGGCGTCGGAACGAACCAGGGATTCCACGAGCGGCTGATGAGCGACCCGTCGTACTGCCGCGGTGAAGTGGACATCCAGTTCCTCGACCGCCGGCCGGACCTCTCGCAGCCTGCCGCGCTCGACTCGGACCTCGCCGTGATCGTCGCAGCGGCGCTGGCGGAAGATGCATCCCGGCGCACCGGGAAGCCGGTGGTTGCGCCGGATGGCAACGGCGAGTCGGCGTGGATGCGCCTTGCGCGGCGCGAAGCGCTGCAATGACGCGGATTCTCCGGCTCGCCGCTGGCGGCGATGGCATCGGACAGCTGGCCGACGGTCGCACCGTCTTCGTCCCGCGCGCCGCGCCCGGGGACGAGGTGGAGTTCGCGCGCATGCGGGAGCACAAGCGGTATGCGCGGGCGCGGATCGGGCGCCTCGTCCACGCATCGCCGCTGCGCGCGGAGCCGGCGTGTCCGCATTATGTACGGGACGACTGCGGCGGGTGCCAGATGCAGCATCTCTCCGCCGAGGCTCAGCGGGACGCCCGGCGCGGCTTCGTCGGCGATGCGCTGCGGCGAATCGGCGCGGTCGACATCGGCGATCCCGAGCTCGAGCCGGCGCCGTCCGACTGGGAATACCGGACCAGGATCACGCTCCACTCGGACGGTGCGCGAATCGGGCTTCATCCCCTCGATCAGCCGGCGGCGGTGTTCGATCTGGAGGTCTGTCCGATCACATCGCCGGCGCTGATCGGTCTCTGGCGTGAGGTCAGCGCGCGGCGGCGCCTCCTGCCCGCCCGGCTCCGGCACGTCGTCCTGCGACTCGATCGCGGCGGGAACCTGCATCTCGTCGCCGAAGTCGCGGGCGCCGCGCCCTGGCCGCAGGCGGGTGCGCTCGGCTCGGCGCTGGAGAAGGCAGGCGTCCGTGCGACAATCTGGCTCCGTCCGGAAGCGGGCGCCGCACGCGTGGTGAGCGGATCCGACGGCGCATTCCCCGCGACTGTCTTCGAACAGGTCCATCCGGTCATGGGCGACCGGGTGCGCGCGCATGCCATCGAGCTGCTCGGCGACGTCGCCGGCAGGGCCGTGTGGGACCTGTACGCCGGGATCGGCGAAACGACGCGGACGCTCATCACACGCGGCGCGGAGGTGACGAGCGTCGAGGCGGATCGCCGCGCGGTCCGTCATGCCGAGGACCGGCAGAATGCGAGCGGCGGCCGGTCGCGCTGGATCGCGGCGCGGGCAGAGGACGCCGTCGATCGCCTTCCTCGCGCAGATCTCGTCGTCACGAATCCGCCACGCGTCGGAATGGCCGAGCAGGTGACTGCCGCGCTCGGCGCGGGCGGTGCCCGCCGTATCGTGTACGTCTCCTGCGATCCGGCCACGCTCGCCCGTGATATCCGCCGCATGCCAGCCTACCGCCTCGCGCAGGTCCGCGCCTTCGATCTCTTTCCGCAGACGGCGCACGTCGAGTCGGTCGCGCTGCTGGAGCGCCGATGAAGTATTTCGTCGCGGTTGGCGGAAAGGAGGTCGAAGTCGAGGTCGACGGCGACCAGGTCACCATCGGCGGCCGCACGGTCACGGCCTCGCTCGACCCGCTGCCCGGAACGCCGCTGGCTGTCGTGACGATGGACGGCCGCCCTTCCACGCTGCCTCTCGAGCGGCTGGGCCGGGGCCGCTGGATCGTATCGGTCCATGGCGAGCGCCATGAGATCGAAGTGGTCGACGAACGGACGCGACACATCCGGAGCCTCGCAGGATCGGGGGCCACGGCACCCTCCGGAGGCGTCATCAGGGCGCCGATGCCCGGCCTCGTGGTGCGGATCCAGGTCGAAGTGGGACAGCGGGTTGCCGCGGGAACGCCCGTGGCGGTGCTCGAGGCGATGAAGATGGAAAACCAGCTGAAGGCGCCGGCCCCGGGAGTGGTGCGCGCCATCCACGTCCGGCCGGGCGATGCCGTGGAAAAGGGAAAGAGCCTGATCGACGTCGGGGCGGAGCCCGAGGGGGACCCTCCCACTTGACCTTAGCCGTTGCAGCAAGGTATGTTAGGGGTCTGTCTGCGAACGCGTTTCCGGACCGGCACCAAATGGTGGGCGGTCCCTGTTCCCCGGAGCACCGGATAGCCTCATGAAGACGTTTACCGCCACGCCTGACGACATCTCGCACGACTGGCATGTCGTGGATGCCGCCGGTGTGCCGCTCGGCCGCCTCGCGAGCCACGTGGCACAGCTCATTCGCGGCAAGCACAAGCCGACGTATACGCCGCACATGGACGGCGGCGATTTCGTCGTCGTGGTGAATGCCTCCAAGGTGAAGCTCACCGGCCGCAAGCTCGACCAGAAGACCTACTTCAAGCACACCGGCTACATGGGCCACGAAAGCCATACGGCCGCCCGCGACCTTCTGGCCAAGCACCCGGATCGCGTCATCGAAAAGGCCGTCTTCGGCATGCTGCCCAAGACCTCGCTCGCCAGGCAGAAGCTGCGTGGCAAGCTCAAGGTCTACGCCGGCGCCGAGCACCCGCATGAAGCGCAGCAGCCCAAGGTGTACTCCGTCACTCCCGAGAAGGTGAAAGCATGACTGGCACTCCCGAGTTCCGGTGGCAGGCGGTGGGCCGCCGCAAGACCAGCGTCGCCCGCGTCTACCTCACGCCGGGAACCGGCAAGTGGGATGTGAACGGCCGCACGCTCGGCGATTACTTCCCGCGTCCCTCGCTCGTCCAGCACATCCAGCAGTCGTTCACGGCCACCGATACGCTCGGGGCATTCGACGTGAAGGCGCACGTGGATGGCGGCGGGCAGACGGGGCAGGCGGGCGCGCTCCGGCTCGCCATTGCGCGCGCGCTGGTCGAGGCGGATGGGCAGCACCGGACCAAGCTCCGCGCCAACGGGCTCCTCACGCGCGATCCGCGCGCGGTCGAGCGCAAGAAGCCGGGCCAGCCCGGCGCCCGGAAGCGGTTCCAGTTCAGTAAGCGGTAATTCGAATTTCCGTAGGGGCGACGCCCGCGTCGCCCTAAAATCAATCACGCCGCAGGATCGTCAGCGGGGTGTCCCACACGGGCCGAGACCCCGGGATCTGCTGACGAGATGAACGCGGCGGACGATCCAACCCCACAGCAAGGACATCAGTCGTCGCATGGCACAGCCCCAGATTCAGGACCTGCTCGAGGCCGGCGTACATTTCGGCCATCAGACCCGCCGCTGGAACCCGAAGATGCGCAGGTTCATCTTCGCCGAGCGTTCGGGCATCTACATCATCGACCTCCAGAAGACCCTCCGGCAGATCAACAAGGCCCAGGAGCTCCTCCGCGGCATCGTCGCAAAGGGGGAGGGTGTCCTCTTCGTCTGCACCAAGAAGCAGCTGAAGGCTATCGTGCAGCAGGAGGCGTCGGCTGCCGGCGCGTTCTACGTCACCGAGCGCTGGCTCGGCGGCATGCTCACGAACTTCCAGACGCTCAAGAAGCAGATCAAGCGCCTCCGCGATCTCGAGCAGGGCTCGGCCGAGGGCGATTTCGAGAACTACACCAAGAAGGAAAAGCTCCTCTTCGAGCGCGAGCGCGTGAAGCTCAGCCGCAACCTCGAGGGCGTAAAGCACATGACGCGCCTCCCGGGTGCGCTCTTCGTGGTCGACGCCAAGAAGGAGAAGATCGCCGTCGCCGAAGCCAACAAGCTCGGCATCCCGGTCGTCGCCATCGTGGACACGAACGCCGATCCGGACGTCATCACGGTGCCGATCCCGGGCAACGACGACGCGATCCGCTCCGTCTCGCTGATCACGGCCGCGCTCTCGGACATCATCCGCGAGACGCGCGCCCAGGCGCCGATGCGCGAGACGGCCGAAGAAATGGACGGCGAGACCTACAGCAGCGACGGCAGCGCGGAAGAGGGCGGCGACGACCGCCGGAAGCGCCGGCCCGGCCGCCGGAAGCGCCGGCCGAAGCCCGAGGCGATCGCTGCACGGCTCAAGACCGAGGGCGAGAGCCCGGCTGAGGCGGGAGCCGCCACGGCCGCAGACGCCTGATCGCGGCGCTTCACTGCCGAACGGATTGCCGCCGCTCCAGGCCCCTGCGGGCCCCGAGCGGCGGCTTTAGTATTCACCCCTGAACCGATGCGGACGCGGAAACCATGGCAAGTGTGACGATTACCCCGAAGGATGTGAGCGAGCTGCGCGCCCGGACCGGCGCGGGCATGATGGATTGCAAGCGCGCGCTGGAGGAATCCGGCGGCGACATGGAGAAGGCGGTCGAGCTGCTCAGGAAGAAGGGCATCGCGAAAGCCGAAAAGCGCGAAGGGAAAAGCGCGTCGCAGGGCGTCGTGATGATCGAGACGTCCGCCGATGGGCGCGAGGGCGCCATGGTCGAGCTCAACTGCGAGACCGACTTCGTCGCCCGCACCGAGGATTTCCAGGCGCTCGCCCGCGCCCTGGCGAGCCATGTCGCGGCGCATGCCGAGCCCGGGATCAACGCGGGCCATGTCGAGGACCAGCCGTTCACGGCTGGCCGCACGGTGGCGCAGGAGATGAAGCAGGTCTCCGGCAAGGTCGGCGAAGTGGTCGCGCTCAAGCGCTACGCGCGATTCAAGCCGGCCGACGGTGTGATCGGGTTCTATCTGCACCACAACGGCATGGTCGGCGTGCTCGTCGAGCTCGCGGGCGGCAGCGGTGACACCGCCCTCGAGGCGGCCAGGGACGTGGCACTCCACATCTCGTTCGCCGATCCGATCGGGATCAATCCCGAGGACGTGCCGGCCGAGATGATCGAGCGCGAGCGGCGGATCGCCGAGGACCAGGTGGCGCAGGAAGGGAAGCCGGAGAACATCCGCGGCAAGATCGTCGAGGGGAAGATCCGGAAGTTCGTCGCGGAGCGTACCCTGCTCGAGCAGCCGTTCGTCCGCGACGACAAGACCACCGTCGGTCAGCTGCTCAGGAAGGCGGGCAGCGGGCTCACCGTCACCCGGTTCGCGCGCTTCAAGGTCGGAGCGGCCTGATGGCGCTCGCCTACCGCCGCGCCTTGCTCAAGGTCTCGGGCGAGGCGCTGGCTGGCGAGAAGGGACAGGGACTCGACTACACCATCGTCGAGGAGCTCGCCAACGAGCTCAAGGCGGTGCACGCCCTCGGGGTGCATCTCGGGCTCGTCGTCGGCGGGGGGAACATCATCCGCGGCGCCACGGCCAGCCGGGAAGGGCTCGACCGCGTTTCGGCCGACTACATGGGCATGCTCTCCACCGTCATCAATGCCCTCGCCCTGCAGGACGTCCTCGAGAAGGTGGGCGTGGATACGCGCGTGATGACGGCCATCCGCATGGAGTCGCTCGCGGAGCCGTACATCCGCCGCCGCGCGATCCGGCACCTCGAGAAGGGCCGCGTGGTCATCTTCGCCGGCGGCACCGGCAATCCGTTCTTTTCGACGGATACGGCGGGCGTGCTCCGCGCGCTCGAGATCGAGGCCGAAGTCATCCTCAAGGCCACGAACGTGGACGGCATCTATACCGGAGATCCGCGGAGAGACCCGTCGGCCACCTTCATTCCCGAGCTCTCCTACCAGGAGGCCATCATCCGGAACTACGCCGTGATGGATGCGAACGCCTTCGGACTCTGCAAGGCGAACAACCTTCCGATCATCGTGTTCAACATGAACAACCCGGGCGCCATCGCGCGAGTGCTGCAGGGCGAACGGGTGGGGACTCTCGTCCGATGAGCACAATTCCGGAGCTGGTGAAGCACGCCCGCGAGCTGATGCACAAGGCGGTCGACAGTACCAGACGCGAGCTGCAGGGCATCCGCAGCGGCAAGGCCACGCCGCAGCTGCTGGACGTCGTGCGTGTCGATGCGTACGGGAGCTCGGTGCCCCTCACGCAGGTGGCGCTCGTCTCGGCGCCCGAGCCGCGGATGATCACGGTGCAGCCGTTCGACAAGGGCCTCGCGCAGGCCATCGAGAAGGCGATCCGCGACGCCGGCCTCGGGCTCAATCCCGCGTCGCAGGGCACCGTGATCCGCGTGCCGCTCCCGATGCTTTCCGAGGAGCGCCGGAAAGAGCTGGTGAAGGTGGTGCACAAGCTCGCGGAAGAAGGGAAGATCGCCGTCCGGCACGCGCGCACCGACACGCTCTCGAAGATCAAGAAGCTCGAGCGCATTCCGGAGGACGACAAGACGCGGGCCGAGAAGGACGTGCAGAAGCTCACCGACGAGCACGTGAAACAGGTGGACCAGCTGATCGCGGCCAAAGAAGCCGAGATCATGGAAGTCTGAGCATGAGTGGCGAGCTCCTCCAGCGGATCCGCGTGCACGGCGCCGTGCCGCAGCACGTGGCCGTCATCATGGACGGGAATGGCAGGTGGGCCAAGGGCCGCTCGCTGCCGCGCCCGCTGGGGCATCATGCCGGGATGAAGTCGGTCCGGGAAGTCGTAGCGGGGTGCCTCGACGCGGGTGTGGAGGTGCTCACGCTGTTCGCGTTCAGCCAGGAAAACTGGCAGCGGCCCGCGAGCGAGATCGAGGCCCTGATGGCGCTGCTCGAGGAGTACATCGCCAGTGAATCGGCCGAGCTCTCCGAGCGCGGAGTGCGCGTCCGCGTGCTCGGCGACCGGGACCGGCTCACCGACAGCGCGCGCGGCGCCGTCGGCCGCATCGAGGCGCAGACCGCCGAGGGCCGCTCGCTCGCGCTCAATCTGTGCATTTCCTACAGCTCGCGCGGCGAGATTGCGCGCGCGGCGCGGCAGCTCGCCGAGGACGTGGCCGCGGGACGCATGCAGCCGGACGAGATCGACGAAGAGGCCATCGGCCGGCACCTCCTCACCGCGGAGTGGCCCGATCCCGATCTTCTCATCCGCACCTCGGGCGAGATGCGGATCTCGAACTTTCTCCTCTGGCAGCTCGCCTACGCGGAGCTCTATGTGACGCCGGTGCTCTGGCCCGACTTCACTCGGCGCGACCTCTTCGAAGCCATCCTCGAGTTCCAGCGTCGCGACCGGCGATTCGGACGCGTCACCGCCTGAGCGGCTGATGGACTCGAATCTGGTGCGGCGCCTTGCCGTGGCCGCGGTCGGCATTCCCGTCGCGCTCGGGATCGCCTACTGGGGCGGGCTGCCGCTCGTCGTGCTGCTTGCGGCGGCCGGCGTGCTCGGCGTTCGCGAGCTCTTCGGGTTCGCCGAGCGTCAGGGCGTACGGCCGATCGCGGTCCTGGGGTACGCGACGGCCACTGCGTTTGCACCCGCGGCGTACGCGGCGCAGACGTCCCCGATGTTTGCCGGGTGGGCACGCGACGCCTGGCCCTTTGCCGGAGCCGTCTGGCTTCTCGGACTCCTGACGTGGGCGCTGGCCGCGCGGCGGCCGACCGAGCGCCCGCTCGCCGCCGCCGCGGTGACGATGCTCGCCGTGGTCTATGCCGGCGCCCTGCCGGCGTTCCTGATTCCCATCCGGCACGATGTCTTCGGCCCGCGTTCCTGGGCCGGGGCGTGGCTCGTCTTCTTCCCGCTCGTGGTCACGTGGGTCTGCGATTCCTTCGCCATGTTCGGCGGGAAGACCTTCGGGGGGCCGAAGCTCGCGCCGACGGTGAGCCCGGGCAAGACGCGCTCCGGGTCGGTGGCGGGCGTCGTCGGCGCACTGCTGGTGGCCGTGATCTTTTCGCTCGGCGTCTTTCCGAACGTCGGGGTCGATGCCTCGCTCGGGGATCTGCTCATCATCGCTGCCGTGCTTTCGGTGGTGGGGCAGGCTGGCGATCTAGCCGAATCGCTCTTCAAGCGTGAGGCGGGAGTCAAGGATTCGGGCACGCTGATCCCGGGTCACGGCGGCGTGCTCGATCGTCTCGACTCGCTCTACTTCGTCATTCCGGTGGCGGCGGCGCTCTACCGCGCACTCGGCATCACGTGATGCGCGGCGTCGCGATCCTCGGCTCCACCGGGTCCATCGGCCGCAGCACGCTCGACGTCCTGCGGCGTCAGCGCGCGCATTTCCGTCTCGTTGCCCTCGCGGCCGGTCAGAACGAGGCCGCACTCGCCGAGCAGATTGCCGAATGGCAGCCCGCATACGCGGGCCTGGCTGCGGGAAACGGGACGGCGAAGGTCCCGACCGGCGCACGCGTCCTCGTCGATGCCGCGACCCATCCCGACGTGGACATCGTCGTGAATGCCGTCGTCGGCGCGGCCGGGCTGGACGCCACGCTCGCGGCGCTCCGGGCCGGCAAGCGGGTGGCGCTCGCCAACAAGGAGTCGCTCGTGATGGCGGGCGACCTCGTCGCGCGCGCCGCGCGTGAGGGAGGCGGGGAGATCGTGCCGGTGGACAGCGAGCACAGCGCGGTGCTCCAATGCATCGCCGGACAGCAGGAGTCGCTCTGCCGGCTCGTGCTCACGGCTTCCGGTGGTCCGTTCCGGGAGTGGGAGCCGGAGCGCGTGCGCCGCGCCACGGTCGAGGAGGCACTCGCACACCCGACCTGGCAGATGGGCCGCAAGGTGACGGTGGACAGCGCGACGCTCGCCAACAAGGCGCTCGAGATCATCGAAGCGCACTATCTTTTCGGCCTCTCCTACGATGCGCTCGATGCCGTCGTGCATCCGCAGAGCATCGTGCACGCCTTCGTCGAGTTCTGCGATGGGAGCATCATCGCCCAGCTGGGCTTTCCCTCGATGGAGCTGCCGATCCTCTACGCGCTGACCTATCCCTCGCGCCTTCCGGATTCGGGGGTGAGGCGCTTCGATCCGGTTGCGGCGAGTCCGCTCACGTTCGAGCCCGTGCGGCGTGAGGTGTTCCGCGCCTTCCACGCGGGCGTCGAGGCGGGGCGCGCCGGCGGCACCGCGCCGGCGGCGTTCAACGCGGCGAACGAGGAAGCGGTCGCCGCATTCCTCGAGGGGCGCATCACCTTCGGCCGCATCACCGACATC
>DASTUP010000105.1:0-3688 GCA_035759585.1 Gemmatimonadales bacterium | reverse complement strand
CGGACAGGATACACCCCGAGCGCACACACCTTCTCCTGCCGCCTCGAGTCGCGGGCTAGGCGCGGGCGAGAAGTTCCGCGACCATTCGATCGAAGCCAGTGGCAGTGCCCTGGCGCTCGGCGGCTATGCGCTCGTCGTCGGACAGGGCGCCCCGGGCGGGGCCCAGCAGCTCGTCCTGCATCCGGCGCCACCACGCGTCGGTCCCCTGGGCAATCTCCGCCTGCTTGGCGTGTGCGACCGCGGCCAGGCGCAGCGCCCGCGCGTGCTCGCCGCTGCCGGCCAGGGCCATCGCCATCCCGATCATCTCATCGGTCGCGCGCCGGACCAGGCCGGCGTCGTGCGCACACGCGAGCGCTGCGCGGTAGCGGATCTCGGCCTCGGCGAAGTCGCCGTCCACGAGCGAGCAGTCGGCCAGGAAGTGCAGCGCCAGCTCTTCCATGAGGACCGCGTCCTGAGAGCGGGCGAGGGCCAGCAGCTCCGATGCGGTGGCTGCCGCCTCGGTGGTCCTGGCGCGCGCGACGAAGACGTGGCAGAGGCCGGCTCGTGACGAGAGGCCGTGGAGCTCCGGCGAGCCGATCCGCTCCCGGATGGCAAGGCTCTGCTCGTACGCCGACTGGGCAGCTGCGTAGTCGCCGATCGCGTCGAACGCCCACCCGAGCGACTCGAGCGCATCCGCCTCCCCGTCCGCGTCGCCGAGACGGCGCCACAATCCGACGGCATCCTGCAGTCCCTCCACGTCGTCGTCGAACTCCGCCAGCTCGGTCAGCGCGCGGACGTGGCTCCGGTCGACGCCCGGCGAGCGCTCCATGGCCCGGGAGAGGCGCGCCTTCGCCTCGCTCGTTCGTCCGCCGAGGCTCCACAGCGGCGCGACGGCGCCGGCGAGCCTCACGGCATCGTCCGGACGGTGCTCGAGCGCCCATTCGAACGCGGCGCGCACGTTGTCGGTATCGGCGTCGACCAGCCGCAGGAGAGTCGGCTCGGAGGCGAAGCGCGCGTCGTACCAGGTCTCGGCGAGGCCGATGAAGTGGTCCAGGTGCCTCGCGCGCACCGCGGCCTCATCGGGCAGGGCCGCGAGGCGCTCCTCGGCGAAGACGCGCAGCGTCTCGAGCATTCCGAACCGCTCCTCCGTGCGCGTCACGAGGCTCTTGTCCACGAGCGAGGCGAGCGTGTCGATCTCGGCGTCCGCCACCGCTTCGGCGGCCTCGAAATTCCAGCCGCCACGGAAGACCCCCAGGCGCGCGAAGAGCTCCCGCTCACCGGCATCCAGCAGGTCGTGGCTCCACTCGATGGCGCCGCGGAGCGTCTGCTGCCGCGCGTCGGCGTCACGGCCGCCGCGGAAGAGGTCGAGCCGTTTCTCCAGCCGCGCCAGGATCTGCTGCGGCGAAAGGACGCGCGCGCGAGCCGCCGCGAGCTCGACGGCCAACGGCAGGTTGTCGAGCCGGCGGCACAGCTCCGCGACCTCCGGGCCGCCCACCCCCGCCCGCTCCTCGAACAACCGCTCGGCGTCGGTCCCCGGCAGGGGCGGGACCTGGAACTCCTCCTCGCCACGCACGCGAAGCCGCTCCCGGCTGGTGGCCAGGATGCGCAGGTTCGGGCAGGCCTCGAGCAGCACCGCCAGGCGTGGGCCGATGTCGAGCACCTGCTCGAGGTTGTCCAGCACGAGCACCAGCCGGCGATCGCCGATGTGCTCGGACAGGTCATCGGGTGCCCCGATGGTGCGGGCGACCTCCGCCAGCGCCAGCTCGGCATCGGTCAGCTCTGCGAGGCCGATCCAGAACACCCCGTCGGGCGCGTCCCCGACCAGCTCCCGAGCCGCCTCGATGGCGAGCCGCGTCTTGCCGCTGCCGCCAGGGCCGGTGAGCGTCAGCAGGCGGGTGCCGCCGCTCAGCCGACCGACTGCTCCCTTCAGCTCGGACGATCGGCCGATGAAGGCGGTCGTCGGAGCCGGGAGGTTCGCCCGGTGCAGGCTCTTGAGGGGCGGGTGCTGGTCGGGATCGGCCTGGAAGAGGCGCTCGGGCGCGTCAAGGTCCTTGAGGCGGTGGTTACCGAGGTCGCGCAGGTCAGCATCAAGCAGCGCGGCGGTCGCGGCCGAGACCAGGATCTGGCCGCCGTGACCCGCCGCAGCGATGCGGGCGCCCTTGTGCACATCGGGGCCGATGTAGCCCTCGGCCCCGAGGTGCGGGGTGCCGGTGTGGAGCCCCATCCGCACCCGGATCGGCCCTTCGCTGAGCGCGTCGCGTCCCTCGAGCGCTGCGGCCAGTGCGGCCGGCGCGGTGGGGAAGGCGACGAAGAAGGCGTCGCCCTGGGTGTCGACCTCGACGCCCCCGTGGCGAGCGAACGCATCGCGCAGGGCGCTGCGATGAGCGGCCAGCGCATCGGCATAGGCTTCGGCGCCGAGGGCGTGGAGCAGCCGGGTCGAGCCCTCGACATCGGTGAAGAGGAAGGTGACCGTCCCCGCCGGTAGATCGCGCGTCACGCGCGGATCTTGCACGAACGTCGGAGCGGCGGCTACACCTTGAGCCCTGCTGCCGCCGTAGTCGGGCGTGGTGCGCATGCAGCGAATCGCGATGCCGACTACCGCGTCGGCGAGGGTCGGTCCGTGATGGTGCAATGAGCGTGGGCGGGCGGTTCTCGTGGGGCGGGAGTAATGGCCAATGATTGGCCGAATTCTCGCGGGGCGAGAGCGATGGCCAAGCGTGAGCCGCTGTGCCTGGCTGGGCGTAACGCCGGGCGAGAAATCGGCCAGTGAGTGCCCGTTAGTCCCGTGGGGCGACAACGGGCGCAGCGGGAGCCGCAGAGGCTTCCCGCGAGGACGGAACAGCCACCGCAAGGGCGGCATCCAGGCGCTCGAGCCACGGCCGCAGCTCGAACTCGACGAGGAAGGGCCGCGCATCCTCGGCCCAGGCTCGCGGTTCGGGCTCGCCGGGCAGGAGCTCCATGGCGTGCACGGCGATGACGGCCGCCTCCAGGCGCTGGCCGAGGCGCGTCTCGATGGCGTGGGCGTCGCGGAACGCCGCGAGCGCCTCAGCCACGCGACCCGTCAACGCGGCGACGACCGCCTGGGCGCCGAGCTCGGAGCTTCGGTCGAGGTCGCCGCTCTGTCCGAGTGCCGCGATGTGTGCGGCCACGGTCGCCGCACGCTCCGCGTCGCGGAGGAGGACGGCGCTGCGGATGGCGTTTCCGAGCGGGACCTCGGGGTTCTGCGGTCCGAGCTCGAACGCGGCCATCGCCGCGTCATACGACTCGCTCCCGTTGCCAGTCATCAGCCCCGCCAGCGCTCGCGCCATGTGGCGGCTGAAGAGCTGCTCCGGATCGGTGCTGTCGTCGACGAGCTCCTCCATCTCCGCTCGCAGCTCCGGGATGGCGACTCCACGCTGGGCCTCCAGGACGCCACGGATCATGCGCAGGCGGATGCGATCGGGGCGCAGCGTCGCGGCATCGAACGCGTCGCGCAGGACGGCGATCTCGGCATCCACGTCGCCTCCCATCGACAGCGTGTTGAGCGCGATGAGCGCGGACAGCCAGTTGTACATGCCGCGGTCGCCGAGATCGGCGGCGAGCTCACGGGCCTCCCGGAACATGTGTGTCGCGCGGATCGGGTCATCGACGATGACGGCCGACGCGAGGTTGTTCCGAATTCGGATTTCGAGCCCGCGTTCCCCGGTGCGGCGGGCGAGGGTCAGCGCGG
>DASTUP010000104.1:0-4998 GCA_035759585.1 Gemmatimonadales bacterium | reverse complement strand
ACGAGAACCGGACGGAGGATGCGGTCCGCGCGTACCTCGGGCCCTTCCTCGACGGTTTCCATCTCGCCGAGTGCGCGGAGTTCGAGCAGTGGGTCGATGGTGAGCGGTCGCGGCTCGGCGGGCGCCATGCCGCGGCGCTCGAGCGGCTGGCGGAAGGAAGTGAGGAACGGAAGGAATGGGCTGCCGCCGCCGGATGGTGGCGTCGTCTTGCGGTGCTGGAGCCGGCGAACGGCCGGATCGCGCTCCGCCTGATGCTCGCCCTGGGCGCGGCCGGTGATCGGGCCGGTGCGCTGCAGCATGCCCGGGTCCATTCGACGCTCCTGCGCGAGGAATACGACGCCGAGCCCGATCCGGAGCTGATGGCGCTGACGGAGCGGATCCGACGCGAGTCGCTGGCGCCGCCGCCGGCTCCGCCGGATCGCGTGACGATCGTAACGCCTCCTGCCGCCGCGTCCTTGACGCCTCTGCCCGCTCCGACTGGATGTGCGTCGGAGAACTGCGCGCCGGCAGGCGGCGGCGCGCTCATGCGGGTGCGCACACTCTCACCTCGCCGCGATCGAAGAATCCGCGCGCTGCTGGGCACTGCCGCCATGGTGCTCGCGCTCTCGGCTGCGCTCATCGTCCGGCCGAAGGCGAGCTGGAGCGCTGCGAGCATGGCGGCCGCGCAGCCGGAGGCGGCTTCCGCCCGTTCCGTCGCCGTGCTCCCGTTCACCAACCTGAGCGCGGATCCCGACAACGAATATTTCAGCGATGGCCTTGCCGAGGAGCTGATCGGGGCGCTGGGCCGCATCGAGGGCCTGCGTGTCGCCGCGCGCACCTCGTCCTTTGCCGTGGGCGACGACGCCCTCGACGTGCGCGCCATCGGCGATACCCTCGGCGTCGCCGCCGTGCTCGAGGGGAGCGTGCGTCGAGACGGCGGGCGGCTCCGCGTGAGCGCACGCCTCGCCGACACGAAGACCGGGTATCAGCTCTGGTCCGAGGAATACGACCGCGAGCTCGCCGGCATCTTCGACCTCCAGGACGAGATCGCGCGCTCCATCGCCGCCGCGCTCGAGGTGAAGCTCGCCGCGGAGACGCCGCCCGCGCGCCGCACGCCGACCCTCGAGGCGCACGACCTCTACCTGCGCGGCGTGTTCGTTCGCAACAAGCTGACGAGCGACGGCCTGAGCCGGGCCGTGCAGCTCTTCGACCGCGCCATCCAGCTCGACTCGAACTACGCCCTCGCGTATGCCGGAAAAGTCACGGCGCTCGGCCCGCTCGTCTGGTACCGCCACCTGCCGTACGAGCAGGGCATGCCCGCCATGCGCGCCGCCGCCCGGAAGGCGCTCGAGCTCGACGAGACACTCGGCGAGGCGCATGTGGCGCAGGGCATGATCCATTTCTACTTCGACCGGGACTGGGAGGCCGCCGAGCGCGAGTATCGCCGCGCCATCGCCCTCAACCCGAGCGACCAGCACGCGCACCACATGTACGCCAACTACCTCGTCGCGATGGGACGGCTCGAAGAGGGCGTCGCCGCGCGGCGTCGCGCGCTCCAGCTCGATCCGCTCTCGCACCGGAGCGGCATGCTCTTGGGCCGGGACCTCTCCATCGCCGGGCGTCATGAGGAGGCCATCGTGCAGTACCGGCGCGCCCTGGAGATCGATTCGACGTCACCGCTCGCGCTCGGCACTGGGCAGGAGGGATCGTTCGGACTGGCGGACGTGTACGCCCGGCAGGGAAAGCGCGAGGAGGCATTCGGCGAGTACCTTCGGATGGCGCGGCTCGAGGGCATTCCGGCGGCCGAGCTCGAGCGCTTCCGCGAGGGGTACGCAGAGTCGGGCCTCGAGGGATTCTGGCGCCGGCGGCTCGATTACGAGCTGCGCGAGGCGGGAGGAAAGGCGGAGGCGCTGCGCATCGCCTCGCTCCTCGCACGCATCGGCGATGCGGAGCAGACGGCGCGCTGGATCGAGCGGGCCTACGACGAGCACGCGATGGCGCTGCCGTTCCTGGCAGTGATGCCGGTGTACGACAGCGTGCGGGCGCATCCACGCTTCAGGGCGGTACTCGAGCGGATGCGGCTGACCGGTGTCAGCGAGCAACGCGCCCCTTGATCGCAACGTGGTTGCGCAAGCAGACTGCGGCGGTGGGGGCGGCGATGGCTCGTCGCGGAGGCGCGTTGTGAGCGGCAGCGTTGCTTATGACCCTCGCGCACGCACGCGAACTCCAGGGCCGGAGCGGCGAGCCATCGCCGCCCTCACCGTTGCATCATCGCGCACCCACCGATCCCGGCGCTGGAGCCCGCGTGCGCACGCGAAGGTCGTAAGCCACTCGACCGCTCGCAAACGCGCCTGCGAGACCGGCACCCGTCCGCCCCGCACGAACATCGGGGCAGCTCCGCTCGCGCACGGTAGATACATTCCCCGGACCGCCTAACCCTGGAGCCCAGGTGATACGACTCGAGCAGTGCTCGCATCCGTTTTTCGCGCTCGCCCTGCTCCTCGCCGTGCCCGGACATCTCACCGCGCAGGCTGAAGCTATCGATTTCGCCGTCCCGGCGTATCAGCAGGCCGCGACGGAGGCCTTCCTGCGCAACGACGCCGTCGCCATCGACTCACTCCTCGCCGATGACTTCACGCTCACGGACAGCCGAGGCGTCGTGTCGGGACGCGAGGACGCGGTTGCAGCGGCGCGGGCTCGCGAGGCGACGTACACCGAGTTTCGCAACGTCGACCAGCGCGTGCGCCTGTACCTCGATGGCCAGGTGGCTGTCGTCACCGGTCGCACGTTGATCGAAGGCAGGACGGCCGACGGAACCCGCTTCAGCCAGGATTTGCCCTTCACCGATACACTCGTTCGCATCGGCGGAAGATGGCGGATGGTGGCTTCGCATGTCTCGCGTCCGCCCGGGCCCGACTGGGATTAGTTCGCCAGTGTAAGGCCTGATGCCGAAACTTCACCGACCCCGCCCACGTAACAATCTGTAACACCCCGCCGGAGCCCTCCGCTCCGGCCGTCTCCCGTCACCACCGAGCAAATGCGCGCACTTCTTCTTGTGCTGCTTGCAGTTACCAGCAGCGGGATCGCCGGCTGCAACCCCGGCAGTGCCGAAGCGAAACGGTTCGCCGCTGCCTGCGAAGCCGGAAGCTACGCCGCCTGCGATTCCCTGGGCGGACGCCTCCGCCGCGGCGAGTACGTCCTCCGGGACGAGGCCCGCGCCGCCGGGCTCTTCGATCGGGCCTGCACTGGCGGTATCGGCGAGAGCTGCGCGAGCCTTGGCGCCATGCTTCAGGAGGGCTATCTCGGCAACCACGACTCCGTCCGCGCCCGCTCACTCTTCGAGGAGGCCTGCAGCCGCCGGGCGATGGATGGATGCGCCGCGCTCGGCGTGCTCTATATGGAAGGCGGAGGGGTTCCGGCCGATCCGGCTCGCGCTGCCGAGCTCTTCGACGAAGCGTGCGACGCCGGTCAGACCACCGCCTGTGCCCACCTTGGCACGCTCCATGTCGCCGGCAGGGGAGTAGCGCATGACGTCACCCAGGCGGCTGCGCTCTTCCAGCGCGCGTGCGGCGATTCCGTTCCGCTCGGCTGCATCGGCCTCGGGCGTCTGCACGCGAGTGGCGATGGTATCGAGCGGAACGACTCGATCGCGGTAGCTCTCTTCGACTCGGCTTGCGAGGCGGACGCGCTCGACGGGTGCCTGGAGCTCGCAACGGCGGCGGAAGCGGGACGCGGGATTCCCCAGGACTTCGTGCGCGCCGGCGACCTCTACACCCACCTCTGCGACGAGGACATCGGCGTCGCCTGCGCCCGACTCGCCGATCTGCATGAGAAGGGCGCGGGCGTCTTCCGGGATGCCGAGCGCGCCACGCGCCTTCGGCGGAAGGCATGCACGCTCGGTTACGCAGCCGCATGCGTGAAGCCGGAGTCGGCGGCATGATGCGCCCCGTCGCGGTCCAGCCGCTCGTCGCCGTCGAGCGGGTCACCAAGCGTTACGGCAAGATCGTCGCGCTCGACGACGTGACGCTCACCATCACCGACGGAATCACCGGTCTCCTCGGCGAGAATGGCGCCGGCAAGAGCACGATCATCAAGATCCTCCTCGGCCTCGTGCGCCCCACGTCGGGGACGGCGACCGTCCTCGGCGAGAACGCCTTCGAGAACACTCGTGTGCGTGGCCGGATCGGCTACATGCCCGAGCATGACTGCCTGCCGAGCGCCGTGAGCGCGGCCGAATTCCTGACGCACATGGGGGAGGTGAGCGGTCTCCCGCCTTCCGCCGCCCGCACCCGCGCGGCCGACACGCTGCGCCACGCGGGACTCTTCGAGGAACGCTACCGCGCCATCGGCGGCTACTCGACCGGCATGAAGCAGCGCGTGAAGCTCTGCCAGGCGCTGGTGCACGACCCCGCCTTCGTCTTCCTCGACGAGCCGACGGCCGGTCTCGATCCGTCCGGACGGGAGGAGATGCTCGACCTCATCCGGAAGACCCACCGCGAGTTCGGCATCAGCGTCCTCTTCTCCTCGCACCTCATGGCGGACGTCGAGCGCACCTGCGACCGCATCGTCGTCCTGCAGGGCGGCCACCTCGTGCATGCGGGCGACGTCGCGCAATTCACGAAAGAGACCGAAACCGTATTCATCGAGGTGGACAGCAACCGCGACGCGCTCGCGGCCGCGCTCGAGCGGCGCGGCGTGGTGGTGACTGCGGATGGAGGCGGGATGACGATCGAGGGGCCGGACGAGTCCGTGTACGACCATGTGCGCGATGCCCTCGTCGAGTCGGATGCGCCGCTCCGGCGGATGGCGCCGAGGCGGCGTGAGCTCACCGAGCTCTTCGAGCGGGAGGGCAGATGACCGGCACAGTCTTCGATATCGGCTACCAGCACTACAACGGTGCGCGCGAAGGGCGCGGCCGCTCGCGGAAGTCGGTCTTCAAGGACGGCATCCGGACGGCGCTGGGCTTCGGGCGTGGCGGGCGCGCGAAAATCCTTCCCTGGCTCTTCATCGCCGTTCTCT
>DASTUP010000103.1:0-20943 GCA_035759585.1 Gemmatimonadales bacterium | reverse complement strand
CAGAGCTTCGGCGAGGCGGCCCGTGTCGTGGTCGGCGCGTCGGTGCGGAATGTCCGGGTGAACACGTACGGCACGCTCATGGACCCGGCGAACGACGACCGCAGCGACGGCATCTACTCTGCCTTCGGCCAGGTCGAGTATCGCGTCATCCCGCAGGTCCGCCTCGTCGGCGCTGCGCGGTTCGACGACGGCTCGCTCTTCGAGCCGCAGTTCTCGCCGAAGGCCGCGATCGTCTTCAGCCCGAACGAAAGCCATGCCTTCCGCGTGACGGTCAACAAGGCGTTCCAGACGCCGAACTACTCGGAGTTCTTCCTTCGCGTCAATGGCGGCGCACCCGCCAACTTCACGAACCTCGAGCTCGGCCTGCGCGCGTCGCCGCTCGGCCCTGCGCTCGCCGGTGTGCCCGTGGGGCAGCTCTTCACGAACTCGGCCGTGGTGCCGGTCCTCGCCCTCGGCAACGCCGCGCTCGACGTCGAGAAGATCACGGGCTGGGAAGCCGGCTATAAGGGGAACATCGGCGACCGCGCCTACGTGACGCTCGATTTCTACCTGAACGACATCAAGGACTTCGTCACCGACCTTCTCCCCGGGATCAACCCGGCGTACGGCGCGTGGACGGCGCCGGAGGAAGTTCCCGAGCAGTTCCGGCCGGCGGTCGAGAACGCCGTGCGCCAGCAGCTCGCCGCCGCCGGCCAGGCCGTCGCCGCGGCAGGCCTGACCCGCGTCAACGGCAACACGGCGATCGTCGTCTCCTACGGCCAGGCGGGTGAGGTTCGCGAGCGCGGGTTCGAGCTCGGCGTCGGCTATCAGCTGACCGACCAGATCCGGACCGACGTCTCGTTCAGCGGGTTCGACTTCGAGGTGCGCGCGCAGCAGGTCGGCGACCAGCTCGTCCCGAACACGCCGAGCAAGAAGGCGAACCTTGCGGTCAGCTATTTCGACGAGCAGGGCTTCGACGCGAACGTCTCGTTGCGCCTGGTGGACGGCTACTCCTGGGCGGCGGGCGTCTTCACCGGCTACGTCCCCGCCGCGGAGCTGCTGAACGTCGGAATGGGCTACCGCCTCAACAACTATCTGCGGGTCCACGCCACGGCGACCAACCTGCTCGACCAGGAGCGGTTCCAGCTCTATGGCGGGTCGGTGATCGGCCGCAGGATTCTCGGAGGCATCACGGCGAACTTCTGAGCCAGGGGCATCGGACAGAAACGGGGGCGCGACATCGCGCCCCCGTTTCATTTCTCCGGCCTCAGAGCGGCACGGTGAGCAAGGCGCCCGGCACCTGGTGCGCGAGTTGCCGTGCAACGCTTCCGGCTGGAGCTGCCCCTCGACCGGGAATTCGAAAGAAACCTTCATGACTCATTGACTCCCGGTTCACCGGGGCCGGGGTAGCTTTCGATCATGAAGGTTCTCGTCGTGGAGGACGACCGGAAGGTCGCCGGATTCATCGAGCAGGGACTGAAGGAGGAGGGACACGTCGTGGATGTCGCCGCCGATGGCGACGAGGCGACGATGCTCGCAAATGTCTACGAATACGACCTCATCCTCCTCGATGTGGTGATCCCTCGCAAGAACGGGTTTCAGGTGGCGGCCGAGCTTCGGCGAGAAGGGCGGACGACCCCGATCCTCATGCTCACCTCGCGCGACGCCACGGAGGACGTGGTCCGGGGCCTCGACGCGCCGACGACTACCTCGCCAGGCCGTTCCGCTTCGATGAGCTCCTGGCGCGAATGCGGGCACTCTCGCGGCGCGGCGGCTCCGCGCGACCCGAAGTGCTCAAGGCCGGTCCGGTGGAGCTCGGCCGGCTCCGGCATGCCGCGTCGATCAGCGGCCAGCCGCTCGATCTCACGCCGAAGGAGTTCCAGCTCCTCGAGTACTTTCTGCTGCATCGAGACGAGGTGGTGCGGCGCACGACACTGCTCGAGAAGGTGTGGGACATGCACTTCGATCCCGAGAGCAACGTCGTCGACGTGCATGTTGGCAACCGGCGGCACAAGCTTCACGAAGCGGCGGGGACGGCGCTCATTCACACCGTGCGCGGTGTCGGGTTCACCCTGAAGGAGACCGGCTCATGACCTCGAGACCGACCGTAACCATCCGAGATCTCGAACCTGCCGAATGCGAGGCACTCCTTGCCCGCCATCGCATCGGCCGGATCGCGTTCAGCTTCAAGGATCGCGTCGACATCCAGCCGATCAGCTATGTCTTCGAGGGCGGGTGGCTTTCCTGCCGAACCGAGCAGGGCAGCAAGCTGGAGACGCTGCGCCAGTCGCCCTGGGTGGCGTTCCAGGTGGACGAGGTGCACGGACCGTACGACTGGGAGAGCGTGTCCGTCCGGGGGACGGTCTATCTCATGGCGGAAGGCTCGGCCGACCACGCCGCTACCGTGGCCGCAATCCAGGGGGTCGCTCCGCAGGCATTCACCGATGCCGACCCGACGCCTTATCGCGATGTCGTCTTCCGGGTCTACCCACGCGAGATGACCGGCCGGAGGGCCTCGTCCAGCGGCGGTGCGGCAGGAAGCCCCACCCCGCGCGACTGACCCGCCGTGCCGCGCCTCTCGCGCTGGTTCGCGCGCACCGCCCTGCTCCATCTCGTCACCGCGCTTCTCCTCGGCGCTGCGATGCCCTTCGCCGCGAAGCACTCCGCCTACCTCGCCGCGGCGTGGCCGGTCTATATCCACCTCCTCGTGCTCGGCTGGGCAACTCAGCTGATTGCGGCGGTTGCCTTCTGGATGTTTCCGCGGGCCGATCCAAAGGCGGCGGGCAATGACGCGCCCGGCTGGGCGATGTACGGGCTCCTCAACTCGGGGCTCCTCCTTCGCGCATTTGCGGAACCGGTCGGCGGACGCCACGCCCTGCTGCCGCTCGCGGCGATCCTGCAGCTTGCTGCGATCGTCGTCTTCGCGGCGACCCTCTGGCCCCGCATCCGCGGGCGATAGCCATGCCGCTGGCCAGTCGCGTCTTCCTCCGCCTCGCGCTTCTTCATCTGGTCGCCGGCTCGATACTCGGCGCCTGGCTGCTCGGTGCCAAGGGAGGGTGGCCGACCACCGCGCCGGAGTGGTTTCGTCCGGCGCACGTCGAAATGCTCCTGCTCGGGTGGCTCCTCAACCTCATCATGGGCACCGCGTACTGGATCCTGCCGAGACATGCGACCGGGCCGGCGCGAGGCCGCACCGGCCCGGTGGTCTTCGCGCTGGTCTCGCTCAATGCGGGCGTGATCACCGCGGGATGCTTCGGCTGGCTCGTGGCCGGAAGGGCGCTCGAAGCGACCGCAGCCGCCGCGTTCGCCCTGCACGCCTGGAGCCGCGTCAGGCCGTCGATCCGTCCTGCACGATGAGTACCGTCACCATGCCGAACATCCCCTGCGGCGCTTCGGCGTGCGAGAGAATGTGGCAGTGGAAGGCCCACGTCCCCGGATTGTTCGCCTTGATCAGCACGTCCCAGCGCTCGCCCGGCGCGATGTTGATCGTGTCGCATTTCCACGGCATCGGCTGGGGCCAGCCGTCCTTGGCGATGACGGTCATGTGCATCCCGTGCAGGTGCATGGGATGGATCATCATTCCCTCGTTCATGAAGCGCACCCGGACGGTGTCTCCCTTCCGGCAGACGACCGGCTCCGTGGCGGGGAAGTCCTTTCCGTTGAGCGTGCTCCAGCTCGGGTGATCGACCGCGACAAGCTGGCGGCCGCGCGATCATGCACCGGCGAATCGCGCATGAAGCCCTCTTCATGGTCTATACTTGAGACACGACCTTCACCCGGGGATTCGCGAATGCAGCAGATCAAGGGCGCCGTGCTCAAGTCGCGGCTGGGATTCGTCGAAGAGCATTTCGGGAAGGACGGGCTCCGCCGGGTGCTCGACTCGCTCACTCCCGACGACCAGCGCGCCCTCAAGCTCGTCTTCACCTCCAACTGGTATCCGTTCGAGATCGGCAAGCGGCTGGACGATGCGATCGTGCGCGTGCTGGGAGGCGGCCGGCCCGAATTCTTCGAGAAGCTCGGCGAAGCCTCCGCGGTGAAGAACCTCGGCTCGCTCCACAGCGGGTACATCACCGCCGGAGACCCGCACGCCTTCCTCGCCAAGGCGCCGACGATCTATTCGATGTATTACGAGACTGGCCGCCGCGAATACCGGAAGACGGGGCCGACGTCGGCCACGCTGACGACGTTCGATGCCGAGACCTTCAGCGCCCCGGACTGCCTGACGGTCGTCGGGTGGTACCGGAAGGCACTGGAGATGTGCGGCGCGTCGGGCGTGCATGTCGTGGAGGAGGAGTGCCGGGCCCGGGGAGGATCGGTCTGCAGGTACGCGATCAGCTGGCGGTAGGTCGGTCCGATGTGCTCGAGGGCCCGGCGCTCGGCCGGGCCCTCGATGCATCCGGATGCCGCGTCAGGGCGAGAGCCGCTCGACGATCCACGGCTGATCGGGCCCGGCGCGGCGATACCGGAGCCGGTCGTGCAGGCGGCTCTCTCGCCCCTGCCAGAATTCGACCTCGCTCGGCGCCACCCGGAAGCCGCCCCAGTGCGACGGCCGCGGCACGTCCCCGTCCGGATGACGTGCCTCGACCGAAGCCAGGCGCTCCTCGAGCTCGGTCCGTGAAGACAGCACGGCGCTCTGCTCCGACGCCCATGCCCCGAACCGGCTCCCGAGGGGCCGCGTGCGATAGTAGGCATCGGACTCCGTTCCCGGAATGCGCGCGACGCTTCCCACGACACGAACCTGGCGCTCGAGCTCGTGCCAGTAGAACACCAGGGCTGCCATCGGGTTGGCCGAGAGCTCGGTGGCCTTCCGGCTGCGGTAGTCGGTGAAGAAGACGAAGCCGTTCTGGTCCACCGCCTTGAGCAGCACGATCCTGGCACTCGGCGTGCCGTTCGGCGCTGCCGTGGCGAGGGCCATCGCGTTCGGCTCTGGCACGGCGGTCTCGACCGCCTGCGCAAACCAGCTCGCGAACATTGCAAACGGGTCGGCGGCGAGATCCCGCTCGTCGAGCCTGGACCGCGCGTATTCCCTGCGGAGCTCCGCTATGGTCGGCATGTGAGGAAAGATAAGTTCGTTTCAGCGGCACTTCCGCTCGCACTGGCCCTGGCTCCCGCAGCGGGCGCAGCCCAGGCGCAGCGGATCACCGTGGCCGGAGTGGAGCGCGAATACCTGGTGCACGTTCCGCCCGCAGCTGCAGGCAGGCCCGACGCCCTGCTCCTCGTGCTGCACGGCGGCGGTGGAACGCCGGCAGCAATCGCGGCGCACACCGGATTCAGCCGCCTCGCCGACCGCGAAGGGTTCATCGTGGCATATCCGGCGGCGCGAAACCGCCGCTGGCTCGATGCGCGCCCGGGATCCGGGCGCGGCGACGACGTCACGTTTCTCGCCGCGCTTGCGGATACGCTGCGTCGCCGGCATGGCATCGCGCCGAGCCGCGTGTTTGCCGCCGGGATCTCGAACGGCGCCATGATGAGCTACCGGCTCGCGTGCGAGGCGCCGGGCTCGGTGGCGGGGATCGGCGTCATCGCAGGCGCGATGGCAGCGGCGCTGGAAGGAAAGTGCCCGGGGACGAGGCCGGTGGCAGTGCTCGCGCTGCACGGAACGGAGGATCGCCTCGTCCGGCTCGACGGCACGGACGGCCTGCTGTCGGTTCCTGCATCGCTCTCGTACTGGACGGCGCGCGCAGGCTGCCGCGCGCAGGGCGCGCCTGTCGTGACCGACCGGGTCCGTGACGGCACCCTCGTCGAGCATGTCGCCTACGCTGGCTGCACGGTACCGATCGAGCTGTACACGATTCGCGGCGGCGGGCACACCTGGCCCGGCGGTCCTCGCGTGCGCGCCCGGATTCTCGGACGCACGACGCGCGAGTTGAAAGCCACGGAAGTCCTTTGGCGCTTTTTCGACCGCGCCGCGGATCAGGCCGGCCGCTGATCAGACATTCCGCGGCAGCACGGTGTAGACCCGCGTGATGAAGAGGTGCAGCGCGGCCATGAACTCGCGGAGAAACTGCTCGGTGCTCTCCACGGTCACCTTGCCGTCGTCGGTGATGAGCCCATCGGTGAACTGCAGGTACGCCTCGGGGGAATTCATCTGGGGCGAGTTGCAGAAGCTCAGGATGCTGCGCAGGTGCTGCTGGCCCACCGCCGTTCCGATCTTCCCCGTTGAAGTCCCGATCACCGCCGATGGCTTCCGCGTAAAGGCGTTCGTGCCGTAGGGGCGGCTTGCCCAGTCGATGGCATTCTTGAGGGCCCCGGGGATCGAGCGGTTGTACTCGGGAGTCACGAAGAGGACGGCATCGACAATCTGGATCGCCGACTTGAAGGTGCGGGCGACCGGCGGATAGTCGGCATCATAGTCGTAACTGTAGAGCGGCAGGTCGGCATAGCCGATTTCCTGCATGTGGAGCTCTGACGGCGCGAGCTTCACGAGCGCGCCCGCCAGCTTGCGGTTGATCGACCCCCTGGCAAGGCTGCCGATCATGTATCCCACCGTAAATGTCGTCACCTGGCCCCCCCGGGCGGCATCGTTGACATGAGTTCCGGATCCTGCGCTCAGACCCATGCTATCGCTCGCCGCCGCGCGGCACCGCGATCCGCGTCACGGCCGCTCGATCGGCAAACCGACGCCGTTACCCCATTCGGTCCATGAGCCGTCGTAATTCCGGACCTTCGGGAAGCCGAGGAGATAGGTGAGCGCGAACCAGCTGTGCGAGGAGCGCTCCCCGATGCGGCAGTAGACGATCGTCTCGTCCGACGGCCGCAGCCGGCTCTCCTGCTCGTAGAGCGCACGGAGCTCGGCGGCGCTGCGGAAGGTGTGCGTGGCAGGGTCGACCGCGCGGGCCCACGGAATGCTTCGCGCCCCCGGAATGTGGCCGCCGCGAAGCGCGCCCTCGCTCGGATACTCCGGCATGTGGAGCCGCTCACCGCGGAACTCCTCCGGGCTCCGCACATCCACGAGCGCGCCGCGCCGCTTCACATGCTCGAGCACCTCGTCGCGGAAGGCGCGGATCTCGCGATCGTCCCGCGGGCCCACCCGGATGTTCCCGGGCGGATATGACGGCTTCTCCGTCGTCATCGGTCGACCTTCCTCTTCCCACCGCGCGCGTCCACCGTCCATCAGCCGGAGCCGCTGGATGCCGAAGAGCCGGAAGACCCAGAAGGCGTAGGTCGCCCACCAGTTGTTGCGGTCGCCGTAGAGGACGATCGTCGTATCCTCGCCGATGCCGAGGCGGCGCATCAGCTGCTCGAGGTGCTCGCGGTCGAGATAGTCGCGCACGAGCGGATCGTTGAGGTCGTTGACCCAGTCCACCTTCACCGCGCCCGGAATGTGACCGGTTTCGTAGAGGAGAAGATCCTCGTCCGACTCGATCAGGCGCACCGAGGGATCGGCGAGATGCTCCGCCACCCACCCGGTGGACACGAGAACCTCCGGATGGGCGTAACCGCGATCGGCAATGGGAACGACTGGAGGAACGGCAGGCAGAGGAACGTCAGGCACGGAAACTTCCTGTGGGGGATGATGAGAAGGTAGACGGATACCGTGCCGATCATCACCCCCCGGACACCTCGCTAGAGCTGGAAGAGGTAGCTCACCTTCGCAAAGAATGCGTCGCGCGTGCGCCGGAGCCGCTGGAATCGGAATGCTTCGGGCTCGGTCAGGGTGCTTCCGTAGCCGGCGTAGAGCACGGTGCCCGGCGTGGGCCGGTAGGCGAAGAGCACGTCCGCCCGGAAGGTGTTGCGCTCGAAGGCCGCGGCGCGGGTGAAGCCGCCGGCGCCGTCACCGAAGTAGATCGGCAGCTGCGTCCGCGACTCGTCACGGAGGCTGTCCTGCTTCTCCATCGCGTATTCGCCGACGAGACGGATGAAGAACGGGCGGGAGATCTGGTACTCGGCGCGCAGCCGCGGAATCCGGCCAAGCGAAACGGTGCTGCCGTCGGTGCGCCGGTCGACTTCCTGATGGTTGTACGTGAAGTCGAGTCGCAGCTTCTCGCTCGGCCGCACGGAAATCGCGCCCTGGATGATCAGCAGCTCTCCCGACGCCCACTCGGGAAAGTTCTCGTCGAATCCGTACAGGAAGAAGACGGAGGCGTTGAACGAGCGGAAGGTCGGCGTCGCGACGTTGGCGTAGAAGTCGCCGTTCGGGATCGTCGGCTGGCCGGTGAACGGCACGAACGTCGTGCCGCCGGCTCCGTCGGGCACGCCGAGGAAATAGTTCGAGTAGAGCGCCTCGTCGTAGCCGAATTTCTCGAGATAGTAACCGGCTGCAAGGTTCCAGCCGCCACGAAGCGCGCCGTTGAGATTCAGGTGCAGCTTCTGGTCCTGGATTCCTCCTCCATGGATGAACGTCTGGTACTGCCAGGTCCCGTCCAGGACGATACCCGCGGTGAAGCTTTCGACCAGCGCGCCCTCGCCGCCGTAGAAGGTGCGATACGGCGTGATGTTGGCGCGGACGATGCCGGGGCGTGAGATGAAACCGCTCCCGGCCCGGAAATCGTCCGCAATACCGGAAAAGAGCGTCCGCCAGCCGAACGTGCGGCCGTTCCGGTCGAACCGTGCCAGCCAGAGCGGCGCCGTGCTCGTCGCGTCCCCGATCCGGGTACGGCTGCCCGCGAGCTGGAACGCCGAGGTATAGCCCCCGCCGAGCACGATGCGCCCATCCACGCCGGCAACGCGATTGTAGTTTCCGCCTTCCACGCGGTCGGTGTACGCCACCCCGATGCGTGACGATCCGCCCACGTCCTTCTGAAGGCGCAGGATGTTGTACACGGGGTGATCGCCGCTCGGAGATGCGTCATCGTCGTCGACTGCGGAAAGCACCCCGATGTTGGTGCCGAACGCGGTGCCGGTGAGCTTGAGCGCCGCCACGGGCTGAACGATCCGCCGGCTGTAGATGAGCTGGTTCGGGGTAGCGAACTGCTCGATGCCGTCGAGAAAGAACGGCCGGCGCTCAGGAAAGAAGAGTGCCTGCCGCGGGTCGAAGCCGAGCTGTCCGGCATCGCTCTCGACCTGGCTGAAGTCGGGATTGAACGAGGCGTTGAGGTTGAGGTTGTTCGTGATTCCCCAGCGCGCATTGCCGCCGAACTGCGGCGTGCCGCCGGTGTAGTCGTATCCGAGCGCTCCCGGCGCGCCGCTCCGGTTGGCGGTGACCTCGGGATTCACATCGATCACGAGCCCGCGCCGCAGGTCGGTGAGGCCCACGAGCCGGCCGGACTGGCCGAGGAACGACGTCGCCGCGCGCCGCGCCGGCGCCCACGAATCCTGCGACCCCGAATGCTGCACGCGCCGCACCACGTTGAGCGTCCACGACTGCTCGCGCGATGGCTGGAAGCGGAGTGTCTTGAAGGGAATCCGCACCTCGATGACGTAACCGCCTTCGGTCACCTCTCCCTTCGACTGCCAGGTGAAATCGGGGCTGAGATCGGTGCCCTCGCGCGAAACGTTGGCACCGCCGAATCCGGTGCCGGTGGCGCCGCGCTCCACCATGGCGCCGTCCATCTGCACGCCGAGCGGGTTGACCGCAAAGACCGTCGCCTGGCGGCCGTCGTTGAAGGTGCCGAGGAGCAGCTCGACGAAGTCATCGGCAAAGATGCGGTCGCGGTCCGCCAGAGTCGCGTGGACCGAGCCGTGCCCTTCGCTCGCACGGATGCCGAAGTGGATCGCCGTCGGCGAGTACCAGACGAGGACCTCGGTCGAGTCCTCGGCGGGCACACCGTCCACCGGCGCAAAGCGGGAGAAATCGCGGAGGAGTGCAGCCTGCTGCCAGACCGGCTCGTCCAGGCGCCCATCCACCGTGATCTCCGCTTCCACTCTCGGCGCCTGGACCTGGATGTTGCCTGCCCGGCCGCTGTAGATCCGGTCGTTCGAAGGTGGCGGCGGCGCCACCGGATACGCCGCCTGGGCGGCGAGCAGGATCGCTGCGAACATGGGACCTGGGTGTCGAGAGACCGATCGGGCTGGGTGAGGTGCCCCTTCAACCGCTACGGGCCGAGACTTCGCGCGGTTTCGTCCGGCGGTTCACTGCACGCACTGGCCCTCCGGATCGGGCTTCGGCGCGCTGAGCGCCGGCCCGCGGTCGAGGTTCGCCACCCTCACGGCAATGTCGTGGATGAGCGTCGTCACCCGCGCCAGGTGCGCATAGTCGATGTACTGCGGCTCGTCCGTGACCATGTGGTAATCACGGTGGCTTCCGGTGCTGAAGAAAGTCACCGGGATGCCGTAGCGGGCATACTCGTAATGGTCGCTCCGGCAGTAGTACTGCCCAGGATGTCCATTCGCATCGAACTGGTAGTCGAAGCGGAATCCGTGCCCGCCCTCGGTATTCACCGTCTCGACGAGGTCGCCGAGCTCACGCGAAAGCCGCCGCGATCCGATGAGCTGCAGGTACGTCGGACCTCCGCCGGGTACATCGCCCGCGGTTCCGCGCCCGATCATGTCGATGTTCAGGGCCGTGACGATCGAGTCGCGCGGCACCGTGGGATGGTCGGTGAAGTACTGCGCGCCCAGGAGACCCGCTTCCTCACCAGTGTGCCAGACGAAGAGGATCGAGCGCTTCGGCTTCACGGGCGCCTCGACCAGCGCTTCGGCCATTTCGAGGATGGCTACCGAGCCCGAGCCGTCGTCGTCCGCACCATTGCCGATCGAGTCGCGGCGCGCGGGCCGGAGCCGGCGCAGGCTGTCGAGGATTGCGCTGATGCGAGCCTGCTGCTCCGCACTCGGCTGTCCCTCCGGATCGTCGGCGCCGAGGGGACGCATCACGGTGTTGTACGCGCGGAGGGAGTCGTGATCGACCGACTCGCTCGCTGTCCCGATGTGATCGTTGTGCGCGCCGATGGCCACATACTGGCTTCGCAGCACCGGATCGCTGCCCCGGAGCACCGCCACGACGTTGCGGGCGGGAAATTCCGGCGTCTCCGTCCGGTAGCGGACACCGCCTGCGAGCGTCACGCCGGTCGCGCCGGGTCGCGCAGCGGTCACGGCAACGCCGAGAAGGCGCTCCGCCGCACTGCTGCTCACCCAGATGTGCGCGGGAACGGGCGTCGAGTCGGGATTGCCGACCCTGAGTGCCGGCTGCCGGAGAAAATCCACGACGCCAGCAGGCACGCGGTCCAGCGTCGCGAGCGCAAAGCCCGCGGCATCCGGAAAGCGCTCGAGGATCCGGGCGCGCGGAAGGTTCCACTGCGCGGATGCCGTGGTGAGGAGCACCAGCTTGCCTGCGCCCGCGGCCGGCGGTGCCATGCGTGCCGAGTCGCCCCACACGCCGCCGTAGATCACCTGCACGCCTTCGAGTGAGCGGACGCCCGGCCCGAGATCGAATCCGGCGAAGTCCGTCCATGGCGTGAGCGCCGCCCCTCGAGGACCGAAAGTCGTTGCCGGGTCGAAGGAGCGGCGGTGCGTCGGAAGCACCTGGAAGTACGTGCCGTTCTCCCCCGCGGGCTCGAGTCCGAGCCGGCGCAGCTCGCGCTCGATGTAGGACGTTGCCCTGACGTTGCCACGTTCGCCGAACTCACGGCCCTCCATCGAATCGTCGGCAAAGGTGTAGAGCCGCGTCATCAGGTCCGCCGCCGTGATCGCGGGCGAGGTGGGACGCGGCGCGTACTTCAACGGAAGCGTCGCGGGAATGGTGGCGGCGGACACGGGTTCCGGTGCAGCCGTGGCCGAGGCCGGCGCGCTGGACGCACGGCTGCACCCGGCAAGGAGCCCTCCGGTCATGACGAATACCCAGCGGGCTGTACGGACGATCATTCGATGACTCCGGCGGAAAAAGCGAAGGGGGTTCTGAGGCCGCCTACGAAGTGGAAGGTGAGGTTGTTTCCGGGGAGGACTTTCCGCGGTGATAATGGCGGCGCGCCTTTTCGCGATTTCCGCACGACTGCATGTCGCACCACCGCCGGCTGCGATTGCGGCTCTGGTCGGTGAAGATCCAGCCGCACCCTTCCCCGGGGCAGGACTTGATCCGGTCCGCCGCGGAGCTGGTAAGGAGCTCGGCCGCCGAATACGCGATCGGCCAGAGCATCCAGTCGAGATCGGCCTCCGGGGCTTCGGCCCAGGTCCAGCAGAGGCCATCCGCCGTGAGGCGAAGGCGACGCCGGACGGCACATTCGCCGAGCGCTGTATTCAGCGCCTCCAGATCCCGCGCGGCGGGCGTCCTTCCCTCTCCGAACCCCTCGAAAATCCGGTAGACGGCATCCCGAAGTACGATCGCGCGGCTCCGGGCGGCCTCAGCCTCGTCGGGGCGGGCCTCGCCTTCGGCCTTGAGGCGGGCCGCTTCGGTGCGTCCGAATAGCTCGGCCTTCACTGCCCAGTCCACCAGCGCCTCGAAGCTCGAAAGCCTTTCCTGGGGCCGACTTGAGCGCCGGGATCCGACGGTGTTGGCGAATTGAATCGCGAGGGGCTCGGTTATAACCACCAAATACCTCTTGACAGGTTAAGATCCCGCCGATACTGTGTAACCTCCAAAAAAGGTATTGCTGGTTACGCCGTATCGCAAGGAGCTCCGCATGCCACAGATCATTTCCACCGAGCCCGGCGCCTGGATCCTCCGGATTCCCCGCCCACAGATATCCCCGACGCGCATACCCCGGCGTGTTCTATCCTTCTGGTGGAATGGCTGGCGCACCGTGGCGTCGGAGCTCAGCCGCGAGGAGACCCGCTGATGTCCGCGCGCGGCCGGATCGCGGGAGCATTCGCGGTCATCTACGTCGTCTGGGGCATCACCTTCCTTGCGATCCGGTTCGTCGTCGCCGAGATCCCGCCACTCGCCACGGTGGCGATCCGATGCGCTGCCGGCGCGCTGATTCTCTTCGCATGGCTCGCCGCGCGCCGCCGGCTCGAGTCGACCTCGGCGCGGCAGTGGATCGCGGCCGGCGTTTCCGGATTCCTGCTCTTCCTCGCGGCGCACAGCGTGCTCGCGTGGGCGGAGATTCGCCTTCCCTCCAGCCAGGCAGCGCTGCTTCTCACGGCGATTCCGGCATGGCTCGTCATCCTCGAAGCGCTGCGCCTTCGCCAGCTTCCATCGCGCCGGATCCTCGTCGGGCTGCTGCTCGGCACCGGTGGCGTGGCATTGCTCACCGCCGGTCACGCAGGGGGCGGCGGCTCGGCCGAGCGGATCGGGCTCATCTTCTCCGCGCTCGCGTGGGCGGCCGGATCGCTTCTCGCGCGACACTCGGCAAGGCCGGCGTCTGCCGCGCAGGCGACGGCCATGCAGCTCGCAGCCGGCGCGGTCGTCGTCACCGTCGCGAGCATCGCCACCGGCGAGCTGGCGACGTGGGATGCTTCCGCCACCTCGGGACGCGCCCTCGGAGCGCTCGGGTTCCTCGTGCTCGGCGGTACGGTCGCGGGCTTCGGCGCATACACCTGGCTGCTCCGGGTCGTCACGCCCGCGGCGGTGGGCACCTATGCGTTCGTGAATCCGGTCATTGCCGTCGCGCTCGCGTGGATGGTCGGAGACGATACGCCGTCGCGCCTCACCGCCGTCGCCGCCGTCCTGGTGCTCTCGGCTGTCGTGCTCATCAATCGCCCGATCTCCGGCCAGTCCGTGCTCGAAGGTGCCGTCCGGCTCCTTCGAAGGCCCGTGTCGAAGCCATGCCCCTCGCTGCCTGCATGATATCCCGGAGGAATCATGCGAAAAGTGCTGCAGGCGGCGGGGCGGCTACTTCAGCATGTCCTCGAGCCGGGTCCTGACCGCCGGCCATTCGTGGTCGAGAATGCTGAAGTAGACCGCATCCCGGCGATGGCCATCGTGAAGTATCGCCTTCGACCGGAGCGTCCCCTCTTCGCGCGCGCCAAGCCTCAGAATCGCGGCGCGCGAGCGGTCGTTGCGGGTATCGGTTTGCAGCTGGACCCGGATGCACCCGAGCATGTCGAACGCATGCCGCAGCATCAGGTATTTGCACTCGGTGTTCACTCGCGTGCGCCAGAATTCCGGCGCGTACCAGGTGAACCCGATCTCGAGACCGCGGTTCGCGGCCGAGATCGAATGGAAGCGCGTCGCGCCGATGATCCGCTGCGCCTCGCGATGATGAACGACGAACGGGAGTGCCTCACCGCGGTCCCCGTCGGCCAGGGCGGCGGACACGTAGGCATGCATCGTCTCCGGGGTCCGCGGATCGTGGATCGTGTAGCGCCAGATCCGCTCGTCCTGTGCGGCCGCGAGCAGCGCAGGCTCATGATCGAACGAGAGCGGCTCGAGGCGGACGAGCCTCCCTTCGAGCGATACGGGCCGTACCCGCCCGCCCACCCATGGATCGGTCATCGGTCCTCCGGTTTGGTCACACCACTTCTACCCTGGAAGAACATGCACTCAAATGCGCGCGCCGGGTGACGATAATCACGTCATCCCGGCAATGGGATTCGCACATTCGGTACGGACTCGCAGCGTCGGTGCTCGCGGGGCGCTCTCTATCGAAGCAATCGGACGATGCAATTCCGCGATTCATGACGATCAGCCTGGTTCCGCGTGGCGTCGTTGCCGCACTGATGCTCTGCGCGCCAGCGGCGGCGCTCGCGCATGAGGGAAAGCCGCCGGCACCGCACGACCTGGCGCGCGCATGGCCGCTCGAACCGGGTGTGATCGCGCCGCTGTTGCTCGGCCTCGGCCTCTATCTGTTCGGGATCCACCGGCTCCGCGCGCGCGCCGGACCGCTCGCCTTCCGGGGGCGCGTCCCGCTGTTCGTCGCCGGCTGGATCGTGCTCGCGCTTGCGCTTGCCTCACCGCTGCATCCCCTTGGAAGCGCTCTCTTCTCCGCCCACATGCTTCAGCACGAGCTCGTCATGGCCGTGGCGGCGCCGCTGCTCGTCCTGGGTCGGCCGCTCGCTCCCGTCATGTTCGCCCTTCCGGGCGGGTGGCGCCGGCCGGCGGGAAGCTGGGCCGGTGGCCGGCACACGCGACCGCTCGTCGAGTTCTTCGCGCACCCTCTCGTCGCGACGCTGCTCCACGCCGCCGCCGTGCTCACCTGGCACCTGCCGCCGCTCTACGAATCCACACTTCGCTCTGAAGGCCTTCACGCCGCGCAGCATGCGAGCTTTCTCATCACCGCCGTCATCTTCTGGTGGTCGCTCCTGCGCGGCGGCGCGCGGCCACGGCGAGGCGCGGCCGTCATCGCCCTCTTCATCACGACCGTGTATACCGGCGGGCTTGGGGCACTCCTCACCGTCTCCGGATCACCGTGGTACACGGCATACGGCAACGCGGCGGCGGCGTGGGAGCTGACGCCGCTCGAGGATCAGCAACTCGCTGGCATCATCATGTGGATGCCGGGATCCGGACCGTACCTGCTGGCGGCACTCATGCTCATCGCCGGATGGATCCGGGATTCGGGCGGTGCACGGCGCGCCCGCGCGCACGCCGCGAGCGCCGAGAGGTTTCCCGGCGGAAGGCGATCGGGTTAAGCTACGCCTTCCGTCTCTCACAGGGATTTCGATGACCCGTCGCCTGCTCGCGCTGCTGCTCGCGCTCATGCTTCCCGCTGCGGCCCGCGCCCAGTCCGCCGATACGATCCGCTACGAGATCGCCTTCCCCAACGCCGTCCATCATGAGGCCGAGGTGAAGGTGGAGTTCCGCAACGTGCCGAGCGGCACGCTCGAGCTCCGGATGAGCCGCAGCTCGCCCGGCCGTTATGCGCTGCACGAGTTCGCAAAGAACGTCTACTCGGTGAAGGCCGTGGACTCGCGAGGCCGGGCCCTGACGATCACGCGGCCGAATCCGCATCAGTGGGATGTCACGGGTCACGATGGGACGGTGGTGATGACCTATACGCTCTTCGGCGACCGCGCCGACGGTACCTACGCGGCCATCGACGGCACGCACGCCCATCTCAACATTCCTGCGACCTTCATGTGGGCCCGCGGGTTCGAGGCGCGCCCCATACGCATCACCTTCCGGCCGGCGAGGCCCGACTGGAAGGTCGCCACGCAGCTCGCTCCGACATCCGACCCCTTCACCTTCACCGCGCCCCATTTCCAGTACTTCATGGACAGCCCCACCGAGCTCAGCGCCCACGACGTGCGGAGCTGGACCGTCGGGCAGGGTTCGGCCGCCCGGACGCTGCGATTTGCGCTGCACCACGCCGGCGCTGCGGCGGAGCTCGACACCTTTGCCGACAGGGTGCAGAAGGTCGTGGCCGAGCAGGCGGCGATGTGGGGCGAGCTGCCGAGGTTCGATTTCGGCACCTACACGTTCATCGCCGATTACCTCCCGTACGTGAACGGCGACGGCATGGAGCACCGGAACTCGACGATCCTCACGAGCGGCCGCCCGCTCTCTGCACCCGGGTTCGGCAATCTGGGCACGGTCTCGCACGAGTTCTTCCATGCGTGGAATGTCGAGCGGATCCGCCCGAAGTCCCTCGAGCCATTCGATTTCGAGGAGGCGAACATGTCGGGCGAGCTCTGGCTCGCCGAAGGGTTCACCAGTTACTACGACGATCTCTTCATCCGGCGGGCGGGGATCATGTCGCTCGACCAGTATGCGGAGGCGCTGAGCGGCGGGGCCGACTTCGTGATCAACGCGCCGGGGCGGCGCTTCTTCTCGCCGGTCGAGATGAGCCTGCAGGCGCCCTTCGTGGATGCTGCGGCATCGATCGATCCGAACAACCGGGCCAATACCTTCATCTCGTACTACACCTGGGGGTCGGTCATCGGACTGGCGCTCGATCTCGATATCCGCGCGCGCTTCGCGGGCCGGTCGCTCGACGACTTCATGCGGCTGCTGTGGACGCGGCACGGCAAGACGGAGCGCCCGTACACCCTGGCCGACGTCGAAGCGGCGCTCGCCGAAGTCACTTCGCGGTCCTACGCATCGGAGGTCTTCCGCCGCTACATCTTCGGACGGGACGTACCGCCGCTCGACACCCTTCTCGCTCGCGCGGGCCTCGCACTCCGCCCCGTGCGCCCCGGCAAGGTATGGCTCGGGCCCGTCGGGCTCCGCGAGCAGGACTCCACCCTCGCCGTCACGAGCTCCCCGACGATCGGATCTCCGCTCTATGAGGCCGGCGTGGAGCGCGGCGACCGGATCGTGTCGATCGCCGGCCGCGCGATGCTCACGTCGGCCGATCTGGATGCGGTGCTGTCCGACAAGGCGCCGGGCACCACGGTCCCGGCCGTCATCATCGGCCGCGAGGGTCGGCGCGACGTGACGGTCCCGCTGTCCGAGGACTTCACGCTCGAGATCGTCACCTTCGAGAAAGCCGGCCGTCCGGTCTCGAAGGAAATCGTCGCGTTTCGATCAGCGTGGATGGGGAGCAAGGCAGGCATGCGCAAGTAAAGACTATCGCACCAGGACCGAGTTGACTGCGCACACGAAAGCACGAAAGGACGCGCCAGCCCGCATGACCACGGCGCCTTCGTCCCTTCGTGCTTCCGTATGCCCAGTTTCTCCGCAGCGCCCGACTCGCCGGCCGGTACCCTGCCGCCCACCGCTTGCCCTCACTTCAGGAACAGCAGCTCCCGATAGGTCGGCAGCGGCCAGAGGTCGGCTGCCACGTGTGTCTCGAGCGAATCGACGACATTCCGCAGCGCATCCATCGCGGGCTTCACCTTTGCGTTGATGTGCGTCGCGTGCTTGTGCGAATCAGCGACGGAGTGCGCGCAGGCGGTTTCGAGCGCGACGATGGCCTTGCGGAGTCGCGACACGAGCCCGACGAACTCCCGCAGCGCTTCGCGGTCCTCCTCGCACTCGACGGCCGCCGCTTCCGTCGCGGACACCGACTGCGCCAGCAGCGCCTGATGCTCGATCGCCGCGGGCAGGATCTGCGAGCGGCCGATGGAGATCATCGTCTCGGCCTCGATCGTGAGCTGCTTGACGTACTTCTCGATGGCGATGTGCATCCGGCTCTCGACCTCGGCGGGTGACAGCACATCGTACTTCTTGAAGAGGTCCTTCGTCTTCTTCGCGCCCAGCACCGGGAAGGCCGCGAGCGAGTCCCGGAGCATGGGAAGTCCGCGCTTCTCGGCTTCCCTGTGCCATGCCTCCGAATAGCCATCGCCGTCGAAGATCACCCGCTTGTGCTCCTGGAGAACCTGCTTGAGCACCATCAGGACCGCTTCCTCCTGCTTGGCCTCGCTCGGGCTCTTTCCGGCCGCCTTCTCCAGCTCCGTCGCCATGAAGTCGAGCGATTCGGCGACGATCGTGTTCAGGACCGTGGCCGGCCACGCGATGCTCGCCGAGGAGCCCACGGCGCGGAACTCGAACTTGTTGCCGGTGAACGCGAAGGGCGACGTGCGGTTCCGGTCGCCGGAGTGCCGCGGCAGCTGGGGCAGCGTGCGCGCGCCAAGATGCAGCATGCCACCGCGGAGCGTACGCTTCGGCGGCCCCTTCTCGATCTGCTCGAGGATGTCGGTAAGCATGCCGCCGAGGAAGATCGAGATGATCGCCGGCGGCGCCTCGTTGGCGCCGAGGCGGTGATCGTTGCCGGCAGACGCAATCGCCGCGCGCAGCAGGTCGGCATGCAGGTCCACGGCACGGATCATCGCGCAGAGGAAGACCAGGAACTGCATGTTCGAATGCGTTTCGTCGCGGGGATCGAGGAGATTGACGCCCGTGTCGGTGGTCATGGACCAGTTGACGTGCTTCCCGGAGCCGTTCACGCCGGCAAAGGGCTTCTCGTGCAGGAGCGCCTGCAGGCCGTAGCGCGGCGCGACGCGCTTGATCGTCTCCATGAGCACCATCTGGTGATCACTCGCCACGTGGCCGACTTCGAAGAGCGGTGCGATCTCGTACTGCCCGGGAGCCACTTCGTTGTGTCGCGTCTTGACGGGCACACCGACCCGATAGAGCTCGCGCTCCACCTCCGACATGAACGCGAGCACCCTCGGCGGGATCGTGCCGAAGTAGTGGTCCTCGAGCTGCTGGCCCTTCGGCGGCCGCGCGCCGAAGAGCGTGCGCTCGCAGGTGAGGAGGTCGGGGCGCTCGTAGTACAGCTCGCGGTCCACGAGGAAGTACTCCTGCTCCGGACCGAGCGTCGTCATGACGCGGGACACGCCGGCCGCGCCGCCGAAGAAGCGGAGGATGCGCATCGCCTGCTTCGAGAGGGCCTCGATGGAACGGTGCTGCGGGATCTTCGTGTCGAGCGCTTCCCCGTTCCAGGAGACGAACGCCGTCGGGATGCAGAGCGTGACGCTGTTCTCGCCACGCATGAGGAAGGCGGGGCTGGTCGGGTCCCAGGCGGTGTAGCCGCGAGCCTCGAACGTCGCGCGCAGGCCGCCACTCGGGAAACTCGATGCGTCCGGCTCACCCTGCACGAGCTCGGTGCCGGAGAAGTTGAGGATGACGCCGCCGGAGCCATCGGGAGAGACGAGCGAGTCGTGCTTCTCCGCGGTGAGGCCGGTGAGGGGCTGGAACCAGTGGGTGTAGTGCGTCGCACCGTTCTCGATCGCCCAGTCCTTCATCGTGGCCGCCACCACGCCCGCGACCTGCGGATCGAGCGGCTCACCGAGCTCGATCGTCTGCATCAGGCTCTTGTAGACCTCCTTGGGGAGGCGCTTGCGCATGACACGGGGGGAAAAGACATCGGCGCCGAACAGCGCGTCGATCCGGTTGGCGGCATCTGCGGGATTGAAGGCGGCGGTCACGGAACCTCTGAGGGGTGGACGGTGGCGAACGGCCGGGCGAAGGGCCGAATGTACATTTGCACCCGATTTCCTGCAAGTTTTGCAAGAATCTTGTGACACCTGTGCAGATTCAAGATCAGTGCCTGAGTTTTGGGTGCGGTTTTTGGCAAAATGTGTAGGATTTTTGTTACACCTTTGCAGATTTCGGACACTTTCGGCGCGGACGGCAGCCTCCCGGGCGTGAGCGTTGGCTGGTGCGACTCCGTTCCCCCTGCCCTTAACTTGAATGTATGCCTACCCACCACCTCATCGGCGCGCACACGATCGACAACGGCGGTATCGATATGGCAGCCCGCCGGGCAGGGGCCGCCGGCATGCAGGCCCTGCAGATCTTCACGACGATTCCCAAGTTCTACGGCGACCGCGCATCGATCCGGCCTGATCGCGTCGCGCGGTTCAGGGAGGCCCTGGCGGGCACCGGCATTTCGCCGAAGCACGTCATGGCGCACGCGGCCTACGTCCTCAATACCGCGACCCATGAGGAGGAGAAGTCGGTGCGCGCCGCCGCCGGTCTCGCCAAGGAGCTGGAGCGCTCGACCGCGCTAGGTATCGGCCAGATCTGCTTTCATCCCGGCGCCGCGCGCGATGGCAACCGGGAGGCCGCCGTGGCCCTCGTTTCCGCCGCGATCACCGGTGCGCTCGAGAAAATTCCCGGCGAGACGCGCGTGCTCATCGAGAACACGGCGGGCGCGGGGCTCACGATGGGCCGCACGCCCGGGGAGATCGCCGCCATGCTCTCGGGCGTGCCGGCGAAGCTGCGCGCGCGAACCGGATACGGTCTCGATACCTGCCACCTCTTTGCGGCCGGCCACCCGATCCACGAGTCGAGGGCGGCGCTGACGAAGGTGCTCGACGACTTCGAGTCCGCGATCGGCGAGCCGCCCTCCTTCTTTCATCTGAACGACAGCAAGTTCCCGTTCGCCTCGAACCGCGACCAGCACGCGCTGATCGGCGAAGGCCTGATCGGCGCGCCGACCTTCGGCTGGCTCCTCGCCGATCCGCGCTCGCGGAAGGTGCCGCTGATTCTCGAGACACCGCAGGAGAACTTCGAGATCGCGGGGGACGACCCCTCGCCCGACCCGTGGGACCTCCGCATGCTCGCGCTGCTCAACTCCATGGAATGATCCACGGTTTCTTTCCCGACGACTTCCTCGCGGAGATCCGCATGTCCTTCAGCACGTCCGGGCGCGCCACCGCATTCGCACTCCTTGCAGCCGCCTGCGCCACGCAGCCGGCGCCCGGGACCGGAACACCGGCCCCGGCCACCGCGGAGACGGCGGCCGCGACCGGCGATACCTCGAGCCGGCCGCGCCCGTACCCCATCTTTGAGTCGCGCGCCTTTGCCCAGGCTGTCGAGCGCGG
>DASTUP010000102.1:0-25361 GCA_035759585.1 Gemmatimonadales bacterium | reverse complement strand
ACCGAGCGCTCGAGCGCTTCGAACGTCATGTAGGCGTCGAGCGCCTGCGTCGTGGCCTCGTCGGTGAGGCCGGCGGCCGCGAGCGCCACGACCGAGTCCACCTGCCGGCGCACCTGCGCGAACGTCTCCGCGATTGCGGCGCCGCTCGCTCCATCGGTCCCCGAGCGCCGCACCGCCGCGAGCCGGGCGAGAGCCGCTTCTCCCGGCGCCGCGGCATCCGCCCCGAGCTCCCCGAGCAGCTCTGCATCGGAAACCCGGGCGGTGGCAGCGAATGTCTGCAGGGAATCCGGAACGGTTCCGGACGGCGGCGGAAGCCGGAGGAGCGTGCCGTAGACGGCCACCGCCCAGCGGTCTTCGGCGGTCAGGCTCGTCTCGAACGCAGGCATCGCCGTGCCGGCGACGCCGATCGTGATCCGGCGGTAGAAGTCGATCGGCGAGGCGTCGCGCAACGCTCCGGCGTCCGCGAGGTTGGCCGGTGCCGGATCGAGGCCGCGGCCGGCGGGACCATCGCCCAGGCCGCGCTCCCCGTGGCAGCTGGCGCAGCTTGCCGCATAGACCTCGGCACCGCGCGCGAAGGACGGAGTCCGGGCCGGGAGCTCGTCGAGCTCGATGCCGGTCCGCGCCGCGAGCCCGGCGGTGAGCTCTCGCACCTGCCGGGAGACGCTGTCCGGGCTCCCCGTCGCGTTGACGAGGGCGATGATCGAATCGAGCCCCGCAATCATGCGCGCCCGCTCCTCCTCCGACAGCGACTCGGCGCTCCGGCGCGATTCCTTGAGGAACAGCTTGGCCTCGTCCACTTCCGCAGCCATCACGATCCGGCCGCCGCGCACGCCGATCGCGTACTCCTGAGCCGCGAGCAGCGCTGTGGAGGCGAGCCGGCGAACGGCCGACGGCGGCTCATTCTGAGCGGCAAGCGGTGCCCCCCAGGCGGCAACTAGCAGGACGGCTGCGTATCTGAGATTCATTCTCAACCGGATTGAGACAGGACGGGCGTAAAGTAGAGTCGGAGGGTCGGGATTGGAAGAGCAGACAGGAATTGGACTTCGGCTATTCGTGAGCGATCAGGCGGCGGTGGGGGCGGCGAACACTTCGCGGTCATTCGGATCGAAGTGATTGCTCTCGTGGACCTGCCCTGATGCCCGTGCGGGGCGGACGGGTGACGGTCTCGCGGGCGCCGTTGATTACCTCGCCGCGCCTCGCCGTTCGATGATCGCCACCGCGGCGGCGGACACGTGAGTATGGGTGAGCGAGAGATGGATCCGGAGCGGGCCATTCGCGTCGGCCGCCGCCGCTGCGAGACCGGAGAGCGACACCGACGGCTTCCCGCTCTCGTCGCGGGAAACCTCGATGTCCTGCCACCCCACGCCGCGGCAGTCCGGCAGCTCCTGCAGCGCCTTGTAGACGGCTTCCTTCGCTGCGAGCCGGGCGGCCATGTGGGGGACCGGATCGGGGCGGCTCGACACGTACTCCCGCTCCTTCGCCGTCAGGAAGCGCTCCATTGCCTGGTCGCGCCGGCGCGCGAGGATCTGACGGACGCGCTCCAGCTCGACCAGGTCGATCCCCACGCCGACGACGCTCATCCCCGGGCCCACCACCACTCCGCCAGCGGACGCAGCGGGTCGGGCGCCGGCGTGAGCCCGCCGAGCACTGCGCCGAGATAGATCGCGGCGCCCAGCACTGCCAGCGTGATGACCCAGAGCGGCCACCGCGGCCGCCGCCACCGCCGGATCTCGGCGACGTCCTGCTGCCACGACGCTTCCTCCCTGGCCGCCGCCTCCTCGAGCGCGAGCCACGCCGACTCGAGCCGCCGCGCCACGCCGCTCAGCGCAGCGCGCCACCGCGACGCCGGGACCGGCTTGCGAGAGGCCTCGCGCACGGTGGCTTCGAGCTCGTCGAGCGCCTCGATGAGGAACGACCCGCCGCTTCCGAGCCTGACTTCGATGCCGCGCCGCTCCTCGTCCGTGAGCCGTATCCGCGCGAGCTTTTTCCCCGGGAGATGCACTTCCGCCGCGGCGGATTCGATCCGCGCCGAGATTCGTCCCGAGACGCGCGCCGCGGCGGCCTCGACCGCCCGCTCCCAGGCGGCGAGCCACCCCTGCCGGTTGAGCGACTGGACCGCGCCCGGAATGTCTCCCTCCGCGGCGAATTCCCGCGCTGCGCCGGCCAGGTCGAACAGCTCCGAGACGAGCTTGAGTCGGATGTCGTCGAGCGGGACGATGCCGGATGCGGGGCCTCGCGGCACGGAGAGTCGGCCGAGGAGCGGCCCCAGCTCGGGAACGAGCGGCTCGGGGGCGGTCACGGTCACTCGAGGATCGCAGCCAGCACGGCCGCGGTATCGGAGAGATCGGCGAAGACCGCGTGCGGTCCGCATGAGGCGAGCTCTTCGATGCCGTATCCTCCGGTGGCGACGCCCAGTGCGCGCGCGCCGATGCCGCTGCCGCAGTGGATGTCGGCGGGCGTATCGCCGATGATCACGACTTCCTCGCGCTCCGGCACCCGCCCGAAGAGCGGCTCGGCGCGGGCGGCGGCCACGGCGGGAAGGTCGGGCCGGTGCGCGGAGTCGCTTCCGTACGCACCCACGCGAAACCTGTCGGGCGAAATACCCGCAGCCGAGAGCTTGAGCCTCGCTCCGCGCGCGAGATTGCCCGTGAGCAGGCCCAGCACCACCGACTTCTCCGCCTCGAGCCGGTCGAGCAATTCGGGCACGCCCGGCATGACCACCGTGCCGCTCCGCCCGCCCGCCAGTTCCTGCTCGAGCAGGGTCACATACCGTTCACAGAGCGCGGCGACGTGCGCCTCGTCGTGCGGGCGTCCGTGGCCCGCCGCCGCCAGCAGCTCGCCGACGATCTGGGGATCGGTCTTTCCGTCGAAGCGGATTCCGGAAAAGGCGTCGAAGTCGCCCACGGCTTCGCTGAGCGCTGCGGTGATCGCCCGGCGCCCGGCGCCTCCCGAGAGGAGAATGGTGCCGTCGATGTCGAAGAGGACGAGCCGCCGCTTCATCGGCACTCAGCTCCGGCTGCCGATGCGCCGCGCGGCAACCAGCCTCGGCCGGAGCGCATCGCCGGCCCGCGACCCGGGCGTGAACGGCTCCTCGACCACGCCGCCGCAGGCGATCGTCGAGTGGATGAGCGATTCGTTCTCGGCGGCAAAGGCGACGTGCGTGATATGGCGGCCATGCTCGCTGTGAAAGAAGAGGAGGTCTCCCGGCTCGATTGCATCGAGCGGCACCGCCTCGCCTGCGGCAGCCTGCTTCGAGGAGTCGCGCGGAAGCACGATGCCTCGCGCCGCGTACGTCGTCTGCACCAGGCCGGAGCAGTCCACGCCCCAGGGCGTGAGCCCGCCCCACTGGTATGGCGCGCCCCGGAAATGATCGAGCGCCCAGCGGTGTGGCGCCGCGCGCCGCGCCTCGATTTCGGCCGTCTCCGCGGAGCGCACGTGCCCCTCGACGACGCGTCCCGCGCGTCCGTCCGGCAGGGTCACGAGTCCCTCATCCAGTGCGACGCGCGCCCGGAGCGGCAGCGCCACGATGTCGCTTCCGACCGACACGCGCGCGCCTTCGCTCCACCCGCGTGCCTCGCGGCGCCACTCCTCGGCCTCGAGCGGCGTGATCCGCCGGACGTAGCCGGCGTTGACCCACCCTTCGTAGCCGTCGAGCTCGGTGCGGATGTGGAGCCATTCGCCGTCGCTCGCGAGGAGGTCGGCGAGCTCGCCGAGCACGAGCTGCGTCACCTGCTCCGCGCGGACGCTCGCCGCGGCCATGACCGGCGTTACCGCCGCTGCGCCAATGACCATGCCGCTCACGTCGCCGCCTGCGCCTCGCAGGTGGCGCACTTCGTGATGCCGCGGAAGGTGCAGATGAGGCAGATGAACGTCCCGCATTCGCTGCACGGGTAGCCCTCGGAGGCGCGCTCTTCGCGGCCGCACGAGCGGCAGCGCATCGCGTCGCGCTCCTGGATCCGCGGGCTCTCGCCTTCGGTCATGTGATCACCCCGTGAGATTGTACCGCTTGATCTTGTTGATCAGCGTCGCGCGCGAGATGCCGAGCTCTGCCGCGGCGCGCGTCCGGTTGCCGCCATGGTGCTTGAGCGTGCGGTCGATGTGCTGCCGCTCGAGATCGTCGAGGCTGAGCGGCGTGTGGCGGCGGTCGCCGATGCCGGGCCGCGCCCGGAACTCGCCCGGGAGGTGCTCGACGCCGATCATGGCCTGTCCCCGCGCCAGGATCAGCGCCCGCTCCAGCACGTTTCGCATCTCGCGCACGTTTCCCGGCCAGCTGTAGCTGAGGAGCCGCTCCATCGCTTCGGTCGCGACGCCGCCGGGGCCGTTCGGGAGCTCCTTCCGCAGGTCGTTGAGAATCCGCGTGATGAGCGCCAGCCGGTCTTCCCGCGTCCGGTCCCGCACCGCGGGGAGCATGAGCGGCATGACGCTCAGCCGGTAGTAGAGGTCCTCGCGGAAACGGCCCGACTCGACGTCGGCGTGCAGGTTCCGGTTCGTCGCCGCCACGAGCCGTACGTCCACCGTGAGCTCGCGGGTTCCGCCCAGCCGCCGGAAGGTCTTCGTTTCGAGGACCTTGAGCAGCTTCGGCTGCAATTCGGGAGCCAGGTCGCCGATCTCGTCGAGAAAGATCGTACCCTTGTCCGCGATCTCGAAGAGGCCCTGTTTCCGGTCCTTCGCGTCCGTGAAGGCGCCCTTTTCGTGCCCGAAGAGCTCGCTGTCGAGGAACGTGGAGTTGAGGCCGGCGCAATTCACCTCGATGAACGGCTCGGCGCGGCGCGGGCTCAGGTCGTGGATCATGCGCGCCACCCACCCCTTCCCCGTGCCGCTCTCGCCGGTGAGGAGCACCGTGGTGCGCTCGCTCTGCGCGAGGAGCCCCACCTGGTGCGCGAAATCCTGCATCTGCCCCGACGCGCCGAGCGACTCGAGGCCGCGCTCCGGCGTGGAATGCACGAGGAGCGTCTGGTTCACGCGGCGCAGGCGCACCTTGTCCGCGACGCGTGCCGCCGCCGCCGCCAGATGCGCCATGTCCACCGGCTTCGTCAGGAAGTTCTCGGCGCCGAGCTGCATGGCCCGGACGGCCGTCTCGACGTCGCTGTCGCCGGTGAGGAGGATGACGGCGGCCCCGCGCTGCCGCAGGTGCTCGAGCACCTCCATCCCGTCCATCCCGGGCAGCCGCAGGTCGAGGATCACCACCTCGGGCCGCACCCGATCGAACGTCGCCAGTCCCGCCTCGCCGCTCAGCTCGCGCGTGACCTCGTGACCGAGCCGCTCGAAGTAGTTCCCGATCGACCGCAGGACTTCCACGTCATCGTCGATCAGAAGCACCGAATCCGCCATCGTCGACTCCCCGGTAATGAGGCTCCTGCCTCCTTGACTCAACGCCGCCAGCTTCTCCGACCCTGGTCTCGAGTCTCGAGTCTCGAGTCTCGCGCCTCGCGCCTCGCCCTACCCCGGCACCATGATCCCGATCGCCCCCGGCACCACCGTCGCCGTGAACGGTGTCACGCCACCCGGCTCGCCGTCGAGCTGCACCGGCTCGACCGGCTCCGTCACCACGCGCACTTCCTGGCCGCGCGCGTAACGGATGAACTCGCCCTCGGCGCGCTCGCGCAGGAGGTGCCAGATCGCGCGCACGCTCTCGGGCACGTTGCTCGCCTTCAGCACGATCACGTCGAGCATTCCGTCGTCCGGCGTGATCCCCGAGCGGAGCCGCACGAAGGGCGGGATGACCTCGCCGCAGTTGGCGACGAGCACCATCGCCGCTTCCGCTTCGTACTCGACGCCGTCCACCGTGATGTAGTGGCGCGAGATCCGGAGCTCGTCGAGCAGCCGGAAGGTCGTCGCCACGTAGGCGGCGAACTTCCACTTGTGCTTCATGGCCGATGCGGTGCCCGCCATGACGCGCGCGTCGTATCCCGCACCACAGGCCACGGCGAAGTACTGGATCCCGCCCGGCCGCTCCATGCGGCCGAGGTCGAAGCGCTTCGGCCGGCCGCGCACGATGATCTCGGCGGCGCGCGCCGGCGCCGCGGGGATCCGCAGGTTGCCGGCGAGCAGGTTCCCGGTCCCGCCGGGAATCACGCCGAGCGTGACGTCGGTGCCGACGAGTGCCGCGGCCGCCTGCATCGTCGTCCCGTCGCCACCGAAGACCGCCACGACGTCGAACCCTTCGCGCACGCCGTACTCCGCGAGCACCCGCGCATCGCCTGGTCCGCCGGTCGCGAGGACCTCCGCCTCCCAGCCGCCGCTCCGGATCGCCGCCGCCACCGCGTCCACGCTCGCCGCGCGGGTGCGCGCGGCCGCCGGGTTGATGATGACGAGCGCCTTCGCCATCAGAATTCCTTTTCCCAGAGCGCGTCGAAGCCGATCTGGTACGACGCGGTCGGCCGGAACTCGCTGAAGACGCGGCAGCTCTGGTACGTCGGCTCCACGCTCGTCTGCAGCCGCCACGACTGGTTGAGCCGGTAGTCGACGCTCGCGCCGAGCCCGAGGCCGGAGGTCCCGCTCGAGCAGTAGCCGGCGTTGAGCCGGAAGAAGACCCGGCGCCCGAGCTGCCAGCCGAAGGCGAGCTGGCTCAGCGAGCCGCCGGCGCGCGTGCCACCCGCGAGCGCCGGGCGGATCTCGAGCAGGTCCACCGGAAAGCCGAGGTCGGCGATGAGCGCGCGCTCGAGGTCGCTCGACACGGCACTCGTGAGGATCGATGCCGCGTTCTGGACGGCGTTGTTGTCGAGGCCCTGCGCCTGGCTCGCCGGCACGCCGAAGATCAGGTAGCTGACGAGGTCCACCTCGGCGAGCGGCGGCTGGATCGTCGGATCGCTCCGCAGCGTGAGCCGCGGCTGCAGGAGCGTGCCGCCGATGTGGGCGATGACGGGAATCTCCTGCCCCGTGGCCGCGCGCACCTGGTGCTCCGCTTCGATGTCGAGCTCGGCGTTCAGGTCCGGCGTCCCGAAGTAGACCACCGTTCCGCGGGTGACGGTGAAGTCGCGCGTCACCGGGCCGATCTTGAGCGTGTACGCCCCCGGCCCCGCTTCGAGCGTGCCGTCGAGCCGGTATTCCTCGAGCACCTTGTTGACGCGCACCTCGCCGCTCAGCTTGATGTTCGCCTCGCTCGAGCGGAGCCAGAAATCGCTGCCCATCGTGAGATTGAGGTCCGCCACCCGGACTTCCTCGATGAAGCGGCTCTGGAATCCTTCGCGCAGCCGGTTGCGGCGCAGCACCATCGTGTCGACGAGCGCCAGGTTCGCGGGATCGTCGAGATCGATCACGCGCTTGTTGACGAGGTCGGCAAAGTAGAGCACGCCCTCGTTGGCGACGCCGGTGCCGGTGAACGTCGCGCCATAGAAGGGCCCGTTCAGCGCGAAGCGGCCGGAGGCGGTGAGGTCCACGAGATTCCGGACCCGCATCACCTCGAAGCCGCGCGCCACGAGCTCGAGGTCGAGCACGGGCCGCGGCAGCTCCTCGAACGTCACGGTTCCCGCCGCCGCCATCGTTCCGCCGCCGCTCGAGATCCGCAGCTCGCGGACGATCACCGAGTCGCCCGCGAATGCCGCGCTGGCCGAGAGCGAATCCCAGGTCACGCCCAGCGAGGTGAGCTCCATGCCGCCGTCCGCCACGACGAGCGAGCCGGCGAGGTCGGGGTTCGCCCACGTTCCCTGGATCTGCACGTCCGCGGTGAGATAGCCGCGCACATCCTCGATGGTCGGGATGAACGCTTCGAGGATCGCGAGCTCGACGCTGTCGCCGGTGGCGCGGACCGAGAGCGGGCCCTCGATGCGCCGATTCGTGGCGCCGCGGAGCGCGAGGTCGTACGGGAGCTGCGCCTCCACGCGGAGCACCGGATTCCCGGTGCGCCAGAGGAGCAGATTGGCGTCGAGCCGCCGGTCGCCATAATTGAGCACGCCCTCGACGTACGGCATCATGGCATCGCCGAATTGCGCGTCCGCGAGCGACGCCGTTCCGCGGAATGCCGGCGACTCGGCCGTCCCGCTCGCCTCGAGATCGAAGCCGATGTTCCCGCGAACGCCCGTCGTGTCCCGGCCCATCACGTCGTAGATGTCGCGCAGGTCGAGGCCGAAGGCCGAGGCCGTGAGGTCGCCCGGCGCGTTCATCGGGAGGTGGCCGGCGACGCGGATCTCGCCGCTCCGGTCCGCCGCCACCAGCGCGGTCGGTGCGAGGAGCGGCGCGCCCGAGTCGGGCAGCTCGAGCGAGGTCGGCGCGAGCAGCCGCCAGAGGCCGGTGCCGAGGTTCGCCGCCAGGGTATCCACGCCGAGGCGCGACAACGTGTCGGACCGCGTCCACCACCCGGTCCCGTCGAAGCGCGAGCTGGTCCCGACCGTCGTGCCGATGCCCCAGTCGAGCGAATCGGTCCGGCCGGATGCATCCAGCGCGATGTCGGCGAGCGTCCACGCCGGGAGCCCGGTCGTGTCCGACGCGATCAGGAGTGAATCGGCTTCGACGCCGAGCCCGAACCGCGGCACCGTGCCGCCGGTCGAGGAGAACGTTCCGGTGACGCGCGGCGAGCGGTAACGCTGGAAGGCGAGATCGCGCACGTCGAACGACCCGAGCACCTGCAGCGTGTCGAGGCTGCCGCTCAGCGTGAGGGCGGCGGTGCCCGACCCCTCGAGCGGCCGGGCGATGCCGAGCGTATCCCGCTGCTGCTGCGTGACGGCGAGGAGGAGCGAGTCGAAGGCGACGAGGCTGTCCGCCGCCACCGAGAACGCCATCGTGCCGGTGTGCGGGCGCGCCCAGCCGAGCGTGCCGGAGCCGCCCGCGCGCGCGCCCTTCCATTCGGTGTAGGCGGTGTCCATCGTGATCACGCTGTCGGCGACCGCGACGCGGGTGAAGAGCGTGTCGATCGTCCATTCGCGGATGCGGCTCTCCCGGAGCGAGAGCTGGAGCTGGCCTTCCGGTGCGCGCAGCGTGTCCACCACGCCGGTCACGGCCATGTCGCCGAAGAGGCTCGTCGTCGGCCCTGCCCCGCGGAGTGCCGCGAGGTCGAGGCGTGCGAAGCTCACGAAGAGATTGTCGGCGCCCCAGCGCGGCGGCATCATCGTCACCACGCCGCTCGCGGTGATGTCGCCGATCTCGCCGGTGAGGTCGGCATCCACCTGCATGCGCGAGAGCCGCCCTTCCATCTGGAGCCGCCCGCTGACGCTGCCGAGCGTTCCGAGCGACGGATAGCCGCGCCGGATCCCGTCGAAGACGAGCGGGCTCAGCGCGACGTTGAGCGCCACCCCGAGCTCCGTCGCGCGGGTGTCGAGGCGCACGGTGCCTTCGATCTCGCTCATGGGCCGGTCGCCGTCGCGATGGCGCGCCGTGCCGCGGAACGTGACGTTCCGCATGGGCCCATCGAGCGTGCCCACGGCTGCGATCCGCCCCGGCACCACGACGGCGGGCGCAAGGCGATTCACCGTCCCCAGGTCGATGTCCGAGTCGCGAATCGCGAAGTTCTCGAAGTAGAGCCCCGCCGGCTCCCCGAACCCGACGACGCCGCTGCCGACGAGCGCGGTCACCGGATTCCCCGCCACGGTCTCGTCCGCAAAATCCCAATCCACCGCGATCCGCATGCGGTCGAGCCACCCTTCACCGCGGAGCGTGCCGGTCAGCGTCCCGTAGAACGGCAGCGTGTCGGCGTAGGGCCGCGCCGCGTCGAGGTCCAGGTTCCTGAGCTGCACGTCCATGTCGCGGAACCCGAGGCCCCGCTCCTTGTCCTGCAGTGCGACCAGGTTGCCGGTCACCTGCTGCAGCCCTCGCCTCAGGTCGAGATCCTGCAGCGAGTAGGCGGTGCGCTGGCTGCTCTCCGAGACCGCGGCCATGATCCCGCTTCCCGACATGTCGGGAAAGTCCGGCGAGACCCACCGGAGGTCCACCAGGCTCACCCTCGGCGCTTCCATCTGGAAGTCGAAGAGGATGGTGTCGTTCGGCCACGTGACGGCGCCGCCGCCCGAGAAGACGCTGTTCGGCATCGCGCCGCGCTCGAGGCTGAATACCGCGCTGTCGCCGCGGAGGCGTACTCGGCCCTTCGCATCGGTGATCGTGACGGCCGGATCGTTCACGCGCGTCGCGAGCGAATCGAGGTCGAGCGTGAACGGCTGGCGGTCGGGCGTGCTGATCCGGAGGCGCGAGAGGACCGTCGTGAGGTCGTCGAGGATGATGACCCGCCGGAGTCCCTCCCGGCTCTCCTGGATCAGGCGGCCCGGCCGCTCCCGCTCCGCCGAGAGCGCGGAGTCGAGCGCGGCACCGCTCAGGCGATCGCCGGCGCGCCACGGAATCGCGATCCGGAGCACGCCGTTGCGCACGCGGACGTCGTGGAACTCGATCCGCGGCGGCGGCCCGACGCGCGGCGCCGACTTGCCGATGCGGAGCACGTCCTGGTAGTTGAACACGCCGGTGTGGTGCTGGATGAGCTGGATCTCGGGCTCGTCCACGTGCACCTCCGTCAGCACGACATCCCCGCTCAGCAGCCTCGGCAGCGAATAGCCGACCCGCGCGCGCGGCACGCTCAGGAGGAGCACGCCCTGCGTGTCCCGCACCACCAGGCGCTCGAGCGTCAGGCCGTAGAGGAACGAGCCCGAGATGCTGCCGACCTCGACGCTCCCGTTGAGGACCCGGTCGAGCTCGGCCGAGACGACGCGCGCGAGGAGATCGCGGCCCGGCGGCGTCAGCGTCATCGACGTGACGATCCCCAGCACGGTCGCGATCGTGCCGAAGACCACCACGAAGAGGAAGCGCGCCGCCTTCCGCCGCATCAGAAAGGCTGCCCGACGGCAAAGTGCAGGGTGAACCGGCTGCGCCGGTCGAGCTGGAACCCCTCGCGCGAAGGATCGGGCGTCAGCGTGCCGTCCTCTTCGGCGATATAGAACGCTCCCGGGGCCAGGCGCGAGGGGTTGTAGGCGATGTCGAACCGGGCCGGGCCGAGCGGCGTGGCGACGCGGAACCCGGCGCCCGGCGTCATGCGGATCAGCACGTCGGTGGCGCCGCGCTCCCACACCCCGCCCACGTCCACGAAGAGCGCGAGCCGCAGCCGCTCCTTGAAGACGGGCGAGGGAAAGCGCAGCTCGACGTTCCCCACCGCCATCGTGTTGCCGCCGGTGGCCGCGACGCGCACCGAATCGACACCCAGCTCGCCGTCCGGGTCCTTCACGGATTCGTTCAGGTACCTGCGCGTGACGACGTAGACCACGGGGCCCAGCTCGTTCCGCTGGTAGCCGCGCACGTCGTTCGGTCCGCCGCCGTAGAACCGCTCCTCCGGCGGCACGAAGGCGAACTCGCTTCCTTCGAGCCGCACCGGCGAGAAGATCAGCCCGCCGCGGACCCGCCAGCTGAACACCACGTCCCGCGCGAGCGGCCGGTACCAGGCGTAATCGCCGACGATCCGGGTGAACTGCAGCACCGACGACGAGCCGATGAACCGCGAGGCGACGGTGACCTCGCCGGTCGCGACGTAGCCGCGCGTCGGGTCGAGCGGGTTGTTGGCCCGGGGCACGGTCCCGGTGGCGGAGATCGTCGCGAGCCGCCGGCGGCGGCTCCGGAACTCGACGTCCGCCGGCAGGCAGGTATTGAAGAAGGCGCAGAAGCTGAATGGCGACGCCTCGGTGCGCCCGAACGAGAGGGTGTAGGTGAGCGCCACCGGGAGCCGCCGCGTCGGCGTCTCGCGCGTGATGCCGATGCTCGCGCCGACTTCCTGCCTCCGGTACACCTTGAACTCCGACCGGCGCTCCGCGTACGTCGAGAAGATCAGCGTGTTGTTCGCCGAGAGAAACGCGGGGCGCCGCACGGCCGCGGTCACATTGTAATTGACGAGCCGGGAGCCGATCGAGTCCTCGCGCAGCGCGTCGCAGAGCACCGAGTTCTCGAGGCCCCAGTTGAGCGGCTCCCCGATGCCCACCTTGGAGATGCGGCTCGAGATGTCGAGGATCCGGCCGGCACCGAGGAAGTTGCGGAACATGATGCCGGCACTGCCGCGGAAGCAGTCGTTGGTGCCGTAGCCCGCGCCCGCCGTGGCGCGGCGCGGCGGGTTCTCGGTCACCTGCACGATGAGCGGCACGGAGTCCGCGCCCGGCACGAAGCGCATCGTGTCGATGTTCACCGCGGCGAGCCGGAAGAGCTCCGAGTTGTAGAGGTTGCGCTGGCTGGTGAAGAGGTCGGTCTGCGAGAACTCGCGGCCCGGCCGGGCCCGCATCAGCGAGACGACGACGGTCGAGTCGATCCGATTCTCCCCGTCCACCTGCACGTTGCCGATCACCGCGTGCCTGCCCCCCTGGGCATCGAGCGTCACCGAGGCGAGCCGCTCCTCGGTTCGCGACCGGTAGCTCACGAGCACGTCGGCGCTCGGGTAGCCCCGGTCGCGCAGCCGGCGGGTGATCGTATCGGCGGCCGCCTGCATCGCGATCCGGTTGAAGACGTCGCCCTCCCGGAGCGGCAGGTCCACCGTGGCCTCCTCACGGACTCCCGCCGGCACCGAGTCGAGCCAGTTGACGGCGAACGAATCCACCCGGACCGGCTCCCCTTCCTCGATCACGAACGTGAGGTAGATGTCCTCCGGCGTCCGCGCGACCAGGGTGTCGACCTGAACGTCGGGGAACCCGCTTTGCTTGTAGAGCACTTCGAGCCGGAGAACGTCCCGCTGGAAATCGACCTCGCTGAAGTAGCGGCGCTCGCCCAGGCCGAACCACTTGAACGGCGCGGTCCGCGCGAACCAGCCCGAATTGGTCGTCGCGATGCTTGCCGCCAGCAGCTCCGGCGCGAGCGACTCGTTTCCCTTGAACTCGAGCCGGCGGACCACGAGGTCGGACTGCTGGGCGCGAAGCACGGCCGGCGCCGATGCGAGCAGGGCGAGCCCGAGCACGAGAGCCGCTGCGCGCGCCGGGGCGGGCAGCCGTCTGCGCGGCGGCACGGATTTGCACGGCACGCAGGGGTGCACGAAAATCAAACGGCGGAGTCTCCTCGGCCCCGATGCATCGAGCGCACCGGCGCGGTTGACGGTATTCTGTAAGCACTGTAGTTTGACGGTCTTACGCGCCGGTGTCAACTTTTTGACAATCGGCCCCTCCTCCTCGCCCGTCCTGTCCTCCGGCCATCTATGCGACGACTCCTCCCCGCACTGCTGACCCTGCTCGCCGCCTGCGCCGACGCGGGAACGAGCAGCGGATCGCTGCGGTATTACCTGACGGCGGATCCGGTGACCCTCGATCCCGCCCTTTCCACGGACGTGCAGTCCGGCGAAGTGGTGGCGATGCTGTACGACAACCTCGTCCACTTCGACGTCGACGGGCGCCTGGTGCCGGGAATCGCGCGGACCTGGGAGTCCGACTCGACCGGCCGGATCTACACCTTCCACCTGCGCACCGGGGTGACGTTCCACGACGGCCGCCCCGTCACCGCGCGGGACGTCGAGGCCTCGATCCTCCGGGCGCTCGCGCCCGGCTCCCGCGGCCGGGACTGGCCGCTCGAGCCGATCGAAGGTGCCCGCGACTACGCCGAAGGAAAGGCCGAAGGCATCTCCGGCATGCGGGTGCCGGACGACACGACCATCGTCTTCACCCTGTCCGAGCCGCTCAACATCTTCCCGAAGTTCATGGCGATGCCGGTAGCGGCGGTGGTGCCGACGCCCACGCCGCCCGACTTCGCCGAGCGGCCGATCGGCAGCGGCCCCTGGAAGCTCGTCAGCTGGACGCACGACAACGCGCTGCTCCTCGCGCGGAACGAGAGCTACTGGGGCGGCGCCCCGAAGTCCGATTCCCTCCGCATCCGCATCATCCCCGAGACCGCAACGCAGGGCGCCGAGTTCGAGACCGGGCAGCTGAGCGTGGTCGAGATCCCGTTCGGCGAGACCGCGCGCTGGGAGCAGGCGCATGCGGACCGCCTGCAGCGCCGCCCCGCCATCAAGGATCTCTACATCGCGATCAACACGAAGCGCGGGCCGCTCGGCGACGTGCGCGTGCGCCAGGCGCTCAACATGGCGGTGGACGTCGAGACCATTCTCGGGACCGTGATGGCCGGACGCGGCGTCCGCGCGGCAGGCGCCATCCCTCCCGGCATCGATGGGCACGACGAGGCGCGCTCGCCGTATCGCTACGATCCCGCCGAAGCGCGTCGCCTTCTCGCCGCCGCCGGCTATCCGGACGGCTTCCCGCTGCAGCTCTGGCGCTCGCAGCGCGCGGAGCTCGCGCGCGTGGCGCAGGCGGTCCAGCAGAACCTCGCCGAGGTCGGCATTACCGTGGAGATCCTGCAGCGGGACGCGACGAGCGTCCGCGCCGCGGTCCGGAACGGCGAGACGGATCTCTACCTCGGCGACTGGTGGGCCGACTATCCCGATCCCGAGAACTTCACCTGGCCCCTCTTCCACTCCTCGAATCACGGGCCCGGCGGCAACTACGCGTTCCTCACCGACGGGGCGCTCGACTCGATGATCGTCCGGCTCCGGACCACCATCGACGAGGAGGAGAAGCGCCGGCTCGCCCGCGAGGTGGACGCGCGCATCTTCGAGCTGGCGCCGTGGATCTTTCTCTGGTTCCCGGTGGACATGTGGGCGACGCAGGAGGGGCTCGACGGGTGGAAGATTCCGCTCGTGTTCACCGGCCAGCGCTGGACCGAAGCGGAAGTCACGCGCTGACCTGATGGTCCGCTTCCTCGCGCTCCGGCTCGCCCTGCTCGTTCCGACGCTCCTCGGCGTGCTCGTCGTCACGTTCCTGCTGCTCTATGTCGCGCCGGGCGACCCGGTGCAGGCGATGGTCGGCGAGCGGGCGGATGCGGCGACCATCGCGCGGCTCCGCGCCGAGCTCCGGCTCGACGATCCGCTCCCGGTGCAGTTCGGCCGCTATCTCGGCAAGGTCGTGCAGGGCGACCTCGGCGAGTCGTACATCACCGGCCGGCCGATCGTGCAGGACCTCATCGACCGCTTCCCCGCCACGCTCCGCCTCGCCGGCTCGGCGATGCTCTTCGCGGCGCTGCTCGGGATCGCCATCGGGATCTACGGTGCGTGGCGGCCGGGAACATGGGGCGACCGCGCGTCGGCGATGCTCGCGTACGCCGGCGTGTCGTTCCCGGTCTACTGGGTCGGGCTGCTCCTCATCCTCGTCTTTGCGGTGACGCTCCGCTGGTTCCCGCCCTCGGGCTACGGCGGCCTCGCCTTCCTCGTGCTTCCCGCCATCACGCTCGGCATGCGCTCGGTCGCGTTCCTCTCGCGCATGACGCGCGCGGCGATGCAGGAGGTGCTCCGCAGCGACTTCGTGCGGACCGCGCGGGCCAAGGGCGTGAGGGAAGGCCCCGTGATCCTCTCGCACGGCCTCCGGAACGCGCTCCTCCCGATCGTCACCGTGCTCGGCCTCGACTTCGGCAGCTACCTCACCGGCTCGATCCTCACCGAGACGATCTTCTCCTGGCCCGGCGTCGGCCGCTACGTGCTGACCGCCATCGAGAAGCGCGATCTTCCCGCCGTCCAGGGGAGCATCCTCTTTCTCAGCTTCGTGTTCGTGCTGGTCAACCTCATCACCGATCTCATCTATGCGAAAGTGGATCCGCGGGTGGCGTATGACTGAAGGCGGGCGGTCTGACGGTCGGACGGTCGGACGGTGGCGACGCGACACGAGGCGCGCAGGCCTGCGGCCCGCGCTCGCGTTCGCGGCGCTCGCCATCCTGTCACTGTCCGATTGCCCGACCCTCCGACCGTCCGATCTCCACGCCCAGTCCTCCCGCCGCCTCGACGCCCTCCTCGACGCCGCGCCGTTCCGGCACGCCATCTGGGGCGTCGCACTGGTGGATGAGCGGGGGAAGCTGCTCTACGGGCGCAACGCGGACCGGATGATGATTCCGGCGAGCAATACGAAGCTCGTGGTGACGGCGGTGGCGGCGGCGCTGCTGCCGCCGGACTTCACGGTGAACACGAGTCTCTACGGCACCGGGCCGGTGGTGGACGGCGTGCTGCGCGGCGACCTCGTGCTCTACGGCCGCGGCGACCCGGCGTTCGGCGTGCGCTGCTACGCGATCGACACGATGGCGGCGGGCGCGTGCGAGCGGGACCCGGCCGCGCCGCTCAGGAAGCTGGTGGACGGCCTCAGGGCGAAGGGCGTGCGCTCGGTCGAAGGCGCACTGGTCGGGGACGGCAGCTACTTCGAGACCACGATCGTCCATCCCGCATGGGACTGGTTCGACACCTTCTGGTGGTATGCGGCGCCGGTCACGGGACTCACGCTCAACGACAACAGCGTGGACATCCGCTGGCGCCCCGGTCCGGCCATCGGCGCGCCGGCGGAGATCTCGATCTGGCCGGATTACCATGGCTTCCGGTTCGAGAACCGCACGCGCACCGTCGGAGCCGAAGGCGACACCGACATCGGCGACCGCATCTGGCGCCATCCCGGCACGATGGACGCCTGGGCTGAGGGCACCGTTGCCCTCGGGCATCGGGGCGGAACGGATTACTTCGCGGTACCCGACCCGAACCTCTTCGCCGCGCGCGCGCTGCGGAGCCTCCTCGCGGAGGCGGGGATCTCGGTCACCGGCGAGACGCGCTCCACGACGGATTCGCTCGCGTATGCGCACGCGCGCGCCTCGGCGCCGCTTGCCGAAGTGGCCAGCCGTCCGCTTCGCGACTGGATCTTCCCGATCCTCAATACGAGCCAGAACCTGTACGCCGAGGTCCTGCTCAAGCAGCTCGGGAAGCAATTCGGGAAGGCGGGATCGTGGAAGGAGGGGATCGAGGTCGAGCGGCGGTTCCTGATCGATTCGGTGGGCGTCGATTCCGCGCAGTTCGCGGTGTACGACGGATCGGGCCTCGCGTCGGAGAACCTCGTGAGCCCGCTCGCCTTCACGCAGGTCCTCCGCTACATGCGGAGCCACCCCCGGTTCGCGACCTTCATCGCCGGGATGCCGCAGAGCGGCAAGCGCGGCTCGCTGCGCACACGCTTCGTCGGGACACCGCTCGAGGGGCGGGTCATGGCCAAGACGGGGAGCATCTCCCGCGTCAACACCCTCTCCGGCTACATCGACACTCCCGGCGGCCGCCGCCTCACCTTCTCCATCCAGGCCAACCACCACACCGCCGGCGGGCGGGCGGCGCTGGCGCGGATCGACTCCATCGTCGTGGAAATGGCAAAACGTTGAGACTTTTCGTTCTCAACACGAAGGCGCGAGGCCACATCGTGGCTTCGCGCCTTCGTGTTGAGAGGAAGAAAAAGTCGAGTGCGCCGGATCACTGCACGGCAAAGCGGGTGGTGCGACACTGTACCATGCTTCTCCTCCTCGTCCGCCACGCCCGCGCCGCCGACCGCGATCCGGAGCGGTGGCCCGATGATTCGCTCCGGCCGATCACCAACCCTGGCCGAGAATTCCACGCTGAGATCAGCCGCGCCCTCGGCCGGCTCGACTGCACCACCGAGGCCGTCCTCACGAGCCCCTGGGTGCGCGCGATGCAGACCGCGGAGATCCTGATCGAGGAGATGGCCCTCGACCTCGAGCCGGTCACCTCCGAGGCGCTCGCCACCGACGTGGACCTCGACGCGATCCGCAAGGACATCGAAGCGCTCGGCCGCGTCTCGGTCGTGGCGCTCGTCGGCCACTCCCCCTGGATGGAGGAGCTCGCCTCCCTCCTCCTCACCGGCAGTTCCGACGGCCTCATGATCGACTTCCCCAAGAGCGGCGTCCTCGGTCTCGACACCGACCGCATCGCGCCGGGGGCGGCGTCGCTCCGGTTTTTCCTGCGGCCGAAGCATGTTCGGGATCTGCGGCGGAGAAAGAAGGTCAAATAAGTAGAGAAAAGCGCATACGAAAACACGAAAGAACGAAAGGAGAATCGGCTCCGCTCGCCTGGCAGGGACTGGAAGAGGTTGGTGTGTCCTCCCTGCACGTCCGACGCGCGGAGCGCCTTTCGTCCTTTCGTGTTTTCGTGTTTTCGTGTGCTGCTGTTTACTCCGCCTGCCCGAATATCGCCAGGTTCGACGAATGCCCCGGATTCACCTTCGCCTTCGGATTGATCAGGTGCACCGCGTTGTTCACCGCGATGCACGCCTCCCCGCACCCGACGGCGATCAGCTTGAGCTTCCCCGGATATGACGTGATGTCTCCCGCGGCGTAGATGCCGGGGACGTTGGTGGACATGACCGTGTCCACCTTGATGTCGGCCCGGTCGGTGTCGAGGCCCCACTCGCGGATGGCGCCGAGGTCGGAGTGGAAGCCGAGGAGGGGAATGACCGCGTCCACCTGGTGGTCGTGCTCGGCGCTCGTCTTCGCGTGGCGGAGCGTGACGCGCTCGATCCGGCTGGCGCCGTGGATCGCGGACACTTCGGTGAAGGTGTGCACCGTGCAGCTCCCCCGGTGCGCATGTTCCAGCACCTGCGCCACCGTCGCCGCGTGGCCGCGGAACTGGTCGCGCCGGTGGATCAGCGTGATCGACTGCGCGATCCCCATGAGGTTGAGCGTCCAGTCGAGCGCCGAATCGCCGCCGCCCACGATCAGCACGCGCTGGCCCGCGAACATCTTCGGCTCGAGGATCTTGTCGTACAGTCCCCTCCCCTCCCACTGCTCCACCCCGTCGAGCGGCAGGCGCCTCGGCTCGAACGCGCCGATCCCCGCCGCGATGATGATCGTGCGGGTCGGATAGACGTTCTCCGAGGTCTCGAGGAGGAAGTGGCCGATCCCGCCCTCGGGATCCTCGACGCGCGTGAGGCCCGTGACGGTCTCCGCGAGGTGGACCGACGCGCCGAACTGGAGCGCCTGCGCCGACATGTCGCGCACGAGGTCCTTCGCGAGCACCTTCGGGAAGCCGGCGACGTCGAAGATGTACTTCTCGGGATAGAGCGCCATCAGCTGGCCACCGAGCGCAGGGAGCGCGTCGATGATTCTGCACGATGCGCCGCGCATGCCGGCGTAGAACGCGGCGAAGAGCCCGGTGGGGCCGCCGCCGATGACGGTGATGTCCTTCAGCGTTTCGGGCAAGGTCGGGCGGTTTCCGTGGTCGAGGGACTCGAGGCGCAGGACTCGCGAGACCCGAGTCCAGCATCTCGAGTCCCGCGCGGAATATAGCGTCCTTCCTCCACCCTCCCCCTATATTCCCACCTCATGCCCATCACCCGTCCCCGCTCCCGCGCTGCGCTCGCCGCGGCCGCATTGCTCGCGCTTGCCGGGTGCGCGTCCGTCGGCCAGTTCCTCGAGGAGGCGATGCGCGAGCGGCCGCCGGCCGCGATCGACCGGATGACCACCGCGAGCGACGCGCGCATCGACTCCGCCGGCCGCCTCGTCGGCAGCTTCGTCGGCGAGGGAACGAACCGGGCGGTGCACCTGCTCTCGAGCGATACGGCGCTCATCGCCGAGCTGGTGCGGCGCTATGCGCCGCGCCGCACCACGGAGCCGTGGGACGCGCTCTCGAAGGCCGGCCTCATGCGCATCCCGCTCCGCACCGGCAAGGAGGATGCGGCGCGCGGCCCGCTGGTGCAGCTCGGTCGAGTCGGATCGCCGGAGGGGCGCACGGGCGTGATCGCGACCTCGCTCCTCCTCCGCTCCGGCCGCTGCGGATGGCGCGGCTCGCAGGTCGAGCTGGTCGTGGAGGAGGCGCGCCGCGAGGCGGGGCCGGCACTGCGTGGGCCGGTGATCGGCTCGCTGGTCACCTCGCGCACCCAGACCGCGCCCGACGGCTTCATCGAGCGCGAGCCGCTCCCGGCGCCCGATGACGCACTGGTCCGCGAGCTCGTGGATCGCACGCGCCGCGCGATCGACTCCTCGCTCGCTGCGCAGCATCCGACGGTGCGCGCGCGGCCGGTCTCCGATCGCCCGATCGAGATCAACTCCCTGGGCGACATCGATGCGGGCGACGTGACGCCCTTTCACGTGGGCGACGGCCGCGTGCGGTACGCCGTCTCGCTCCGCGAGCGGCGCGTGCAGGAAGAGAGCCGCGACACCCTCGTCGCCGCGGGAGTGATGGTGTGGGACGAAGCGGGCACCTGGCAGCAGTTCGTCTTCCGGCCCGCGTACCTCGTCACCCGCCGCGGCCGCCTCGCCCCCTTCCGCACCGGCCGCGCCCACTTCTGGCGCCGCCTCGGCGCGGTCAGCGATTTCGGGTTCGACCGGGACAATCTCTGGATGGAGCAGGTGGATGTGCGGGATGGGACGGTGCTCTGGGGGATCATCCAGCCGAGTGACAACGTGGTGGTGGCGGCGGCGGAGATGGAGGGGGAGTGCATGGTGCGGTAGGCCAGGGACTCGAGGTGTGGGACTCGAGGGTGTGGGACTCGAGGGGAATTTGAGAGGGAAGCTTGTGGGACCGCGAGATCTGCCAAAATGTGAGCTAGCGGTTCGGCCGAAGGCGCATCCGAATCAGGCCGGAAAGCATTCGGCAGATTCGTTGAACGCTCTCGTTGTAGCTGCGCCACTCCTCATCATCGATGAGCTTGCAATCTCTCGCAACGAGCAAGTGATTCTCGAGTTCGTGTGCGGAGCCGCGAGCAATGCGTGCGTACCGCAGCGCGGCGTATCTGCCGGGCGAGCTCGACGCGTTCCTCTTGGGGGAACCTGGCAACGCGGGAGGCAAGAATTGTGGATAGCTCGTGTGAGGAACGCCACACCTCGAGATTCTTGAAGTCGCTCATGACTCTAGCATGGAGCTGAAGAGTCAATGATTCCTCAGTGCTGCCTTGGATCGGCGAACCGCTCTTTTTTCATCTCGAGACCCGTGCCCCGAGTCCAGTGACTATGCGGATCTACACGAAGACCGGCGACACGGGCACCACCGGTCTCTTCGGCGGCGGTCGCGTGCCGAAGGACGACGCCCGCGTCGCCGCCTACGGCGATGTTGACGAGCTGAACTCCGCAATCGGTGTAGTGCGCGCCACCGCGCCGGCCGACTTCTCCGATGACCTTCTCGCGACGATCCAGCGCGACCTCTTCTCCATCGGCGGCCACCTCGCCACGCCCGATCCGGAAAAGGTGAAGAAGGCCCTCGCGCGCGCGGAGCTTTCGGAGTCGAGCGTCGGTGCGTTCGAGGCGGCGATCGATGCGGCCGATGCGGAGCTTCCTCCGCTCCGCGCATTCATCCTCCCGGCCGGTACCCCCAAGGCCGCCGCGCTGCACCTCGCGCGCACCGTCTGCCGCCGCGCCGAGCGGAGCGTCGTGCATCTCGCGGGCACCGCGGACGTGCCGCCGCTCTTTCTCGTGTATCTCAATCGCCTCTCGGATCTCCTCTTCACCCTCGCCCGCCTCGCCAATCACCGCGCCGGCGAGGGAGACGTGGCCTGGTGACGCCCGCCGCCGGCACGCCCGCCGTGACCGTCACGCACGAGCGCGGCGAATATCCCGTCTACATCGAGCCGGGCATCCTCGCCCGGCTCCCCGAGCTCGCCCGCAGCCATCTCGGCGAGCGCCGCACCGCGCTCATCGCCGACGACACCGTCGCCCGACTCTATCGCGGCTTTCTCGACGGATCGAACGCCGCATGGCGCACGACCGAGCGCACCTGCAACGATCCCGTCGGCGAGGGATGGGGCGCGCTCTCGTTCCCGGCCGGCGAAGCCTCGAAGTCGCGCGAGACATGGGCCCGGCTCACCGACGATCTCCTCGCCCTCGGCTTCGGCCGGGATGCGGCGCTCATCGCACTCGGCGGCGGCGTCACGGGCGATCTCGCCGGCTTCGTCGCCGCGACGTACATGCGCGGCGTCCCGTTCCTGCAGGCGCCGACCACGCTCCTCGCGATGCTCGACGCGTCGGTCGGCGGCAAGGTCGGCGTCGATACCGGCGCGGGAAAGAATCTCGTCGGCGCCTTCCATCCACCCGTGGCCGTCGTCGCCGATCCGCTCACGCTCCGCACGCTCGACGACCGCACCTACCGGAGCGGACTGGCCGAAGCGGTGAAGCACGGGCTCATTGCCGACGAAGGCCACCTCGCCTGGATCGAGGCGAACGCCGAGCACCTTCTCGCGCGCGACCTCGACCGCCTCACGCTCCTCATCCGCCGCAGCGTCGAGATCAAGACCGTCATCGTCGAGGCCGACGAGCAGGAGGCCGGCATGCGCGCGCTGCTCAATGCCGGTCACACCGTCGCCCACGCGCTCGAGCAGGCGACGGGCTATGCGATGCCCCATGGCGAAGCCGTCGCCATCGGCCTCGCCGTCGAGGCCGCCATCGGCGAATCCATCGGCGCCACCGAGCCCGGCTCCCGCGCCCGGATCGAGGAGACCCTCGCCCGGCTGGGCCTGCCGCACGCCCTGCCGGCCGGATTCGACCCCGCCCGCCTCTTTCCCGCCCTCGCCCGCGACAAGAAGTCCCGCGGCTCGGTCCCCGGGTTCGTCTTCATCGAGGCCCCCGGGCGTGCCGGAACCGCCGGCGACGCCTGGGTCACCCCCGTTCACCCCGAGGTTCTCCAGCGGATCCTGCCCACCCTGCAGGTGTAAAGGGGTTATCCACGTCTGTGTGGAAAGTGGACAGCAGAGTGAATGGTTTGCGGATGAACGATTTGTGATGTGGACAACGCTTTTTCATTGACAGAACGGTACTTTTTCCCCATATTCCACCGTCCGCACATCGCGGCGCCGCCGCGCGCCACGCTCCGCAAACAGATCAGGCCGGTCCAACTCCACTGGGGTCGTTCATGCCGCGTGTCACTACCCGGAAGGTTCGCCGTCCGGTCGTCCGCTCGTCGGCGCCTGCCGGCTCGTTCGATCAGTATCTCCACGACATCCAGAAGCTCCCCATGATCACCGACGTGCAGGAAGAGAGACGACTCGCGCGTCTCGCCCTGCGCGGGGACCAGGAAGCGGCCGAGCGGCTCGTCACGGCCAACCTCCGCTTCGTGATCTCCTACGTGAAGCGGTATCAGGGGCACGGGCTGGAGCTTTCCGAGCTCGTGGCGATCGGCAATGAAGGGCTCCTCAAGGCCGTGCGGAAGTTCGACCCCGATCACGGCGTCAAGTTCATCTCGTACGCCGTCTGGTGGGTCCGCCAGGCGGTCCTGAAGGCCCTCGCCGAGCAGACCCGCACCGTCCGCATCCCGCTCAACCAGAACGCTGCCCTCATCAAGATGTCGCGTGTGGAGGGTCTCCTCGCGCAGGAGCTCGGGCGCGGCGCGTCGGACGGCGAGCTGGCCACCGCGCTCAGCGACTCGGTGGACAACATCCGCGCCGCGCGCCGCATGAGCACGATCGAGGTCTCGCTCGATGCACCGGTCGAGCGGCAGGACAAGGCGGGCACGACCTTCGGCGAGCGCGTCGCCGGGACGGCCGGGTCGGACATCGAGGAGAAGACCGACGCCACGCTCCGGCGCGAGTTCATCGACCGCCTCTTTGCCCGCCACCTCACTCCGCGCGAGCGGAAGATCCTCTCGCTCTACTACGGGCTGGAGGAAGGCTCCGAGGCCCTCACGCTCGAGAAGATCGGCGAGCTCCTCGGCGTCACCCGCGAGCGCATCCGCCAGATCCGCGAGCGCGCGTTCGAGAAGCTGCGGGACTCGGCGGACGTGCGGATGCTGAATGGGGTGAGTGGGGCGGCGTAGGGGCCGCACGCGGTAGGCGGTCACGCGGACTGGCGGTCAGTCGGTCAGTCGGTCAGGCGGTCAGGCGGCAGACCGGAAAAGGATGTCATCCCGAGCGCAGCGAGGGATCTACTCAGCGGGTCTCCGGACCACGCCGAGTAGATCCCTCGATCGCTTCGCGCCCTCGGGATGACATCCAGCGCCCTACCGCGCCTCCCTCCTCCCGCCCTACTTTGCCGCATGCCCCTCTCCGAGCCGGCCGCCAGCGCCCTTCTCCTCCTCGTCTTCGGCTCGCTCCTCGCCATCAGCGTGATCTTCAGCCGTGCCACCGAGCGCGTGAGCGTGCCGGTGGTGCTCATCTTCCTCGTGATCGGCATGTTCGCCGGCTCCGAGGGAATCGGCGGGATCGAGTTCGCGAACTACGCGTTCAGCTACCGGCTCGGCACCATCGCCCTCGCGCTCATCCTCTTCGACGGCGGCCTCAATACGCCGATCGCCGCCGTGCGCCTGGCGATCCGGCCGGCAGCTCTCCTCGCGACGGTCGGCGTCGTCGGCATCGCCGCGGCGGTGGCCATCTGCGCCCGCCTGCTCGGCTTTCCCTGGACCGAGGCGATGCTGCTCGGCGCGATCGTGAGCTCGACCGACGCGGCCGCTGTCTTCTCCGTGCTTCGAGGCAGCGGGCTCCATCTCAAGAAGCGCGTCGGCGCCACGCTCGAGCTCGAGTCGGGGCTCAACGACCCGATGGCGATCATCCTCACGATGGTCCTCACCGCCAACCTCATCGGCGGCGAGACCGCCATCTCGTGGTGGGACGTGCCGATGGACGTGATCATGCAGCTCGTGGTCGGCGCGGCGCTCGGACTCACGATCGGCTATGGCGGGCGCAAGCTCATCACGCACCTGCGCCTTCCCGCGGGCGGGCTCTATCCTGCGCTCACCCTCGCCATCGCCTGCATCGCCTTTGCGGTGCCGACGCTGCTCGAGGGCAGCGGGTTCCTCGCGGTCTATCTCGCGGGCATCCTCCTCGGCAACGGCGACCTCCCCTACCGCGCCGGACTCTTCCGGGTCCACGACGCGATGGCGTGGCTCAGCCAGATCGTGATGTTCCTCATCCTCGGCCTCCTCGTCTTTCCGACGGAGCTGCTCGAGGTCGGCTGGATCGGCGTGATCCTCTCGCTCGCGCTCGCCTTCGTCTGCCGGCCGCTCGTCGTCGGCCTCCTGCTGCTGCCGTTCCGCTATCCGGCGAAGGAGACGGCGTACATCAGCTGGGTCGGCCTCCGCGGCGCGGTGCCGATCGTGCTGGCGACATATCCGGTGCTGATGCAGGCGCCGGGCGCCGGGCGGATCTTCAACGTCGTCTTCTTCATCGTCGTGCTCAGCGCGATCGTTCCCGGCGCGACCGTCGCCTGGCTCACGCGCAAGCTCGGCCTCGGCGCGCGCGAGGTCCCCAATCCGCCGGCGATCCTCGCGATCGAATCCCGCCAGCGGCTCAGCGGCGACTTTTCGAGCTACTACGTCGGCGAAGGTCTCGCCGTCGCGGGCGCGGAGATCGCCGACCTCGGCCTCCCCGACGGCGCCGCCGTCTCACTCATCGTCCGCGGCAACGACCTGATCCCGCCCAAGGAGAACACCGTGCTCGCCGCGGGCGACCACGTCTACATCGTCTCCCGGCCGGAAGACCGGGACTTCGTGCAGCTCCTGTTCGGGCGGGCGGAGGACGACTAGGGCCGTTCCGCCGAGTTCCGATGAGTTCCGATCGTTGCTGGACGTGGCGGGCTGGGATCGGTGGGTGCGCGACGAGGCAGCGGTGGGGCCGGCCGGCCGAGCCCCGATCTTCGCCGGAAACAGCGCGCCGGTATCGATGCGCGCGCGACGAGCCAGCATCTCGAAGCTTTGCCGACTTCGAGACTATCTT
>DASTUP010000101.1:0-25797 GCA_035759585.1 Gemmatimonadales bacterium | reverse complement strand
CACGGTCGTGACGCTGTCCACCTCGAACTCGCTGCGCTCATAGCTCCCCTCGATCGCAAGTCCGAGCTTGAGCGCAGCAGTGACCCGCTGGGCGGAGATGCCGCCGAAGGCGTCGATCTCCTCGAACTGCGACTCGCCCTCGAGGAAGCCGCTTCCCTGCACCGTGAAGACCCAGTTGTTCCAGGGATCGTCCGGTCTCGTCGCTGCCGCTCCTGCGGGGGGTGCATCGTAGACCACGTGCAGCCGCTCGGCCGCCGCGGAGCGCATCGCGAACGGCACCAGGCCGAGGCCGATCATCCGGGCGATGCCTTCCCGCTCCGCATCGTCCGTCGCATCGAGCGGGGCGAAGTAGCGCAGCGTGTCTCGCCGTGCCGCGAAGTCGCCACGCCCGATGAAGACCGCCGTAAAGGCCTCGCCGCCCCCGCCGGCATCCTGCTCCGTGACCAGGATGTGCACGTCGGCATCCGTGCGGTCGCGAACGTGGGTCACGAAGGGAACGGCGCGCAGGAAGAAGTCGCGATCGCAGTTGGTCTCGGGACAGTCGAGGAAGACGCGAACCATGCCGGGAGGCGGATCCTGCGCCGCGAGCGCCGGAGGGGAGAGGCTGAAGAGCAGCGCCGCGAGTGCAAGGCGCCGTCTCGTCATCGCTTTGCCTCGAGCCAGTTCGGGCCGGTGCCGATGTCCACGACGAGCGGCACGGCGAGCTCGGCCGCGCCTTCCATGTGCGTCCGCACGACCGCGCTCACCGCACCGACCTCCTCCGGCGGCGCCTCGAGCACGAGCTCGTCGTGCACCTGCAGCAGCAGCCGCGCCGCGAGGCGCTCGTCGCGGAGCGCGCGGTGGATGCGGATCATCGCGATCTTGATCAGGTCGGCCGCCGAACCCTGCAGCGGCGAGTTCTGCGCAGTGCGCTCGCCGTAGGCGCGGATGTTGAAGTTGCGATCGCGGATCTCGGGGATATACCGGCGGCGCCCCGAGAGCGTCTCCACGTAGCCCTGCTCCTTCGCGAGCGCCACCTGCCGGTCCAGGTACTCCCGCACGCCGGCAAAGCGCTCGAAGTAGCGGCTGATGAAGAGCCGGGCATCTTCCTGCGAGACACCGAGCTGACGGCTGAGCGCGAACGGGCCCTGGCCGTAGATCGTGGCGAAATTGATCGTCTTGGCGCGCGCCCGCATCTCGGGCGCCACGTCGGCGACCGGCACGCCGAAGATGAGCGCCGCGGTCTGGCGATGGATGTCGCCGCCCTGGCGGAACGCCTCGATGAAGGCGGCATCGCCGGAGAGGTGCGCCATGAGGCGCAGCTCGATCTGCGAGTAGTCCGCCACCACGAACGTCCACCCCTCGGCCGGAACGAAGCTCGCCCGGATCGCTTCGCCGCGCGGCGTGCGGACGGGGATGTTCTGGAGGTTCGGGTCGCTGGACGAGAGCCGTCCGGTCGCAGCGCCCGCCTGATTGAAGCTGGTGTGAATGCGGCCGGTGTCCGGGTTCACCGTGGCGGGCAGCGTATCCACGTAGGTGCTCTTGAGCTTCTGCAGTTCGCGGTACTCGAGAATGAGCCGCGGCAGGTCGTGCCCCATCATGGCGAGTTGCGCCAGGACGTCCGCATCGGTGGACGGGCCGGTCTTCGTCTTCTTGAGCACCGGAAGCTGCTGCTTCTCGAAGAGGACGGTCGCGAGCTGCCGGGGAGAATTGAGGTTGAGATCCTCGCCCGCCACCTGCGCGATCTCGGCCTCGAGCCGCGCCAGATCGGCCCCCAGCTCCGCGCCGAGGCGAGACAGCAGCGCCTGGTCGATGCGGATTCCATCCCACTCCATGTCCACCAGCACCGGAACGAGCGGGAGCTCGATGCCGTCGAGCAGCGCGTGCATGCCCGTGGCCTCGAGCTGCGGCAGCTGCAGCTCGCGGAGCGCCAGCACGGTTGCGCTGTCCGCTCCGCAGTACGCGGCCGCAGCGGCCACGTCCACTTCGGCGAAGGGAATCTCCGACTTCCCCTTGCCGCAGAGATCGGTGTAGGTCTGCATCGTCCGGCCGAGCTGCTCGAGGGCGAGCGAGTCGATGGCGTGCGAGCGGCGCCCGGGCTCCAGCACGAAGCTCGCGAGCATCGAATCGTAGGTCACCCCGGCGAGCGTCACGCCGGCGCGCCGCAGGACGGCAGCGTCGTACTTGATGTTGTGACCAGCCTTGGGGACGAGCGGATCGGCGAGCAGCTCCCGGAGCGGCGCGAGCCGGGCGTCCGCGAGCGGGGGGAGATTCGCGATCGGCGCGGGGGCCGCGAGCTCGCCACCCGCCGGCCGGTGCGCGAACGGGAGGTACCAGACTTCGGAGGCGCTCGCGGCGAGCGAGAGGCCGATCAGCTCGGCGCGTCGGGGCGTCAGCGAGGAGGTTTCGGTGTCGAGCGCCACGAGGGGGACGCTGCGCAGCCGCTCCACGAGGGCCGGAATCTCCCCGACGTCGCAGACCACGGTGACGTCCACCGCGCTGCGCGTCGGGTCCGGCGCGCCCGCCGCCGCGGGCACGGCGCCATCCGGTTCGGCCGTCGCGACCACGGCGCCTGCCCCCTGCCCCGCCTGCGCGAACTTCCGCGCAAGCGACGCGAACTCCAGCTCGGTGGAAATACGGACGAGTGCCGCGTAGTCGGGGTCGCCGGAGCGAAGCGAGTCGAGCTCGACCGTCACCGGGACATCGCGGTGGATCGTGACCAGCTCTCGCGAGAGACGGGCGCTGTCGGCCTGTGCGAGCAGCGCCTCCCGGGTTCGCTTGGAGCTCACGTCGGCGGCGCGGGAAAGGATGGTCTCGAGATCCCCGTAGTCGGCGAGGAGCTTCTGGGCACCCTTCTCGCCGATGCCCTTCACGCCGGGCACGTTGTCGGAGGTATCGCCGACGAGCGCGAGGTAGTCGGCGACCTGCGACGGCGGTACGCCGAGCCGCTCGCTCGCATTCGCCTCGTCGACCCACGTCTCCTCGACTGCAGCCGGGCCGCCGCGCCCCGGGTTGAGCAGCGCCACGCGGGGGCCGATCAGCTGATAGAAATCCTTGTCACCCGAGACGATCACCGCCTGCATGTCCCGCGCGGCCGCGCGCGTCGCGAGCGTGCCGATCACGTCGTCCGCCTCATACCCCGGCACCGCGACGACCGGAATCCGGAACGCGGCAAGGAGCTCGAGGATCCGCTCGAGCGACCGGTCGAAGTCCGCCTGGAGCTCGTCGTCGAGCTTCTCGCGCGTGCTCTTGTAGTCGGCGTAGCGCTCCTCGCGAAACGAGGTCCCGGCATCGTTGACCCAGGCGAGGTACTCCGGCCGATGCTGTTCGACGAGCCGGACCAGGAAATTGGCGACACCCCAGGCGGCGGAAGTGTTCTCGCCGCGGGTCGTCCGGAGGGGACGGGAGATCATCGCGAAGAACGCGCGATAGATCAGGGCATAACCATCGAGGAGGAAGAGCCGCGGTGGTGTGGAAGGCATCCGGGAAAGATAGCGGGGTCCGCGGAGGCCTCCCCCGCGCCGCGCGCGATCCTCACTCCTGTTCGATTCGCCGCAGCCGCGTGGTGGTTCGCTCGAACTCGGCGCGGGAGGACGGTGTCAGCCGGTAGCGCCCGAACCCGGTCTCGTCGTGGAACAGAAGCGACATGCGCAGAGTGATGTAGTTCCACCGCAGCACGCGCCCGCCCATCTGTCCCGGCGACGTCTCGAACGTCTCGTCCGGCTCGCCGACGGTCACGTAGACCTCGCCCCGATCGGTGCGCCAGCCGGCGACGCCTTCGCCGCGGAAGCGCTGGTTGGCTACGGCGAGGCGGCTGAAGTAGGTGTTGAGCGCCTCGTTCTCCGCGGTGCTCTTGTCGGGATCGGTATCCCGCCAGAAGGCGCGCCAGAGTGCGGGGCGCTCTTCCTCCGGTGCTTCGCGAATCGAATCGAGCATGCGGTCCCGCCCGAAGTAGCGCAGCAGGTCGAGCATCTCGTCGTAGTTGGTCACGACCCACGCACCGGAGAACGAGACCACCGCCGCCACTTCCCGCTGCACATCTCCCTCGCCGATGGTGAGGCGGAGCGCGCCGAGGGCCAGGCTGTCGGGGCGGAGCTTCAGGACCTGGCTCTCGACCGGCTGGCCGCCGCGGAAGGCGAGCGAGTCGCGGAAGATGACGCTGTCGTTTTCCGTGCGCATCTCGATCGGCACGCGCGTCGGTCCGGTGAAGCCGTAGCCCTCGATGTAGGCGAGGAGCGTGTCGCTGCCGTACCCGATCGAGCCGCGCGGGTTGAGCACGAGCGAGAGCGTGTCCTCGGCTGCCGCCCTGCCCCGTGCCTGGTAGACGAGGATCGGTGACGTCGTGGAGCCCGTGCGGAACGCAGGCGCCTCGGTGCTGAGCTCGGCGCGCGAGGTGCTCCCGGTGGCGGGGTCCCGCAACGAGGCGGTGACCTGGTAGGTGCCCGGCTCCAGCCGGAAGGTCTGCTGGAAGAGAATGCTCTCTTCGGCGCGCTGCGTTTCCTGGAAAGTGGCGACACGGACCAGCTCGTCCCGGTTGACGCTGATGGGCGGCCTTCCCTGCCCCTGCAGCGTCAGGTCCACGCGATACCGCGCGACGAACCCGTTGCCTTCCCGCTGGAAGCTGAGCGACCGGTTCTCGAGCGAGAGGCCGACGAGCGCGATCGTCGAATCCCCCGGGCCCCGCGCAAACGCGATGCTCCCGACGAACGGCAGTGGTTCCCCCGCTGCAAGCCGGCCGAGGCTCTGGTAATACGCCTGGACGTTGAAGAGTCGCGTGAGCGTTTCGGAGGACGACGCGGCGCGGTCATCCTCGCCGACGCGGCGCCAGCTGCCGCACGAGGCGGTTCCGATGAGAAGCAGGAGCGAGGCGTACCGCGCGAGGGGGCGCATGGGGATACATCCGGTAAAGGTGAGTGCGGCCGCGGTACTCTACGACCCGTTTGCGACAGGCGTCAATGGGCCACGTCACCCAACCGCCCCCGATTTCGTAAGCCTCGCGCTTGCTGTGCCTTGCGGAAATCAGTAGCTTGGCACGCCATGAGCTCGGAAAACCATGTTGGCCGCACCGTCGCCGGGTACCGCCTCGTCAAGCACATCGGCGAGGGGGGCACGGCCACGGTCTACCGGGCGGAACATCCCGACAAGGGTCTCGCCGCCGTGAAGGTGCTGCGCCCGAAGCTCGCGCAGGATCCCGTCGCCATCAAGCGGTTTCTCCGGGAAGCCGAGTTCGGCAAGCGCGCCGCCCACCCCAAGATCGTCCGCACCTACGATTACGGCGAGTCCGACGGCGTCCATTTCCTGGCGCTCGAGTGGGCCGAGGGAGAGCCGCTGGCGAGCTTCGTCCAGCGAGCCGGGCAGCTCGCCCCCCAGCTCGCAGCCACCATCGTCGAGCAGATCGGCGGCGCGCTGAGCGCCGCACACAAGGCCGGCATCATCCACCGGGATCTCAAGCCGGCCAACATCATGTACGACCCGGCCACGCAGGAGGCCAAGCTCCTCGATTTCGGCATTGCGCGCGATGCCGAAGTGAGTCCCGAGGAACGGCTTACACGAGCCGGGTTCTTCGTCGGAACATTGCAGTACGTGGCGCCCGAAGCGCTGAGCGGAGAACTCGTGAGCGAGCAGGCGGACGTCTACAGCCTCGCTACGATCGCGTATTATCTGCTGACGGGCTGCCTTCCGTTTACCGGGCGGAGTCCCAGGGAGTTGTTTCAGCAACTACTCTCCCAGGCTCCCGTGCCGCTGAGCCAGGCCGCCAAGGGCCTCAGGTTCACGCCGAGCCTCGAAACGGTGGTCATGCGAGGCCTCGAGCGAGACCGCAGCAAGCGTTACAAGACGGTAGACGAGTTCACCTCGGCTTTCTGCACGGCGGCCCGCGAGGAAAAGCCGGCCAAGGGCGGCTTTCTCTCGTCGCTCTTCGGGCGGAAGTGAACCGTACGGAACAACTCGAGCGCCTCCTTCTCGAGCGCAGCGTCCAGCGGGGAGATTTCACCCTCGCCTCGGGCCTCAAGTCCTCCTACTACATCGACTGCCGCCCGACCACCATGAGCGCCGAGGGACTTTCGCTCATCGGGACCCTTGGCCTGGAAGCGATTCGAACGGAGGGATGGCGGGCAGACGCAGTCGGCGGGCTGACCATGGGCGCCGACCCGGTCGCTTATGCCATTGCGGGGGCGAGCTGGTCGGATCCCCCGCCGATCGATGCATTCAGCGTGCGGAAGGAATCGAAGGAACATGGGACCCGGCGCCTGGTCGAGGGGAACTTCCGGAAAGGCCACCGGGTCGTGGTGGTCGAGGACGTGATCACTACCGGCGGCTCAGCCCTGCAGGCGATCGGAGCGCTGCGCGAGGCGGGGGCTGAAATCGTTGGCGTGCTTGCGGTTGTGGACCGGGAACAGGGCGGGAAAGAAAAGATCGAAGATGTGGTGCCACGAGTAGTAGTGCTTACAACTGTCACTCGCCTCGGACTGAAGCCCAGGATCTAGGCGCTTGCGGGCAGGTCGTCGCCCGGCTCCAGAAGCTGCAGGCCGACCCGCGCCGGACCGCCGCTCTCCAGTACATGGTCCACACCGGCTGCCGTGATCGCCCAGCATCCGTTCTCCAGCCGCTGCAGCAATCCGTTCTCCTTCAGGTACCAGACGTGGAATTTCATGTGCTCCTCCGGGCAGCCCAGCAGCCGCTCGAGGTCCACGATGCCGACGCCTGGAGTGTCGGCATCATTCCGTCGTGCGCTGTAGAGAATCGAGAGGAGCGCGCTCCGGACCCGGCGGTCTGCAGCCACATCGCTCAGCGCCGTGTCCTGATCGAAGATCCGCCACCGCTTTTCGCGCATCCGATCGTAGCGCGCATCGTAGGCGGCGCGAAGCTCCGCATCGGACAGCACCCTGAACGCTTCCATGATGGCACCGAAGCGTTCCGGATCGCCGCTCTCCAGGTTGTCCGGATGGAGCCGCTTGGCCATATGCCGGAAGACGCGACTGATGGTCTCACCATCGGCGCGCGGCGAGAGCTGCAGCACCTCGTAATGGTCGGGTACCGGCGTGTCGCTCATGGCTCGGCCATCGAAAAGGGTAGGGTGCCGAGGTATCGGCCGAGGCAACTCCCGCGCCACACGGGTCCCCGCACGAAGGGCACATGGCTTGCCGCCTTTCCGGTGTCCGCGCTGGATAACCAAACCGACACGGAGGCCGTATGTTGAGGCGTTCGAAGCGCTTGCCCCTGGCGGGCACCGCATGGCTGGCCCTCTTTCTATTTGCGGCACCCCTTGCAGCGCAAGGCAATGGGAAGCGGTATGCCGTCACGAACGACAAGGCGGTTTCCGTAACGCGTGAAGTCCTCGTGCGGCAAGGCTTCGAAATCGTCAAGGTCGAGACCAAGGGCGACACGCGCACGATCTATTATCGAGCCGGGAACCAGGGGCGGGGGAAGGGGAAGGGAAAGCTCGAAAAGATGATCATCCGCCGAGAGGCCGATCGCGTCATCTTCCTCGAGACGCCGAAGGCGATCCTGGTGGACATCGATCTCAAGCTGAAGCTCTGACGCCGAGAGCTCCTGCACCTGGAGCAGATGCGTGATCAGTGAGAATCGCGGCGCGCGAATGGGACGAATCCTCGCCGCGGGTGTCGCGGCCTCGGGCGTCGGTGCGCTCGCCGCGTGGCTCGGCTATGCGACACTGATCCTCCTCACGGTAGGGGCGGAGCAGGCGCTCTCGAGCGCTCCGTCCCTGCTCGGATTCTTCCTGCTCATCGGGTGGCCGATCGCGCTCGTTGCGACACTGATCGCCGGCTCGATCCTCCAACGGCTCCTGCGCCGCAACGGGCTGCTCCGCAGGACGCCGGCGGTGCTCGCCGCAGGGGCAGTCGGGGCGGTCGTTCTGCCACTCGCATGGGCGGAACTCGATTCGCTGCTCGGCGACCCGTCGGGCGGCGCGGCCGTTCTCATCGGCGCATTCAGCGGACTCGCAGCGGGCTGGGTCTTCTGGTCGATCATCGCCCGCCCGCCCGGGCAGGCCGCGGCGGCGGACCGGGCCATGCTATGATTCGACAGCCTGCGTGATTCCTTCGACTCTCTCCACTCCGACTCGATGACCGACGGACGCCCCGGACTCGATCGCCCGTTCCTGCTCGCCCTCACCCTCGCACTCGGCCTCATGCTGGCCGGCTGGCTGGCGGGGCGGGGAATTGCCCAGGTGCGCGCGTCGGACCGCTTTGTCACCGTGAAGGGCGTTGCGGAGCGGGAGGTCAAGGCGGACCTGGCCATCTGGCCGCTTCATATTGCGGTAGCGGACAACAGCCTCTCGGCGGCGCAGCGCTCGATCGGCGAAAGTGTGACGCAGATCCGGCGCTTCCTCACGCGCCACGGCATCGATACCGCACAGACCTCCCTGCAGGATTTCCAGGTCATCGACGCCTACGCGAATCAGTATCGACCGCCGGGCGAGATCGTGACGCGGTACATCGTGCGCCAGACGGTGATGGTGCGCTCCGATCGGCCCGACACGGTGCTGGCGGCGAGCCAGCGGCTGAGTGAGCTGGTGGACGCGGGCGTGGTGTTCACCTCCGGCGGTGAATACGCCGCCACGGGGCCGAGCTTCATCTTCACGAAGCTGAACGACTTCAAGCCGGCCATGATCGCAGAAGCCACGGCGCAGGCGCGCGAGGCCGCCGCGCAGTTCGCACGCGACGCCGAGAGCGAGCTGGGCGGAATCCGCCGGGCAAACCAGGGCGTCTTCGAGATCCTTCCGCGGGACCAGGCGGCCGGGATCAGGGAAGAAAGCCAGGTGTATAAGACGTTGCGCGTCGTCTCGACGGTCGAGTTTCTTCTGCGCTGACCCCGCCGTACACGATCCGGTCAACTGCGCCACGCGCCGCGGAGCAGCTCGCGCAGCAGCTCCGGATAACTCCACCCTGCCGTGCGTGCCGCCAGCGCCACGAGACTCTCCTCGTTCTCACGCCCCGGCCTCCCGGGTCCGGTGAGATTCGGCTTCAGGTTCACGTCGAAGAGCGTGAATTGTCCGGCGCGCGACCGCCGGCAATCGATGCGCACCGCTGCCCTCGCCCCGATCAGCTCCGCGGCGCGTTCGCATGCCGCGACAGCGGCAAGTACGTCCGGGTGCTTCGCCTCATCCGGCAGAAGCGGCACGCTGTTGCGAACGATCGGGACGACGCCGCTGTATGGCGCGATGCCGGCCTGGTGACCGGTCCGCCGGATGGCCGGCAGCGCCCAGTGGCGCGGCTCGCCACGTAGCCTCCCGTGGCGGAGATACTCCCCCGGTGGAAGCACGGCGATCGTGATTTCCTCTCCCGGGAGAAATTCCTCGACCATCGCGCGGGAACCATAGATCGGGAGCTTGTCGTCCGAGTCAGGACTCGCCGCTGAAAAGAGGGTGCCGAGCACCTCCCTGACCCGGGCCGCAGACTCTGCAAAGGAGACGCCCTGGCTCCCACGTCCGCGGACCGGCTTCACGATCGCTCCGGGACCGATTCGGAGCTTGTCGAGCAGTGCGTCATCCAGCGCGCCCGCGGGGAGCAGCGCATCCCCATCGACGCCCACCAGAATCGCTGCAGGGAAGGGAAGTCCGGCCTCGAGGAGAAAATTCCGGGTTTGCCACTTGTCATCGAACCGATGCACGTCGGCGGGGCGCTGGCCGACGATGCTCACGCCGGAAATGCGCTCTATCGGATGCCCGGCGAAGAGCACCGTGTTGGCCCAGAGGACCTGGGCCCCCTGCGCCAAGGCCTCGGAGATCCCCTCCGGAGTGTCGGGAAAGGTCCAGCCCTCGTGCCGAGCTGGATCCGGCAGTGGCGCAGGAGTCATGACCGGGACGCCGATGCCCCGGAGCGCCGAGGCGATGTCCGCGCCGCTGTCGGCATAGCCGCCTACCTTGAGCGGCTTCCTGGCGCCATCGATGACCGGCGGATCGATGGCCTGATGAAGCACCGCGAGGGGGCCGGGAACCAACCCCGATGGTGATGCCTGCACTAGCCGCGCTCCCTCCCCTTTCCCCTATTTGAGCCGGGCGGTTGCCGCCGATTCGGAGCGTACCTCGATTCCCGCCGGGCGGGGAAGGGATATATATCATGGCCACTCGGGCAGCACGATCGGCCGTCCTGGCCGGGAAGGCGCTGCGGGGCAAGGCGCCGGGGGCGGTGAAGTGCCGCAGGAAGTTCCTGCGATTCTTCCCCGGCGGCTTCCGCGACGAGACCTATCTCGACTGGGAGCGCGACTACAAATGGGCCGCGCACGAGCAGTGGGCGAGCGCACTCGCGGAATCGGCATTTCGCGAGCTGATCGAGCAGGGGCGCTTCACCGAGATCGCCCTGCGGGCGGTGCGGATAGAGTCACGAACGAACCTGCTCTTCTCGTTCGAGAAGATGGCGCTCCGCGATGCCGTTCGCAGCCCGAAGGGGGCGGAGCAGTTCTCGCTCGCTCTCTTCGAGCTCCTGCACGGAGGCGCGGACCCGTCCATGCGCTTCGATGTGTGGTGCCGCGTGATCGCAGGGCTTCCGCGTCGTCAGACGCGCGTCCTCACCTGGCCGCTCGCGACCGTGTTCGGCTTCATCGCGCAGCCGGCGCGGCATTTCTTCCTGAAGCCCATGGTGACGCGCGCCGCGGCGCGCGAATACGGCGTGGATTTCGGCTATACGTCCCGGCCGAGCGCCGAGGCGTACGATCGCCTGCTCAGCTTTGCGCGCGTGGTGCGCCGCGATCTCGCCGATCTCCGGCCGCGCGACATGATCGACATTCAATCCTTCCTCTGGGTACAGGGATCGGACGAATACGAGGAATGATCTTTCCCGAGCTGCGCGACATTCAGAGCCCCGACCTCGTCCCGCCCGCACTGCCGGCCGACCCCGCGGACTGCGCCGTCCGGTTCCAGGCGCTCATCGGGCCCAGGGGAGAGGGACCGTCCGAGGCTTTCAGCTTCCTGGTGGTGACACCCGGCTACCTCCGCCGCGCAGGTCCGCTCTGGGGCCGCGGCCACCTCATGATGGATTCGTTCGACTGGCGCACCGTGGTCGAGGCGATCGCCCTGCTGATGGCGCAGTGCGCCCGGCCTACGTGGGAGGAGGTCGCTACCGAGCTCGACAAGCAGCTGCGCTGGGAGCTCGACGTGCACCGCACCTTCGAGACGGAACAGGGCTAGCGGAAGGGACGCCGTGTGTGGCGTCCCTTGTCGTATTGTCGGGTTGTGATGGGCGACGCGGGCGTTGCCCCTACCAGACGTCCTTCGGGGTGGTGGCCTGGGACGTCGTGCGCTGACCGCCGGTGTCGCGCTGGGCCGGGGCGGCCTGACGATTCCTGAGCCACCGATAGGCCATCATGCCGAGGCCGGCCAGGGCCGCGTTGCGCAGCATGTGGTTGCCGCCGCTGGTGCTGTCGCTCCGGCGCGAGCCGGTACGATTTCCGAATCCGAACATGGTGTATACCTCCGGGCGCGATGCCCCTGATGTGTCAATACCGAGGAGTGAGCACCACCTTCAGGCACCCGTCCTCCCTGGTGTAGAAGATCTCGAAGCCGTGCGGCGGTTCGCCGATGCTTTCTCCTTCCGTACCTTTCGCGCGATCGCCTCTCCTGCTCCACGCGTTGCGCATAGTACTGCCGCGCGCAGAGCTCTCCGGTGACGACAGTCACCAACGGGGCGCCGGTTCAGCCAGGCGCCGCACTTCTGAAGGACGGCTCCGGCGTTAGAATTGAGCGGGGGCCGGAGCCCCCGACACGGAGATTCCGATCGTCCACCCCGGAGAACAGATCATGTCGACGCCGCGCCGTGATTTTCTCGGCTGGTTCGGTGCCAGCGCGCTCGTCGCTGCGAGCGCACCGCTTGCCGCGCTGGAACCGCCCGAGCGACCGTCCCGACCGGTCGATGGCACGTGGGACATGGCGTGGGTGGACCGGATCACCGGAAAGTATCGCGCCGTGTTCGACTCTCCCGAGCTGTCCGAGGGCGCCGCGCTTTTCCGGGCGTGCCTGTGGCGCGATCAGTACAAGGAGGTCTACGGCGTCGAGCACGGCGACATGACGCCGGTCCTCGTGATCCGGCACGGTGCGATCGCAATGGCCATGGACGACGGCTATTGGGAGCAGTTCCGCATCGGGAAGGAAGCGAAGCTGAAAAATCCGAAGACGAAGAAGTGGGAAGTCGCGAATCCCTTCCGCGCGACACCGCCAGGCACCCCGGAGCGCTACGCCGCCTACAGCCTCGAGGGCTTCATGGGCTCCGGCGGCATCGTGCTGGCGTGCAACCTCGCGTTTCAGCAGGCCGTCTGGAAATACCGTGAGGCGGAGAAGCTCACGCGCGAGGCCGCGACCGATCGCGCGCGGCAGCACCTGATTGCCGGCATCATTCTCCAGCCTTCGGGCGTCTTCGCCACCCTGCGGGCGCAGGAGGCAGGGTGCGGATACATTCTTGCGAGCTGAGTGCGGCTCCTTCGTCCTGATTCCGGGGATCTCATGCGCCTTCGATCGCTCCATGCAATCCTGCTGACCGCCGTGGCCTCCCTTCCCGTCGCCTCGCTCTCCGCGCAGACCGCCGCGTCGACGAACAGGGAAGCGGCCACCTCGCCGCTCGCGAGCGGCCTGGCGCTTGCAAAGCAGTATCGCGTCGGCGCGATCACGGAGCGGCGCTTCACGCACGCGGAGTTCTGGGCGGCAGTGGCGCCGTCGCTCGAGTCGAAGGCGTTCCGCACCGAGACGATCGGGCGGTCGATCCTCGGCCGGGAAATCCGCGCCGTGACGTTCGGTACCGGCCCCGTTTCCGTGCTGCTCTGGTCCCAGATGCACGGCGACGAGGCGACCGCCACGATGGCGATCGCCGACATCTTCCGCTTCCTCGCCGAAGCGGAGAACGATCCGATGCGGGAGCGGCTCCGCCGCTCGCTCACGATCGTGTTCGTTCCGATGCTGAACCCCGACGGCGCCGAGCTGTTCCAGCGCGAGAATGCCGCGGGCGTGGACGTGAACCGGGACGGCCGGCGCCTCGCGACGCCGGAAGCCCGCGCGCTCAAGGGAATCCGCGACCGCATCGAGCCGCAGTTCGCGTTCAACCTGCACGACCAGAGCGCGCGCACCCGTGTCGGCCGCACCGGCGAGCAGGCGGCGATCGCCCTGCTGGCGCCGGCGTTCGACGCGGAGCGGAGCTACAACGATGTGCGGCGGCGCGCGCGCCTGGTGGCGGCGACGATCGCCACGATCCTCGCGCCGGAGCTCCGCGGGCGGCTCGCCAAGTACGACGACACGTTCAATCCACGCGCTTTCGGCGACCTGATGCAGACGTGGGGCGCGAGTACCGTGCTGATCGAGAGCGGTGCACTGCCGGGCGATCCCCAGAAGCAGCGCCTGCGCGCGCTCCACGTTCCCGCCATCCTCGGCGCTCTCGACGCCATCGCCTCGCGCCGCTACGAGGCTGCCGATCCGGCGGTCTACGATTCGCTTCCGTTCAACACCGGCGGCGCGAGCGACCTCGTCGTCCGCGGGGCACAACTGGTGCTTCCGGGACATCCGCCGCTTCGCGTCGACGTCGCCGTGAACTTCGAGGATGCCGTTGCGCGCGAGGATGGGCGGATCCGCGAGATCGGAGACCTCGAGGGCGCCATTGCGATCGATACGCTCGACGCGACCGGACTCTTCATCCACCCGCGTGCCGACGCGCTCGAGCGGCGTGAGGCCGCGGCGTGGCTCCGGATCGGCGCGCCGGCGGCACTCGACCTCAGGCGCGGCGCGGAGCCGTCGAGCGAGCTGGTTCGTTCCCTCGACGCCGACGCGAAGTGACGATCCGGATGATCTCGACTCGCGCCGCTCCCGAGCCTGCCGGCCATTATTCCCAGGCGGTGGTCGAGGGCGGCTTCATATTCCTGGCGGGCCAGCTCCCGGTCGATCCGGCTACGGGCGAGATCGCCGGGCCCGACGACATCGAATCACAGACTCGCCAGGTCCTGCGCAACGTCGAGGCGATCCTGCAGGCCGCCGGCAGCGGGCTCGACCGGCTCGTTTCGGTGACGATCTTCGTGACGAGCCGCTCGCAGTGGCCGGAGGTCGATCGGGTCTATGCCGACATGCTCGGACCGCACCGGCCGGCGCGCGCGGTGATTCCGGTGCCCGAGCTCCGGCCCGGATGCCTCATCGAGGTGCAGGCCATCGCCGCGGCGGGACCAGTCGCATGAGCGCGTAACCGGCCGCATGCGCGTACGAACCGCATTCCTCCGCGCCGTCTCCGCCGTCATGGGCGTCCTCTTCCTCGTCGCGGCGCTCTTCCTCTACAACGATCCGGATCCCGTTGCCTGGATGGGTATCTACGCCGCGGCCGCCGTGACGTCCTTCATCGGCGCGCTCGACCGGCTGCCCCGCTGGCTTCCCGCCGCCGTCGGCATCGTGGCGGTCGTCTGGGCGGGACGGCTCCTGCCGCAGATGGCCGGCCACGTGCCACTCGCGGAGCTGGTGCGCGAGCTCGAAGCAGCGACGCCGATCATTCAGGAGGGGCGCGCGGCACTCGGCCTGGTCGTCATCGCGATCTGGATGGGCGCATTGGCGTTTCACGCGGCGCGGCGGCCCCGGGACACGATGCCGGCGACGTGACGACACGGCAGCGACCGCGCGCGGCCAGGGTCGGTCGGATGGTCTGGCGAGCGTTGCGCCGCCGCTGCCCCAATTGCGGCGGCGGCGGAATCTTCCGGTCCTGGCTCCACATGGCGCCTGCATGCCCGTCGTGCGGACTGGCGCTCGAGCGGAAGGAAGAGGGATACGTCGTCGGGGCGTACATGTTCAACATCATCGCGGCCGAGCTGGCGTTCGCGGCCGTGTTCATCACGGCGCTCGTCCTGCTCTGGCCCGACCCTCCGTGGAGGCTCCTCACGTGGACCGGCGCGGCGCTCATGCTCCTGATGCCGGTCCTGTTCTATCCGATCTCGAAGACGCTCTTTCTCGCCTTCGACCTGATCTTCCGGCCGGCCGGATACGATGCCGGCGAGCTGCCGGATTCGAACTCTCCCGAGGCGCCTGGTTCATGACGATCGCTGAAGTGCTGCTCCCGGAATTCGACCACGAATTGCGCTCGACGCGCGCAGTCCTCGAGGCGCGCGCGGCGCTACGGTCCTTCATCGTGAGCCACATGGTGCACCACCGCGGCCAGTTCACCGTCTCCCTGCGCCTCCGGGATGCTCTTCTTCCATCGGTCTATGGACCGACAGCCGATGTCTGATATGAGGGCGACGACGCCGGTGCGCGCGGCGTGCTTCGCGCTCATCATGGCCACGGCGATCGGAGGAACGGCAACGGCGCAGCGCTCGACGGGCATGCCGGCCGGATGGCGCGGGCTTACCGGGGCGTTCGACCGATTCGTCGCAGCGGAGGGAGTGATCGGCGGTGGCATGGTGCTCGTGCGCAACGGCGCCCCGGTGGCGTGGCACCATGCCGGTCAGGCGGATCGCGACGCGCGGCAAGCGGCCGACTCGGCGACGATCTACCACTGGGGATCGATCACGAAGACGCTGACCGCGATCGGCATCATGCAGCTGCGCGACCGCGGACTCCTTTCGCTCGATGATCCGATCGTCCGCTGGGTGCCCGAGCTGCGCCAGCTCCACAATCCCTTCGGAAACACCGACTCCATCACGCTGCGAATGCTGCTCTCGCACAGCGCGGGGTTCCAGGACCCGACGTGGCCGTACGGGGAAGGGAAGGCGTGGGAGCCATTCGAGCCGACGCGCTGGGAGCAGCTCGTTGCGATGATGCCGTATCAGGAGATCCGCTTCGCGCCGGGGAGCCGGTACGGCTACAGCAACCCGGCTTTCATCTATCTGGCGCGCGTCATCGAGAGCATCACGGGGGATCCGTACCAGTCGTACATCCAGAAGAACATCTGGACGCCGCTCGGGCTCACGCGCAGCTATTTCGGCGCCACGCCGTATCATCTCGCCGAAGATCGCGCCAACAGTTACACGATTCGCCGCGACAGCGCCGCGGGAACGCGGATCGTGGCCGTCGGCCGCGACTTCGATCCGGGGATCACGATCCCCAACGGTGGCTGGAACGCGCCGCTCGGAGATCTCGCGTCATACGCATCGTTCCTGCTCGGCGCGAGCGGCGGAGATGCGGCGCGGGCAGCGCGCTTCGATGGCGTCCTCAGGCGGTCGTCGATCGAGGAGATGTGGCGGAGCGTGGTGCCGGTGGACGGGCCCGAGTCGATGGGGCTGAGCTTCTTCCTGCTCGAGCTGGACGGGCAGACGATCGCCGGTCACACGGGGCAGCAGGCCGGCTTCCGATCGTTCCTGTATCTCGATCCGGAAGCCGGCACTGCCGTGGTCGGTGCGACCAATACGATCAACCGGACGCGCGGAGCGGCGTCGACGGCCGACTGGAATACGCTGACGCGCGCTGCGGCGCGATCGCTCCTGCGGTGAGACCTACTGCGGCGGTATGTCGAGCGTGATCACGTCGCGGGCTCGCACCTGGGCGTTGTCGGTGCGCACGATGCCGCCGCTGTCGACACCAACGCGGCGCGAGGGCACCGCCTCGAAGAACACCGCTCCCCCACCGACGATGACGCCGGGCGAAAGCGTGAAGCGCGTCGTTTCCCCTCCCGGCGCCGTGCCGAGGCGGATCCGCTGGCCGCTCCGGATCGCGAAGACGTCCATGTCGAACGACGAGCGATTGCTGACGTCGAGTCGCGCGTTCTCTCCTTCCGGGGCCGGCGCGGGCTGCGCTGCCGGGTCCGACGTGGTGGAGGAGCATGCGGGAACGAGCACGAGCAACATCGCGAAGGTGAGGCGTGCGAGCATGGCCATCGTCCGGCTCCTGAACAGGAATGGGCGCCGGCCGCCAGCCGGCGCGACGCCCCCGGACATTGCGCGGCCGCACCGGCTCGCGAAAGGACGTACATCACACGGACTCTCATGAACGACACGCTCCTCACGGCGCTCGGTGCCGCCATGGTAGCGCTCTGGGCACACGGGGTCTGGGAATACATCCAGATGGTGCGCCATCGGAAACCGGGGACGAGCGCCCTGTCGGTAAGCTGGGCACCCGATCGGCTGACGCCCGAAGGCCTCCGCCATCGCCGGCGCGTCCTCCTCAGCTGGGCGAGTATCGCGGTGCTGCTCGTTGCGGCGCTGCTGGCGGGGCTCGAATAGCCCAACCGGAGCGCTGCGAACCTGTCGGCGACCGCCGATTCGCGATAATCTGGACCGTATCCCCTCACGCGAGGCCTCCCGCATGGCGCGTCGTCCGACCTGGCTGGCGTGGATTCTCGGAACGGCCGGCGCCACGGCGGTACTGGCGGTCGCGGACAGGATTTCGCACGACCCTGCGACCTCCGGCGGCTGGCGCATGACGCTCTCGGCGAGCGCCCTGTACGGCGGGGCGCTCGTCGGGCTTGGGATGATCCTGCTCGCGCGCACGCGAACGTGGCAGGGCGCGGCGCTGCTGGCGGCGATCATCGTCTGGGCGATCGGCTGGCTCGCGCCTGCGCTCGCGGTCGCCCCCATCGAGGAGTCCGGCTCCGCCCTCGTCATGGTCGGCACCGGCCTGCTCGAGCTGCCCGTCTCGGCACTGATCGGTCTCTGGATCTTTCTCCGCTGTGCGGGATGGCAGCATCCGCGGGCCGACGCTTCCGCGGGGCGCGAGGCGCGCCGCACCGCATGACCCGGGATCCGGCGTTCGAAGCGATCTGCGAGGCGCTGAACCCTCGCCGATCGGCTCGCGCCTGGCATGGCGGTCCCACGCCGCTCGGCGCACTCCGTGGAGTCGCCGCCGAAACCGCGGCCTGGCAGCCGGCGCCCGGACGTCCGAGCATCTGGGCGCTCACATTGCACATCGCCTACTGGAAATACGCCGTGCGCCGGCGACTCTCGCCCGAAGGGTCCGAGCGCTTTCGGCGCCACCCGGCCAACTTTCCCGACGTACCATCCGAGACGACCGCTGCCGCCTGGCGCGGCGACCTCATGCTCCTCCGGGAGGAGCACGAGCGCCTTGCGCGCGCAGTGGATTCCTTTCCCGTCGACCGGCTCGCCACGAAGGCCGGCACACGGAAGCGCTTCACCCACGCCGATCTCATCGCCGGTATCGCGATGCACGACGCCTATCACACCGGCCAGATCCAGCTGCTCAAGCGGCTCTGGCAATCACGACGAGCGAGGTGATCCTCATCGCGCCGACGACTCGTCGGGCTCGAAGATCTCTTCGATCGAAACCCCGAAGAGCTTCGCCATGCCGAAGGCGAGCCCGAGGCTCGGCTCGTAGCGGCCGGTCTCGACCGCGTTCACGGTCTGGCGCGAGACCGCGAGCCGCTCCGCAAGTTCGGCCTGGGACCATTCGCGCTCGGCGCGGAACACCCGAAGGCGGTTCTTCACAGGTATCGCTTCCAGACCCGCCGGCGCCCGAGTGCGCACGCGACGCACCCGACGATCGCATTCCATCGAGCGGATGCCGCGAAAGACCCCGACAACCGATCCGGCGCGCAGTCTGCCATGCGACGCTCCAGCGAGGAATGACGATTTCGTGTAATTCCTGTAATGTAAGGGCGACAATATGCCAAGTATACTTGTCATATCCACCCAAAGGGGGCCCCGCAAATGAAATCCCGGAAGCGTTACCAGCTCGATAAGGTCACCGTCGAGGCGACCGGCAGCCGCGAAAGCTCCTGGACCTTTGCCGGAGAGGCAATGCGGGGCACCGAGTTCAGCTACCTCGTCGTCGACGGGAATTTTCCGAGCCGGAACATCTGGGAGTTCATCGTGCGGGTGCCGGCGGAACGGGGCGGGCGGGTCGAGGTCAGGCCGAGAACTGGCCCTGCAGTGAAGGCGTGGGCGGAGCTGCCTGATCGGTCACTCACCTTCTCCCGAGCCACCAAGGGAGCGGCTCGCGGCAAGTGGTACTGTCAGGTTGCCCTGGCGGATGCGACCGGAGAAAAATCGAAGAGCGTCGTCCGGACCGACGAGCGGGACGAGCTCCCCGCGTGGTTCGCACCGCTGCAGGCGCGGATGCGGCGGAAGGAAGCCGTGAAACCAACGAGGGGCACCGACGGTAATTCACTGGTGATTCTCATTCCCGCCGACGACCATGCGTTCATGATCCGGCTCTTCTTTGCCACGAAGGTCTGGATCCTCAAGGAGCGAATCGTGGTCGGCAGCGCGGCCTGACGCCGCGGCGCCCACGCCCCGAAAGGACCAAGCATGCGGATCCTGTTCATCACGGCCGCCATGGCGGCACTCCCCGCCGCCGCGCCGGCCCAGAGCGCGGCCGACAGCGCGGGTGTCCGTGCGGCAGTGCTCGACTATGTCGAAGGCTTCTATCAGGGCGACTCGACACGCCTGGTCCGAAGCATCCGGCCGGAGGTGGTGAAATACGGATTCTACGTGCCGCGCGATTCGAGCCGCTATCAGGGTGAGCCGATGTCCTTCGCGCAGATGCACGCCTTTGCGAACAGCGTGAAGCGGAACAACCGGCCGGCACCGGCCACCGCGCCCAGGGAGATCGAGCTCCTCGACGTGCAGGACCAGACCGCCGCCGCCAAGCTCACCGCGTGGTGGGGCACCGATTATCTCCACCTCGCCAAATACGACGGGCGGTGGATGATCGTGCACGTGCTCTGGCAGTCGCCCCCGCGTGAGTCGTAGCGCCAGCCCGGAACGAGGCGCAGGGATGCCGCCCTTCGTGCGCCTGATCCTGGGCGGGCAGGCACTCTACTACATCCTCACCGGCATCTGGCCGGTCGTCCACATGGGATCTTTCGAAGCGGTCACCGGCCCCAAGGTGGACGACTGGCTGGTGCAGATGGTCGGCCTCCTGGCCGCGACGACCGGCATTGCGCTCGCGGCTGCCGTCCGTGCACGACGCTGGGGAACCGAGGTCCGGACCCTCGCCATTCTGAGCGCGCTCTCGTTTACAGCCGTCGACCTCCGGTACGCACTCTCCGGACGGATCTCGCCCATCTATCTTGCCGATGCTGGCGTCGAGCTGGTGCTCGTTGCGCTGCTCGCCGGCGCCATCGCGCGGGGGCGCACCTGACCTCCGGTGCCCGCCGGCTCATCTCGGCGATGAACTGGATGGGCGGGCTCGCGCTCCTTCTCTTCTGGCTCCCCGGGCTCGGGGCGCTCATTGCCGGGATCGTCGGGGGCTACAAGGCGGGAACGGTGGGCCGTGCCGTCCTCGCGGTCTTCCTCCCGGCAGTGATGATGGGGCTGCTCGCTGCGGGCGCCGCCGCGTACCTCACCGACTTCCTCCTCTGGGGCGTGGTCGCGGGCATCGGCACGGTTGCGCTCATGCTGCTGCAGATCGGCCCGCTCCTCGGGGGCGCCGTGATCGGCGGCGTGGCCGCGCTGTTGCACGATCGGTATCGCAGACAAACCCGAAACGACGGCGGAGCTCCGGCATGAACAGATCTGCGCTCGCGCTTGCACTGCTCCTCGCTCCCGGATGCGCCGTGGCACAGGGAACCGGCGCAGCGCCGGGCACGAAGACGGTCGTCATTCTCGTGCGGCATGCGGAGAAGGCGAGCGAGACGGAGAACGACCCTTCGCTCAGTGCGCGGGGACGTGCCCGGGCCGCGGCGCTCGCCGAGGCGCTTCGCGATGCAGGGCTCACGGGCGCCATAGTGTCGGAGCGCCGGCGCACGCACGAAACGGCGGCGCCCGCCATCGCCGGCATCGTGCCCGATACGGTTTCCATCCGGGACGGTGCCGCCGCCCATGCCCGCGCGGTGGCGGAACGGATTCGGAGCCGTCACGCCGGCGGCACGGTGCTCGTCGTGGGCCACAGCAATACGATTCCGGCGATCATGTCCGCGCTCGGCGCCGGCCCCTTGCCGGACATCTGCGACGCCGCATACGCCAATCTTTACATCATGGTCCTCGACCGGCCGGACGCGCCGCAGGTGATGCGCACGAAGTTCGGGGCGCCCGACCCGGCGGGGGCGGACGACTGCCCCGGCATGCGGGCCCCCTAGGCCCCCTGCTGGCAAAATCCTCCCGACCCGGCCACTGTTGTTATCCGGCCGGGCGTGGGGTCCGGCCTGCGCAGGGAGGTCCCCATGGCGACGTGCGAAGTCTGCGGCAACGACTACTATCTGTCATTCGAGGTCGTCACCGCAGGGAAGACCCATATATTCGACAGCTTCGAGTGCGCGATCCACCGGCTCGCGCCGGTGTGCGATCATTGTGGCTGCCGGATCATCGGCCACGGCATCGAAGCGAACGGCACGTTCTACTGTTGCGCGCACTGCGCGCACAAGAAGGGTGCGACCTCGATCGTCGACCACGCGTAGCGCGGAGCACGCAAGCAACCCTCACCCAGCTGCGGCTGGCCCATCAGAGGAGAACCTATGGCAACGAAGCTCGACAAGGCCATCAAGCGAGAGCTTGAGATCGACGGCCAGCTCTACACCGTGATCATGTCGCCCGAGGGGCTCAAGATCACCCCGAAGGGCGGACGGAAGGGCACCGAGCTCACCTGGCGCTCGCTCATGGGCGGGGGCATGAGTGGAACGAGTGGCGGCGGTGGCGGGATGGGCGGGAGCATGGGCGGCGGGATGGGCCTGGAGTAGGCTTCATGTCCAAGAGAGACGACGAGCGCCTCGCGCGGCTCGCCCGGAAGAACGCGGAGCGCGAGGTGAAGCCGAAGGACGAGAAGGCGGCCCGCTACGACAGCACGCTGAGGCGGAAGCCCGACGAGGACAAGGACCTCCGCTCGTTCTTCGATGAGATGAAGAAGCGAGAGTTCTAGCGTGCGGCAGGCGCTGCTGATGCTGGTGGCGGGCGCGGCCCTGGGCTGCGTCCGTCCCCAGCCGCAGCAGGCTACCGCTGGAAGCGAGCTCCAGCTTGCGCTCGGCGGTGCGGCGCGCGTGAGCGGCGGGCCCGAGGTGACCTTCGAGGCCGTGGTCGAGGATTCACGATGCCCGATCGACGCCGTCTGCATCCAGGCTGGCCGCGCCACGGTCCGGCTCGGGATCAGTCACCCCGACGGCGACCGGAAAATCGAGCTCAGCATCCCTGAAGGCGCCACCGCGGACACGGTGCATGGGCACGTCGTTCGCCTCCTGTCGCTGCTGCCGCCCCCAGCCGCGGCCGCTCCCACACCGCCCGATTCCTACCGTGTCGCCCTGCTGATCGACTCGATCCCATAGCGCGCGCCCTCGTCACGCGGTGGACGTGAGCCGCATTCCGGCCCCCGTCGACCGGACGCGGCAACTTGGTCGCAGCTCGTTCACCTCGACCAGGAGGCCCCGTGGGTATCTCTCGCCGGACTGCGCTCCCCCTCGTTCTCGCATCGCTCTCTCTCGCCGTGCCGACGCTTGCGGCGCAGGACCGCGAGCCTCAGGCGCTCGAGGGCCTGCGCAGTGTCACCGTGCTGGTCGAGCGGACCGCCGCCGAGGCAGTGGCGGCAGGGGTCGACACCGTGGCCCTGCGGCACCAGGCGGAGGACGCCGTGCAGAAACTGGGTATCACCCTCGTCCCGCCGGGCGCCCGGGACTCCGCGGATGGAGTCCTGTACGTAAACGCCTTTGCAGCGACGAACCCCGAGCGGAACTGGTATGGGGCCTACGTCGAGCTCGAAGTGATGCAGCCGGTGACGATCGACCGCACCCCGGACGCCCGCCTCTACGCGACGACCTGGCAGGCCCCTGTCCGCCTCCGGGTGGTGGAGCCGGCCGCGCTTGCGGGAGAGGTTGGCACCACGCTCACCGCCATGCTGGACGAATTCGGCCGCGCCTGGTCGGCCGCCAACCCCCCGAGGTAAGAGGCCTGCTTCACCGGTCTTGCGCATCCTCCCATCCGGACCGACGTTCGATTCATCCAGATCATCGCTCCGCCGGCTCCGGCCGGTGGGGCCACCGCGGCTGAGGAGGGGCGGAATGCGGCGCAAGGGACACCCGGTCCGCCGGATGTTGACCAGCGTGCTGCTCGCACCGCTCTTCTTCGTCCTCCTTTACTACGGATGGCTGGCCATCTCGGCGTGGCGCACGGGCTACGCGTGGGAGGAGATGGACTGGAACTCCGACGGCACCACCAGCGTGCGCGAGTTCTTCGCGACCAACGACATCGGCCGCAGGCCCGTCACGCAGGACGGGCGCATGTGCGTCGAGTTCTTTCTCCTCGAGAATGGGCGGCCGCTCAGGACCTCATGTACGAACGCTCCGTGAAGCCGCTCGGTCTCATGCTCGCGCTCGCCGCGTGCGCTGCCCCCGAGCCATCGGTCACATCCAGGGAGGGAGCTCCGGCCATGAGCGCCACCGATTCGACCCCGCGCGCCGCATTCCTGGGCCTCAGGACCGCGAAATACACCGCCCGGAATCTTTCGGAGGCTCGCGACTGGTACGCGCGCGTGCTCGGAATCGCTCCGTACTTCGACGAGCCGTTCTACGTCGGCTTCAACGTCGGCGGCTACGAGCTTGGCCTCGTCCCGGACACCAGCGCAGCGGCGGTGCGACCCGAGGCAGGGGTCGCCTATTGGGGCGTGACGAACGCCGACAGCGCGCACGCGCGGCTGCTCGAGCTCGGGGCGGCCGGCGTCGAGCCGGTGGAGGATGTCGGCGGCGGGATACGCGTCGCCACCGTGCGGGATCCTTTCGGCAACCTCCTCGGCGTCATCGAGAATCCTTACTTCAAGGCACAGGAGCCCTGACATGGCCACCGGACCGGACGACATCGACGGCGACGATCGACGCTCGTTCACGGACGACCACGGGGAGGAGTGGACGTTCACGCGGCGGCGGCACGTGCGCCGGAGCGAGGAGGAAACGCACATCGCGATCATCGCGCGCTCGGCCTTCCAGTCGCGGATCGTGACCTGCCGCCGCGATGAATGGGACACCGCAAAGCCGGATCTCGCGCGGCTGCTCGCGCGCTCCGTCCCGGCCGGCGGCTCGCGGGCCAATCCCGGGCCGGGCCGCCCTGTCAAGACGCCACCGAAAAATCCGTCGTTCTAGCATGTGGCTCCTGCGACTTCCCGGGCTCGCCGCCCTGCTCGCGTGCGCCGCGCCGTTGGCCGCGCAGCAGCCCGCGGCGGCAGCAGCGCGCGTCGAGTCTGCGATCGACCGCGCCAGGACATTCATCCGCGATTCGATCGAGAAGGTCGGGATTCCCGGCGTGTCGATCACGGTGATGCGGGAGGGGCAGATACTCTGGAGCGAAGGGATCGGCTGGGCCGACCTCGAGCAGCGTGTGCCCGTCACGCCGCTCACCCGCTTCCGGGTCGGCAGTGTGTCGAAGCCGCTCACCGCCGCGGCCGTGGGCCTCCTCGTCGAAGCCGGCAAGCTCGACCTCGACGCGCCGGTGCAACGGTACGTCCCTGGATTCCCCGAGAAGCGCTACCCGGTGACGACCCGAATGGCGGCGGGCCACCTCGCCGGCATCCGCCACTACCAGGGCGACGAATTCCTGAGCACGCGGCGCTACGCGACCGTCGCCGAAGGCCTCACGATCTTCCGTGACGACACGCTCCTCTTCCGGCCGGGAACTCGATTCCTCTACTCGTCGTATGCGTGGAACCTCGTGAGCGCCGTCATCGAAGGCGCGAGCGGCGAGCCGTTTCTGGCGTACATGCGCAATGCCGTCTTCCGCCCGCTCGGCATGCGGCAGACGGTGCCCGATCACGTCGACAGCATCGTTCCGTTCCGCGCCCGCTGGTACTCAGTGGACTCGGTCAGCGGCATCGTCAACGCGCCCTACGTGGACAACAGCTACAAATGGGCGGGGGGCGGATTTCTCTCAACTACCGAGGACCTTGCACGCTTCGGCCAGGCGATGCTCGACAATGCGCTCCTTCGCGCAGAGACGTTCCGGCTGCTGACGACCTCGCAGCGGACGCAGTCGGGAGAGGAGACCGACTACGGCATCGGCTGGGGGATCCGCCGTGACGACAAGGGACGGCTCGCGCTCGGCCACAGCGGAGGCTCGGCCGGCGGCACGGCGTATCTCGTCCTCTATCCGGCGGAGCAGCTCGTCGTGGCGGTGCTGGCGAATGGGGATAGTCCGTTCGTGGGTGCCACGCCACGAATTGCAGCGATGTTCCTCGACTGAACCGGGCGGCTGGCCCGACACCTGCTTTCTCCATCGGGTCGTGACCTCCGCGCTTTCGTGCCATGAGACGCGGCGCCCGACCCGACTCAGCCAGGAGAACGCGCGATGTCGTTCCGCCTCAGCTACTTCACTGCCACCCTGCTCGGGCTGCTGGCCGGCTGCTCCAGCGGTCCCGCTCCAGCGGCGGCCCCCGCACCGTCACCCGAGCGAGCTCCGGCCACGCATCCCGCTCCTGCAGAACGCCCGGCTTCCGCCACGCCGACCCGCGCAGCGAACACGCCGGCTCGCGACAAGCCGGTGCGCGCCGCCTTCCGCGGCGCCTCGGTCGAGCAGGTCATGACGCAATTTCTTGCACACGAGGGTGCCGCCGGGGCCGACGCGCGGCATGTGGTGGAGCGGATCGATCTCAACAACGATCGGCAGGACGACGCGCTGGTGCTGCTCCAGAGTCGCCGCTACTGCAACGCGCGCGGCTGCACGCTTCTCGTCTTCGAGCGGGTGGGTGATGCCTATCAGCTCCACTCCCGGCTGCTGCTTGGCCGGACGCCGCTCATCGCGGCCGAGTCGCGTACCGGAGGATGGCGGGACCTGGTCGCGCCGATGACGTCGGCCACCGCCGGCATGCGGCTCATGATGATGAAGCATACGGCGCGCGGCTATCCCGACGATCCCGCCCAGCTCGCCGTGGTCCCCGCGACGCGCGAAGTGCGCGGGCGGGTCCTCTTCTCCGACGACTGACCCCCAGAACGCCCGGGAAGCCGCCGCGCTGGCGCGCGGCGGCTTCCCGGGTCATACTCTCCCTGTAGT
>DASTUP010000100.1:0-21831 GCA_035759585.1 Gemmatimonadales bacterium | reverse complement strand
AGGTCGCCGCTCGCGAGCCAGGCGTCGAGCGCGTAGCCGGAGGAATTCTTCCGCGTACCGGGGAATACCTCCGCGATCGTGCCGGCGGCCGCGCGGATCCGCGGGGCGACGCTGGTGTCGAAGCGATCGGCAAGCGAGGAGCCTCCCCGGGGGGACTGCCCTCGCGCGAGCCGCACGACATCGCCATCGGCGGTGACGAGCTCCGCCGCTTCGACCCACCGGCGCACGCTGCCGTAGCGGACGGTCCGTGCGCCCGCGGCATTGGTGGAAAGCATCCCGCCGAGCGTCGCGAAGCGGCCGCTGGAGGGATCGGGAGGAAGGCGGAGATCGTGCGCGCCCGCGGCGCGGTTGAGCTCGAGGTGCGTCACGGATGCCGCGGCTGAGGCACGTCTCTGTTCGGGATGGATCGAGACGCGGCGATCGCCGATGCGCGCGAGGTCGACGACGACCCCGTCGCCCACGTTGCCTCCGGCCATGCCGCTCCCGGCGCCGCGCGGGACCAGCGGAATGCCTTCGGCGCCGGCCCAGCGGACGAGGTGCGCGAGGTCGGCGATATCGGCCGGGATGGCGATGGCGGCGGGAACGATTCGATAGATGCCGGCGCCCTCCGCGTACACGGCGCGCGCCGGGAGGTCCGTCCGGTACGTTCCACGCAGTCTGGGCGAGGGCGGCATGCCGACAAAGTAGTTACTTTTTCCCACCATGGCGGACTCCCCGCGGGCGCAGCTGATCCACATCGACGTCGACCGCCGGCTCGGACACGAATGGGACGAGTGGGACGGCCGGCCCCTGCCCAACGCCGGCAATTACGACGCTCCGCCCTCGCTCTTCTTCGGCTGGTCCGCCGCCGCGCTGCTCGTCCTCTTCGCTGCCGCCGCGCTCTTCATCTACCTGCTCGGGCCCCGCCTCGGGCTGCTCCATCCGCTGGTGCCGCGTGCGCTCTGGATTGCGCTTGGTGCCGCCGCCGCCGCGTTCTGGCTCTGGTGGGGTATTCTCCTCGCATCGTCGCTGCTGGGCAGGCCGCTCCTTCCCGAGCGTCTCGCCGAGCGCGGACCCTTCCTTCGACTCATGCGGCTCACATCCCGCGTCGCCGAGCGGTTCGGCTGGCGCGACTGGGTCGAGAACGCGGCGGTCAAGGTCTACAATGGCCTGGCATCCCGGCGCGGACGGAAGGTCGGCACGGGGGAGCTCCTCCTGCTCATTCCGCGCTGCCTCTCCAAGGAAACGCTCGACGGCGTGCTCGGCGTGGCGGGCAGGTACAATGTTCCAGTCTTCGTCGCCACGCGCGGACAGCTTGCGCGGCGCGTGATCCGCGAGCGGCGTCCGCGCGCCGTGGTGGCCGTAGCGTGCGAACGGGACATGGTGAGCGGCCTGCACGACGTGGCGGGGAAGGTCCCGGTGCTCGGCCTCACGATGACGCTGCCGTCGGGGCCGTGCAAGGACGCGCTGCTGGACTTGCCGAAGCTGGAGGAGTGGGTGAAGAGCTACGTGGTGGGGGACGGTAGGCGGTAGCTAGGTAGATGGGCGTCACCTTGAAGCGAGTCGGCGGGTGATGCCTCCCTTGTACCGCAGACTGCCTTCCGTCTACCTAGCTACCGCCTACCGCCCCTATCGCTCACCTCACCACAAACGCATCCGGAAAACTGCGCCGCACCCTCCCCAGCACCGTCTGCGCCGCCTGGCGAGTCGGGTAGGCTCCGCTCCGCACTTTCAGCATCCCGTCTTCCGTCACCACATTCGCCTCGATTCCCATCGCACCCAGGCGGCGCGCGGCGAGCGAGGCGACGGCGGAGTCCGCCGTCGCTGCGACCTGGACGGTGAAGCCGCGCGGTGCCGGTGCTGCGGGCCGAGGCTGAACGGGGCGCACCGGTGCCGGCTGGGCGGGTACCGGGCGTGTGGTATCGGCTGCCGGTCGAGCAGGTTCTTGCGCCGTGTCCCGACTGATGGGAGCCGGCGCGGGTGTGCGCGCCGTGTCACGCGGTGTCATGCGCGCCGCCGCCGCTCGGGCGGAGTCTCGCGCCTGCCGGGCCGGCGGCTGTGGCGGTGCGGGCGCGCGCGCGGTGTCGGCCGTGACGATCGGCGCCGCGGGTGCGAGTGAATCGGCTGGCAGTGAATCGGCCGGTACGGAGTCTGCCTGCAGGCTGTCGGGAAGCACCGAGTCTCTGGCTGCAGGTGCGGGGCGAGCCGCGGCACGGCGCGCGCTCAGCGTAATCGCGTCGGGCTCCTCCACCGTAATCCGCGCTCCGGCAGCCCGGTAGGCGTTCCGCACCAGGATGCGGACCGGGTGCGACCAGGGCACGCTGCGCTCGAGCTCGCGCGGCGGGCGCGACGGATCCGCGATCGGCCGGTACACCGTCTCCACCTTGATCTCGCTCGAGCCGTGCGCCGACGGCGTGACCCAGCCCCGCACCCGAACCACGTCCGCACCGAGCGGCCGCCCCCCGACCGGTCGTCCGGTTGCCGTGTCGAACCAGGGGGTTTCGAAGTAGCCGTCCTGTGGCCACACGCGCTCGACCGGAATGCCGGCGTCGGTGAGCGCCTTCGCCATCCGCTCGGTGGCCTGGGGGACCTCGACCTCGAGATCGCCGACGCGCGCTTCCGGCATCGGCTGGAACGGCGGCCGGCTCGTGGAGAGCGAGCAGGCGGCCAGCAGCAGGACCACGACGCAGGTGTTGCGCTTCACGGCTTCCCTCCGTGCTTGCCGCGCTCACGCTCCGACGCGGAAGTGATCGCCTTGCGGATCTCGTCGGTGATCAGCGACGCGAGGCCCGGCGTCCGCGGCGGCAGCTGATGGCGCGCCTTCACGGTTCCCTGCTCGACGTGATCGAGCGCGCGCTCGAGGCCGAGGAGCACCCGCTCCACGCGGGGCGGATACTGCCGGATCGTGCCGAAGCCGAGGCCCGCGCCGAGTGCGACGGGGGCGATCGCAATCAACGGAAAAGCGCCGAGCGCCAGGAGCACCGCCGCCCCCGCCACGCCCGCCGAGCCGAGCGCGGCCGCGCCACCGATGAACCCGGCGCGCGTCGGCCGGAGATCGGCGACGAGCGTCACGTGGACGTATCCCGCCTCGAGCGGAACGACTGTGGCGGAGACGACCTTTGCGCGGTCGAGCATGAACGGCCGCTTTCCCGAGCCGAAGGCGGCAGTCGAGCGGCGGATCGTTGCCTGGAAGCCGCCGATCGGCTCCCACGTGACGCGTCCCGGCTGGCGGCGCTGGATGCAGAGCAGCTCGTGCTCCTCCATGTACGCCACGAGCGCCGCCTCGATGCGCTCGACGTCACCCTGCACCACACGCTGCGCCGTGGCGGTCGCAGGTCCTGCCATGCGGTCGATCAGGCCCGACGGATCGGCCACGCTCACGCGCGTCCGCTCCTCCAGGATTGCCTGCTGCAGGTGGCGCTGGGGAATGCCGACTTCCTTGCCGAGCGTCAGGATCTCGTCGGGGGAGAGGTGCTCCCCTTCGTGCTCGGACGCCTGCAGCTCCGCGGCGCGCTGGAGAATGCGCTCCAGCGCTGCGCGGTCGATCCGGGCGGGAGGGCCTCCGGTCATCCGGCTTCCGTTCCTCCGTTCTTCTTCTCCTCCGCGGCGGCCCGCTCGCGTGCGCGCTCCTCGATCCGGAACTGCGGCAGTGTCGGGTCCGGCGAAGGCAGGGCAGCCGTCTTCGAGCCGGCGGTGATCTCACTGCCGCGCGAAGCGCGCGCGGCCACGCCTGCGGCAGCCCCCCCGGCGATATCCATGAACGGCCTGATCATGTCGATCGGGATCGGGAAGATCGTGGTGGAGTTGTTCTCCGACGCGATCTCGATCACGGTCTGCAGGTACCGGAGCTGGAGCGACATCGGCTCGGTGGCCAGCGTGTGGGCGGCCTGCGCCAGTGTCTCCGACGCCTGCAGCTCTCCCTGGGCCGCGATGACCTTGGCCCGCCGCTCCCGCTCGGCCTCGGCCTGGCGGGCCATCGCGCGCTTCATCTGCTCCGGAAGATCCACGTCCTTCACCTCGACGGCGGAAACGTGGATGCCCCACTGGTCGGTCCGCTCGTCGATGATCCGCTTGAGGACGGCGTTGATCTTCTCGCGGTCGGAGAGGAGCTCGTCCAGCTCGACTTCGCCAAGCACCGATCGAAGCGTGGTCTGCGCGAGCTGACTCGTCGCATAGAGGTAATCCTCGACTTCCATCACGACACGCTCGGGATCGCTCGCCCGCATGTAGAGAACCGCATTGACCCGTACCGAGACGTTGTCGCGCGTGATGACGTCCTGCGGCGGGATATCCATCGCTACGATCCGGAGCGAGACCCGCTTCATCCCGGCGAAGAACGCGGGGAGAAAGATGAGTCCCGGCCCCTTGGTGCCGGAGAAGCGGCCGAGGAAGAACGTCACCGCACGATCGTACTGCCGGATCACGCGGATGCTCGCGAACGTGTACGCGACGGCAAGGGCGAGCGCCGTGAGTGCGATTTCCATGGTCACTCCTTCGCTGCAGGAAACGCTTCGACGATGACGGCAGCGCCCTGGCCCCCGCCGATGCAGGCGCTGCCGAGGCCGTAACGGCCGCCGGTGCGGCGCAGGGCGTGGAGGAGGTGCGCCGTGATTCGCGCGCCGCTCGCGCCGAGCGGATGCCCGATGGCGACGGCACCGCCTTCCACGTTGGTCCGCTCCGGATCGAGGCCGAGCTCGCGTTCCACCGCGAGATACTGCGCGGCAAAGGCCTCGTTGATCTCGACCCGGTCCATCTCGGCAAGGCCGAGCCCTGCGCGGCTGAGCGCAAGCCGGGAGGCGGGCACCGGGCCGAATCCCATGATCGAAGGATCCACGCCGGCAACGCCCCACGACACGAGCCGTCCGATCGGCTCCCATCCCGCCTCGCGTGCTGCGGTCTCGTCCGCCAGCACGAGTGCCCCGGCACCGTCGCAGATCCCCGAAGCATTCCCGGCCGTGACGACGCCGTCCGCCTTGAAGTATGGCGGGAGCCGCGCGAGCCCTTCCCTGGAGGTGTCGGGGCGCAGGTGCTCGTCCGCCGCCCACGGCTCGACGATCTTCGTCTTCCGGTTCTTCACCGGCACGGGCACGACCTCCTCGGCGAAATCCCCGCGCTGCCACGCCGCCGCGGCGCGCTGCTGGCTCCTGAGCGCCACCGCGTCCACGTCTTCCCGCCCGAGCTGAAACCTGGTCGCGAGGTTCTCCGCCGTTTCCGCCATCGACAGGCCGCACTGCGAATCGCGCAGCGCTTCCCAGAGCGTGTCCTCGAACGGCGCGGCGGGCCCCAGGCGAAGCCCCCACCGCGCGCCGCGCACCACGTGAGGCGCCTGGCTCATCGACTCGGTGCCGCCGGCGAGCACGACGCGCGACTCGCCGAGCCGGATCTGCTGCGCGCCGTTGATGACGGCCTCGAAGCCGGAGCCGCAGAGGCGGTTCACGGTCACCGCCGGCGTCTCCACGGGACATCCGGCGCGAAGCGCGACGTGCCGGGCGAGGTACGCGGCATCCGCGGAGGTCTGGATGACGTTGCCGATGACGACGTGATCGACCAGGTCGGCCGGGACCTGCGCGCGGGCGAGCGCCGCGGTGGCGGCCTCGACGGCCAGGTCGGTCGCGGAAATGTCGCGGAGGGTCCCGCCAAAGGCGCCGAAGCCGGTGCGGACGCCGGAGAGGAAGACGACGGACGGCAGGGTCATGAGGGCTCCGCGAGCGCCGCGCCGCAGGCGACGCAGTGGCGCCACCCCAGCTCGATCTCTTCGTTGCACTGCGGACAATGAAGCGCGCGGAGCGACTGCCCGCAATGCGGGCAGAAGTTGACGGCGCGCCCGACCGGCAGCGTCCCGCCGCAGAAGCCGCACCGGTCGGTATGGACCTCGCCGGGCGCTTCCCACTCGAGGATCTCGACTTCCTCGATCGGCGCGGGCGGCTCGGCAGGGGCTGCGTGGTCAGGCGGTGCCGCGTCCGCTGGCGTGCCTCGCTCGGCCGGTGGGGCATACCCGCGCTCCGCGTGCCCGCCAAGGACGTGAGCGACCGCATCACGCGAGAGCGTGAGCGTCGCGGCTTCGTCGAATGTGAGGATGTGCAGGTCCGGATGGAGACCTGCCAGCTCCTTCCGGAACCGCGCCAGCGTCTCGGGCGGCTCCAGGCGTGCAAGCCCTTCCTCGCCGGCCGCGAGGCGCAGGATGAGCAGCTCGTATTCCTCGCTCGTCACGACGTCGAGGTGCCGCCGGCTCGAGCGATACGGCGCAACGCGCTGCATCAGGTCGCCGATCGTCATCGGTGAATGCAGCCGGGAGGCGTCGGTTGCGGCGATGTTGGTGACGATCAGCGAGAAGAGGCGGTGGAGATCGCTCATGCAGTGGAAGATAGGCAGGCCGGCGGCGACACCCTAGCGGAGCGGCAGGGCGGCATCCGAATGCGGGAAGCGCTCGCCGCGAGCCATGCGCTGCTCGAGCGCGGCAAAGGCCTCGTCGGGGTCGTACGCGAGATAGAGCTTCCTTTTCCGCTTGGTCTCCAGCCACGCGAGGAAACCGGATTCGACCGCTCCCTTCGAGTCGCGCAGCTCGCGCGCGGCGAGGATGGCAAGGTCGTTTGCGTACTCGTTCTTGGCGTGACCCTTGTGCCCGCGTACCCAGGTGAGCTGCGTCTCGTGCAGCCGGGCCGCGGCAACGAGCCGCTGCCAGAGTGCGAGATTCTCGATCGCGCCGCCCTTCCGGACCCAGCCTCGGCGCTCCCATCCCGGCGCCCACTCCCGCATGCCCTTCACCAGGTACTCGGAATCGGACACGACCAGGACGGAGAGCCGCCCTCCCTTGGCGGCGAGGACCTCGAGCGTTTCGGCCGCGCCGGCGAGGGCCATCCGGTTGTTGGTGGTGGCGGGAGCGGAGAGATAGATGTCGCGGCGCTGGATCCCGCTCCGGGTGCGGACCTCGATGAGCCCGCCTGCGCCGCCGGGATTGTCGCCTTCGCGCCCGTTGCCGAGGCAGCTTTCGTCGAGATGCACGATGGCGATCGAGCCGGATCGGGATTGCGGCATCGGCCCTAGTCGCCGATGACCTGGAACGACTCCAGATCCTGCAGGCGGAAGACGAGCTCGTCGCCGGTCATCGGGAGGTGGCCCACGAGGGCGTCGTCGCCGTCCTTCTGCGTGAGCCGCATGGCGACGACGATGAACTCGGTGCCGCGCCGCGATACCGCGACGCGCAGCCCCTTGCGGACGGCGTGCTCCAGGCGATCCATCTGCGAGGGAGTCCAGCGGAACTTCTTCATTGGTTCCTTCTGCGGCTCACGTGCACGATGCCCGCTGCGCCCGTCACCCTCCCGATCGTGGCGGCCGCCGGCGTCCCCTCGCGCCGAAGGGCGTCGATGAGCGCATCGTGCCGGTCCGGCGCGACCGCCATGAGGAGGCCGCCGGAGGTCTGCGCGTCGACGCAGATGATCCGCTCCGTGGGATCGAGCGACGGATCCCACCGCACGTCGCCGGCGGCCTCGAGGTTCCGCTCGGTGCCACCCGGGACCAGGCCGCGCGCAGCGAGGTTCCGTACGTGCGGGAAGACCGGAATTTCCTCGAGCCAGATCTCCGCGCCCTTCCCGCTCGCCGCCAGGATGTTGCCGAGATGGCCGAGGAGCCCGAAGCCGGTGACGTCGGTGCAGGCGTGAACCTCGGCTTCGCGCGCGGCGCGCGCGGCACCGTCGTTCAGCGTGCTCATCGCCTGGATCGCTTCGGACATGCCTCCCTCGAGGAGCGCTTCGCGCTTGAGCGCGGTGCTCAGGATGCCGGTGCCGATCGGCTTGGTGAGGACGAGCAGATCGCCCGCCCTGGCGCCGCCGACGGTCAGCATCCGGTCGGGATGGACCTCGCCGATGACGGCCATGCCGAATTTCGGCTCGTTGTCGTCGATCGAATGGCCGCCGAGCATGAGGCAGCCGGCCTTGCGCATCACCTTCACCGCGCCGCTGATCACGTCCCCAAGCAGTTCGAAAGGCACGCCGGATCGCGGCCACGCCACGAGGTTGAGGGCAAAGAGCGGTGTGGCCCCCATGGCGTAGATGTCGCTCAGGGCATTCGCCGCGGCGATCGCACCCCACGACGCGGCGTCGTCGACGACGGGCGTGAAGAAGTCCACCGTCGCCACGAGGGCGCGATCGTCGGAGAGGCGGAAGACCGCCGCGTCGTCCCGTGTGGCTGCGTCGACGAGGACCCGGGCATCCTCGACGGCGGGCAGAAGGCGCAGGACCTGCGCCAGCTCGGCGCTGCCGAGTTTACACGCTCACCCGGCTCCGTGGGAGAGCGACGTGAGGCGGATGCGCGGGCGCTGGTCTGTCATGTTCGACTCCGGGAAGAGAACCAGGCGTTAGGAACTCGCAGGCGATACGTCTAGAATCCACCCATGCTGATACTGCTGCTCACCGCGGGGATGATCGGTTTCCTGCATGCCCTCGAGATCGACCACATGCTCGCGGTCACGGCATTCGTGAGCCGGAGACCGAGCGTCCCGCTCGCCGCGCGCTTCGGCGCCCGCTGGGGCCTCGGGCACTCGATCGCCGTGCTGGCCGCCGGCGGTGCGCTCCTCCTCCTCGGCGTCCGCTGGCCCGAGCAGTGGGATGCGCTCGGCGAGGCGATCGTGGGTGCGATGCTCGTCGGGCTCGGCGCGTGGGCGCTCGTGTCGGCGCGGCGGATGCACCTGCACACCGAGCGGGAGCATGGCCATTCGCACCTGCACGTGCACGGTGCCGGCGCGGAGCACTCCCACGCGCATCTCGCTGGCGAGGCCGCCCGGGACCACTCGCATGGCGGAATCACCGCCGTCGGCTTCCTCCATGGTCTCGCCGGCACGAGCGCGGTCGTGGCGCTGGTGCCCGTGACGCTCATGGCGGACATGCGGGCGGGGCTCGGCTATCTCGCGGCCTTCGGCCTGGGCGTGACGCTCGCCATGACGCTCTTCGCGATGGTCGCTGCCCTGCTGATGCAGCGCGCGCACGCCCGCTCGCTCGCGCTCGGCCGGTGGGCCGCTGCCATCGTCGGCGTGGCGGGCATCTTCACCGGTGCCTTCTGGATGGCGCGCGCGCTCGGCTGATCAGCCCACCCACCACCAGAGTATCGCTCCGGCACCGGTGATGCGAAGCGCTCCGGCCGCCACCCGGAGCGCGGCGTGACGCGAACCATCCGGCGCGTGGAAGCCGTGCCGCACCGGCCCCGGCCACTCCATGAGCACGCCGAGCAGCGGAAAGACGAGCCACCACCCACCCGATCCGAGACTCGCGAACCAGAGGGTGCCGAGCAGCGTCACGAGCAGCGCTTCGGCCACATAGACCTGCGCCGGCGCGCGCCACCAGCCGCCGGCGTTTCCGCGCCGGTCGAGCCTCGCAGCGAGAACCTCCCAGAGCAGGAACCAGAGCGAGACGAGACCCCAGGCCGCCAGGACGGCGGTCAGCTGCATCGGCTACCAGCCGGCGCGGATCGAATCCAGCGGAACGAAAACGCCTCGCACCATCACGCGCTCGATTTCCTTCGTGTTCCGGATGTTGCTCAGCGGATCGGCGCCGAGCACGACGAGGTCCGCGACGCGGCCGGGAGCGATCGTCCCGATCGAGTCGGCGCCGATGAGAAGGGCGCCGTTCCGCGTGGCGGCCAGGAGCGCGTCCTCGGGCGCGAGACCCGCGCGCACCAGGAGCTCCATCTCACGGTGTGCGCTCTCACCCGGGATGAGCTGCTGGTTCACGGCGTCGCTCCCCACGGCGACGATTCCGCCGGCAGCACGGAACATCCGGATGAAACGGTCCATGGCGGGAAGGGAGCGGGCGAATGCGTCGAAATCCGCCTGCGTCCAGCCGGCGCGCCGGATCATGTCGGGCGTATCCCAGTCGGCCACCACGCGCGAGGGAACGGCACGGAGGGCCGGATCCCTGTAGAGCGCGGAATCGCCGAGGCGGCTGAACGTCTCGTGGACGACCAGCGTGGGCACGAGCACCACCTGCCGCTCGGCGAGCCCCTGCGCTACCCGCGCGAGCTCGGTCGAGTCGAGCGTGGCCCAGCTCCGCGCGAAGGCGGTCCAGCCCGCGAAGAAGCCGCGGCGGTGCGCTGCCATCAGCGGCTCGCGATTGCCGCGCGTCGCTTCCGGGATGCCGCTCAGGTGCTCGATCGACCGAAGGCCGAGCGCTGCGGCCGTCAGCGCGTCGGTCAGCCCGAGGTGTGCGGTAGTGCGGAGGTTGAACGTGCGCGCCTCGTCGAGCGCGGCCGCGAGGAGCGAGGAATCCATGCGGCTGTAGAGCTTGAGCCCGTCCACGCCGCGCAGGACGAGGCTGTCCACCGCGCGCCGGGCTTCGCCGGCATCGCTCACGCCGAGTGCGTCGGGATACGTCGGCGGATCGCCGTCGATCATCGCACCGGTGCTGTAGATCCGCGGGCCGCGCTGCGTGCCGGCCTTCACGCGGTCGCGCAGGGCGAGGATGGAGTCGAGCGGGCCGTGCAGGTTGCGCACCGACGTCACGCCGTAGGCGAGGTACCGGTCGAGTGCCCACGGCTCGACGTGCGCGTGCGCGTCGATGAGCCCGGGAATCACCCACTTCCCGCTGATGTCGATCTCCTCCATCCGGCCGGGCATGTCGAAGCCGGCCCGCGGGGCGATGGTCTCGACGTGCGCGCCGCGCACGATGATGACCGCGTCCCGGAGCGGCGGCCCGCCGGACCCGTCGAACACGGTGCCCCCGACGAGCGCGATTCCCTCCGGCCCGCGATCGCGGCACGCTGCCGCGAGGAGCAGAAGCAGGACCAGGGAAGCCGCCGATCCGCGCAGCCAGCTCGTGCGTCGCATGTGCTCAGTCGGATGAAGTATGGTCGTGCAGGATCTTCCAGCCGTCGGCGCGGCGCTCCATGATGACGGAGAACGGGCCGCTCGCAGTGGTCCGGCCGTCGCGGTGGAGAATGAAGCGTGCGGTCACGAGCGCATGCGACTCGCCGAGGGCGCGCACCGCGAGATTTTCGAACCGCAGGCTGTCACGCGAAGCGCCGGGAGCGAAGCGGGACGCGTAGTTGTCTCGGATCTGATCGTAGCCGTAGCGCACCCGCCCGCCCGATACGTAGGAGGTGGTCGAATCGCGGGCGTAATCCGACATGAAGCCGTCGAGGTCGCCCGCGTTCCAGTCGCGCGCCGAGCGATCGAAGGTCCGTTCGATCTCGGCTTGTAATCCGGCGTCCGGCGCGCCGGCCGAGCTGGTTGCGCGGCTGCACCCGCCGGCACCGGCAAGAGCCAGCCCGGCAAGCAGCAGCTTTCCGCAGCGTGACATCGATGGTCTCCGTGTGATTCGGTGCGCGAAGCGCGACGTCCGGACGGCGAATGCCGCCCCAACGTCGCGCTTCGGATTGATCATCGCTTCAGCGACGCCCGCGCTTCTTGGCCGGCCGCTTCCGCGAGCTGCGGCTGGCCGCGCTCCGCGCCGATGCCTTCTTCTTGGCAGGTCTCCGCGCCGACGAATTGCGAGCTGGTTTCTTCGCGGACTTCTTCACGGACTTCTTCGTCGACTTCCTGGCCGCCTTCTTCGCGGTCTTCCGCGCGGATTTCTTCGATCCGTTCCCGGCGGATTTCTTCGACGCCTTCTTCGCGGATTTCCGTGGGCGCGCTGCTGCGGCACGCCGGGCCGGCGCGGACGACCCGTTGTCGCTCCGGCCCGAGGGTTCCGGCATGTTGGCCGGGGCCGAGAATGCCGGCGACGGAGGCACGGGGGGCGGCAGAGGCTCCGACATGGGGTTGTCTTCCATCCACCCACCACTCGTCCAGCCGGTCTCCATATCGTCTAGCCCTGACATTGGAGCTCCTTGCTCGCAGCGCGGCGTGACCCGCCGCCGGTTCAGGCCCCCCGGGGCCGTGGTGAAGGCGTTGTATGGATATAACTTGCACATCCGCCACCGTTGTGCAAGGTTCTGTGCCGAAACTCCCAACCTACAGGATGGCAACGATGGATCTCCGGCCCCCCGCGGCGGCCCGGAAGGCGACTGGAGCAGGCCGGACGGCACTGTCCTGGCCGGTTGTCGAAGCCATGTCGTTGAAGCCCTTGAGGTTAACGGGCCGGACCGAGGCTTTGCCCGCCCGGGCCCGGGCCGGCCTTCCTTTCATATATAGGTTCCTCGCCCGGTCGGCCCGGCTTGCCGGCGTTGCGCTCGCGCTGGCGCTCGGTCCGGCCCGGCTCGTCGCCCAGGCCGCCGAGCTGCAGCTCACGCCCGAAACGCTGACACTCGAAGCGGGGAAGCGGCAGGCAATATATGCCGCCGCGTACGATCGGCAGGGGAACCTGGTCACATCGGCAGGCATCTCCTTTACATCGTCGGATTCCGGGGTCGCCACCGTCTCGAAGGACGGGACCGTGCTCGCGATTGCCCGGGGAACCGCCGAAGTCGTCGCCCGGGCCGGAACGCTCACCGCCAGGACGACCGTGACCGTGACCGGTGGGGCGCCCACGGTCGCGGTGGCGTCGATCCGCGTCGAGCCGCGCGCCGTCTGGCTGCTTCCGCTCGAGCCGGCCCGCCTCTCGGTTGCGCCGCGCCTCGCGGACGGTTCGCCCGCCGTCGGCGCACGGATTCGCTGGCGCACGCTCGACACGAAGGTGGCGACGGTGGACCGGGATGGCCTCGTGGTCGGCACCGGCCCCGGCCAGACGCTCGTCGAAGCGGCGACGGCTGCGGGGCCGGCCGATACGGTGCTCGTGTCCGTGGACACCGCGCTCTTCACCACGCTCGAGCGCGCGTCGCTGGCGCCCGGAGCGGTCGATACACTGATCGCCAGCGTCCCCGCGCAGAACGGACGGCGACTTGGCGCGGGCCTCACCTGGACGTCCAGCGATACGGCAGTCGTGACTGCCGGCGGCAACGGGGAGATCCGTGCGCGGATCCCCGGTGAGGCAGTGGTGACGGTGAGCGGATACGGCATGACCGGGCGGACGGAGGTGTTCGTGCACCGCCCGGTGCATTCGCTCACGATCACGCCGCGGTCGAGCGCGGGACCCGTGCGGCTCGTCCCGGGGGCCTCACGCCGTTTCGAGGTGCTGGCACTCTCAGCGGACTCGACGCCGGTCGCGGAAGCGGGAATCGTGTGGACGCTGCCCGATTCGTCGATCGCGACGTTCTCGCCGGAGTCGGGACTCCTCGAGGCGCGGCAGCCCGGCACGGCGACACTCACTGCCCGGCTCGACGGATTCGAAGCGACCACGTGGACCGTCGAAGTGATTCCCGCGGCGCTCTCGCTCGATCGGACGCGCATCGGGCTTGCGCGCGGGGGGCGCACCCGGCTCCGCGCGACCGTGGTCGATGAGCAGGGTGCGCTGGTTCCCGGCCTCGAGCCGCCGCTCACCTGGTCGTCTTCCTCGCCTGCGGTCTCCATCGGCGACGGCGGAGAGATCGAGGCGCGCGCGCTCGGCCGCGCGACGGTGGCCGCCGCGAGCCCATCCGCTCGGAGCGCCGCCGCCGAAGTGTTCGTGACCGGAGACCTGCTCGTCTCGGCGAGCCGGAGCGGCTCCGCTCCGCAGGCGCTCGCCATCCAGCACTTCACGCCGGGCGAGAGCGAGCTCGTCCCGATCCTCGCCGACAGCGCCGCCAACATCGAAGCAGCGTACTCGCCCGACCGGAGCCGTATCGCCTTCAGCTCCGATCGCGGGGGCACGTTCGATCTCTACGTGATGGATGCCGATGGAGCGAACGTCACCCGGCTCACGAGCGAGCCGGGCAGCGAGGGTGCGCCGGCCTGGTCTCCCGACGGCATGCGCATCTTCTTCACGGCGGACCGGCCCGGCGGGACGCAGGTCGCGAGCGTGGCGCTCGATGGAAGCGATCTGCGCGTGCTGACCGCTTCGTCGGGGGGCAACCGGTCGCCGTCGGTTTCTGCCGACGGGCGGAGCGTCGCCTTCGTGAGCGCGCGCGACGGGAACGCCGAGATCTATCGCATGGGCCCGGACGGCGGAAACCAGCGGCGCGTCACGAACGACGACGCGCGAGACCAGTCGCCACGCTGGCTTCCGGACGGCTCGCTGCTCTACGTCTCCTCGCGGCAGCGTGGCGCGGTCATCATGCGGCTCGGTCCGGCCGGAGCGGTGCCGGTCGTGGAATCCCCCGACCCGATCCTCTCGCTCGCGGCGGCGCCGGATGGCCGTCGCATCGCGTACGTCGCGGGGAGGATGCTCGACCGCGGCGGCTCACGGATCGAGTACCGCCTCGTGGTGCAGCCGCTGGAGGGTGGCGCCGCGTCGACCGCGCTGCGCCTCGCGCCCGGCGACCAGGTCGCCACGCCATCGTTCTGACGGCGGCCGGATCCTGATGCGGGCGCTCACGCTCGCCGCGCTCGGCGGGATCGAGCATCTCGCGGTGGCCGAAGTTCCCGATCCCGGGATCCCGGCGCCTGACGAGATCCGTGTCCGGGTTCGCGCCGCCGCGCTCAACCGGCTCGATATCTTCGTCGCGAACGGCCTGCCGAAATTCTCGCTCCCGCTTCCGCACGTAGTCGGGTCGGATGCGGCCGGGGTGGTCGAATCGGTCGGATCCGCGGTGCAGGGCGTCCAGGTTGGCGACAGGGTGATGCTCGACCCCGGCGTCTCGTGCGGCGAATGCGACGCCTGCAGGCGGGGCGATCATCCGCTCTGCGAGCGCTACGCCATTCTTGGCGAGCACCGGGCGGGAACGATCGCCGAGCATGTCGTGATCCCGGCGGTGAACGCCGCGCCGGTTCCCGAGGGAATGAGCTGGGCCGAAGCGGCCGCCTTTCCGCTGTCGACGCTCACCGCGTGGCGGATGCTGACGACGCGCGCGCGGCTCCGCGCCGGCGAGACCGTCCTCGTCTGGGGCGCCGGCGGTGGCGTGGCGCAGGCGGCGATCCGCATCGCGCGGCACCTCGGCGCGGTGGTGATCGCGACGAGCGGCGCGCCCGCCAAGCTCGAGCTCGCGCGGCGGCTCGGCGCCGACCACGTGGTGAACCATGCGAGTGAGGATGTCGTGGCCGAGGTGAAGCGCATTTCAGGAAGGCGCGGTGCGCAGGTCGTCGTGGACAGCGTCGGCGAAAAGACGTGGCAGCGGTCGCTCCGGTGCCTCTCGCGCGGCGGCCGACTGGTGACCTGCGGCGCCACCAGCGGCCCGATCGTGGACATCGACGTGCGGCGGCTCTTCTGGCACCAGTGGTCGCTCCTCGGGTCGACGATGGGATCGCGCGCCGAGTTCCGCGAGATCGTGGCGCTCGCCCATTCGGGAAAACTGTGGCCGCACGTGGATCGTGTCCTCCCGCTCGCCTCCGCCGTGGAAGCATTCCGCCTTCTCGCCGGCGGAGAGCAGTCGGGTAAACTCGTGATCGAGGTGTCGTCGTGAACGAATTGTGGGAACGGGTCTGGATCGGTGCGAGCGAGATCGGAAGCGTGCTTCCCGCGCTCCTCGGCGCGCTCCTCATCCTGCTGACGGGATACTTCCTCGCGCGGCAGATGCAGCGGTGGGCGGACGATACGCTCAAGCGGATGGACTTCAACCGGATGGCGGCGGCAGGCGGCCTCGATGAGGTCGTCGGCCGGACGGGGTCGCGGCTCGATCCGATCCGCACGCTCGCCAAGCTCGTCTTCTGGCTGGTCATGCTCGTGGTGATCCTCCTCTCGAGCACCGCGCTCGGGCTCGAGAGCATCAACGAGATGTTCGGCCTGATGCTCGGCTACATCCCGACGCTCATCTCGGCGATCGTCGTCGTGATCCTGGGGATGATCGTGGGGGAGTTCGTGCGCGGGCTGATCCTCGCGTCGGCGGGAACGGTGGAAGGAGTTCCGACCCTCGCCAAGCTCGCGAAGGGCGCGGTCATCATGATCGCGATCTTCATGGCGCTGCAGCAGGTCGGCGTCGCAGAGGAGATCGTGACGGCGGCGTTCACGCTGATTCTCGGCGCCGTGGCGCTCGCGGTGGGACTCGCCTTCGGCCTCGGCAACCGCGAGCTCGCGGGCGAGGTAACCCGCCGCTGGTACGAAGCGGGCCAGCGCCGCGACCGCCGCCGCACCGACCGGCCGGGACCCAACACACCGCCGAACGAAGATCCGCCGATATTGGACTGACTCTTACTGGAACACGAAGACACGAAGCCGCGAAGTCACGAAGGGAGAGGAGTCCTTCTCTCTTCGTGCCTTCGCGTCCAGAAAAAAATCACTCCCCGGCAGTGGTTACGTCCCTGCTTTCGCCTGCCACGACGCGGATGCCGATCGAGTCGGCCAGGACGATGAGTGCCTGGCGATCGGAGGCCGCGAGGGTGCGAGGCCAACCTTCGAGGCGGAGCTCGCGGATCAGCTCGCCGTCGCGGCCGACACGGTGGTAGAGCTGCATGGAATCGAGGATCGAGCGGCTCTTTTCGAGCCAGACCTCGCCCGGCAGGACGGTGAAGCCGCGCACGAAGGGCGGCTTGATCGGCGAGAAGGGCAGGCGCTCGGCGGACGCGCGGAGCTCGGCCGGGAAGCGCTCGACGAAACGCTCGCGGTCGGTCCGGGTCACTTCCAGCACGCGATCGACGAGCCGCTCTCCCTCGTGCACGCCCGCCGAGTCGATCCAGTCCACGCGGTTCTGGTACGTGCGGGCGACCCAGAGCGACCCGTCGGGCAGCACGCCCCACTCGTCGTCGCCGCTGAAGACACGGCGCTCGAAGCGAGCTCCCCGCTCGCCCGCCACCTCGGCGATGTCGAGCGGCGCGAGCCGCGCGATCGTGTCGATCGTCCCCGCGCGATCGACGCGCACCACCGCGGCGCTGTCGCGATTGCCGCTGCCATCGCGGCCCGCGAGTGGCGGCACTTCGTAGTAGAGCGCGCCGCGCGCGTCGATGGCCCGGGGCAGCGCACCCCGGAGCGCATCGACGGCCGGCATCGATCGCACCATCGATCCATCCGCCGTCCACGCGGTCGCGCGGCGGCGTGCCCAGTCGCTGATGAAGAGGGTGTCGCCGAGCGCGAAGAGGCCCGTGGGATGCTGCAGCTCGCCCGACGACTGATCGATGATGCGGAACGTCCCGCCATCGAGGTCCACGACTGCCACGGCGTTGTCGGCCGGCGAGAGCAGGGCAAACCGGCTTCCGCCGAGCCAGGCGCCATCGGTCGCTTCGACGATCGGGAGGCGGAGCGTGTCCGGCCCGGGGACGAGCCTCGCTGCGGGGATCGGAGCAGGGTCGGTGCAGGCGGCGAGGAGGGCGAGGACGATGAGATGGGGGCGCATGATGGAATGTAGGGCGGGAAGCGGCAGGCGGTAGGCGGGGTCATCCCCGAGCGGCGACGCGACGCTGTCATCCCGAGGGAGCATCGCGACCGAGGGATCTACTCACCGGTCCCCGGAACTCACCGGCGAGATCCTTCGGTCGCTTCGCTCCCTCAGGATGACATCATTCCGCCTGCCGTCTCCTGCCGACCGTCCCTACGGATTCCACCAGTACGTCAACTTCACGAGAAAGATGTTGTCCGCCTTCGCCCCGATCAGCTGGTCGAACGACTCGCGGAACCGGAAGCTGCCGAGGTCTTCGGTGGCGGCGCGGCTCTGGGTCCAGACGAGGAAGAGCGTGCTCCCCGGCAGGTACTCCCAGCGCATGACGGCGTTGCCGCGAAGCGAGGCGAAGGTGAAGTCATTCGCCGTCACCTGCGCCGCCTGCTCCGGTCCGGCGCCGTCTGGGTCAGGGCCGACACCGTCGGTCGGGATGAAGCTGTACGTGCGCGGCGCCTCGAGCGCGCGGAGGTCGCCGTAATCCACCGACGAGATGAGCGGCTGGGCATAGAGCTCGAGGCTCAGCTTCGGCGTGAAGATCCAGTTCATCCGCACGGACGATGAGAAGGTCGTCTGGTTGATCGGCGCGAAGATGTACTCGCGGCCGAACGTCGAGATGACGGCCGGATCGTCGAGCGTGCCGACGAACTGCGCTCCCGCCTTCAGCTTCTCCACCGACGGGCTCACCCGAAGGGAGAGGCGGTCCATCGGCTTCCACTCGATGTAGCTCGACAGGCTCCAGCTCCGCTCCGATTCCTGCGAGAAGCGCCCGATCGATCCCTCCATCCCGAAGAAGACGGACTTCCGGTCGTCCGAATCGAACCCGCCGAACAGGGAATACCCGGACGGATTGACCGTCAGCGGGCCGCCGCGCGTGCGCCGGTTGTTGATGCGGTCGGGCAGCGCGTTCCCGCCCAGGAAGAACCAGTAGTAGTTCGGCAGCTGGATGTTGGAGTTGAACCAGTGCATGTGGTGCACCTTGTTCCCACCGAAGTCCCAGCTCGCCGACACCGACGTGTTCACGTTGATCTGGCGGTACCAGTCGGTCGGCGTGCGCCAGCGGTAGCCGACCACCTGGTGCGCGTTGATCACGTCGCTCGTCCACTGGAAGCCGAGGTCGTTCACCTCGAAGCCCGGGGTGAGGAAGGCCGCCGCCGTGTTGGTGTACCAGTTGCCCTTCTGCTTGTTCAGCGTGACTCGGCCGCCGAAGCCGGTCAGGCCCGTCGCCGTCGGGTCGACCTCGACGTGGTCGGCGTCGGGGCGCTGGAAGTAGTGGATCGAGTTCCGCTGGAGCCGCTCCATCTGCAGCGCGGAGCCTCGCACGTGGCTCGCGCCGGCCCATGCGGTCAGCGCCCACATGCGGTCGCTGTCGAGGAAGGTCCAGCCGTCCATCGCGAGGGCATACGCGCCGCTGCTCAGCTGGTCCCGGCTCGCGTCGTCGAGCCGGCGCATCGTGGCCGTCGAGAGGAAGCCGAGCCCCTGGCGGCCGGAATTGAAGTCCTTCTGCATGCGCGCCGCGCCGTAGTAGGTGAACGGCTCGACTTCGGCGCGGAACCGCTCGCCGGCGCCGTCGTCGATCGTGGCGGACTCTTGCTTGGTGAACGCGCTCAGGGTGCCGAGGCTCCAGTCGCCGATCTTGCCGGAGAGCTTGGCCGCGCCGAGGATGTGCGTGCCCTCGGGTGAGTCGACATAGCCGCCCGCCGGGACGTCGGCGCCGATCTGCGGCGCGCGGCCGATGCGGCGGGTATAAAGGAAGTCGGGCGTCGGGTTGTTGAAGCCCCAGAAGTTGTTCGCGCCGCCGGAGCCGAAGTTGAAGATGTTGGCGCCCTCGATGAAGAAGGGGCGCTTCTCGTCGAAGAACGACTCGACGTCGCTCAGGTTGACGACGGCCGGGTCCACCTCGACCTGTCCGAAGTCGGGGTTGACCGTCGCGTCCACGGTGAGGTTGCTGCCGAGTCCGAGCTTCACGTCCACGCCGGCGCTCGGCGAGTAGCGCGAGCCGTCGTTGAACGGATCGCCTTCGGCATGATCGAGGAATGCCGCCTTGCCCGTGACGTACGGGAGGATCTCCAGCCGCCGCGGCGGCCGGACGCCGGAGATGCCGCCGAGCTCGTGGAAGCGCGAGACGAAGCCGCTCCCGTTCTTCGGCGTGAAGACGAGCCAGGCGGATTCGTTGTTGCGCGGAATGTCGCGCCGGAAGTTGACGCCCCAGAGGTGCTCGGGCCGCTCCTGGAACCGGAGCTGCGAATAGGGAATCCGCATCTCCACGGTCCAACCGCGCTCCGTGCGCTCGACCGTCGCATCCCAGATGCCGTCCCAGGTATCGTCGTCCCAGTCGTCGTTGTAGAGCGTGCCGTCGTAGAGCGTGCCCGCGGCGTTCACGCCGAAGTAGAAGCCCGTCCGCCCATCCTTGTAGGGATCGAGAAAGACGAAGAAGCGATCGGCCGTGATGAACCGGTCGCGCCGCGCGAGCTGGGCCACGATGGAATCGGGCGATGTGTCGAAGAGCTCTGCACCGATGTAGAGCGCGCCTTCATCGTAGAGCACTCTCACTTCGGTGCGCTGCGTCGCAGGCTGGCCCTCGTTCGGATCTTTCTGCGTGAATCCGGTGACCGGCGTGGCCGACCGCCACATCGGCTCGTCGAGCAGTCCATCGAGCGCGATGCCGCTCGAGGCGCGGGCAGCGGTGACGCGGTTGGGAGCCGGGGCGGTGGATGGAGCGATGCTCGCTGGCGTCCGGGCGGCGGCGAGCCGGCGCAGCGTGTCTGGTTCCTGTGCCTGGCCCTGTGAAGCGGCCGAAAGCAGGAGGAGGAGTGCGGCAGTGGCCATGGGATCTTCCGGCGGCGCGTGCCGCCCCTTTCGGTCTCCGGTTCCCTACGGGAAGTGCGGTCGAAAGGTTTAGACACGCGCCGGGCCGGAAGGGTTGTCAGCCGTCCGTCAGCAGCTCCTCGAAGAGGTCGAGGGCGCGCGGGTCCTTCGACTGGCTGAGCCAGAAGAGTGCGGTGCGCCGCAGGTCCGGGTCACGATTGGTGCGGGCGATGCGGATGAGGGCCGGCACGCCTTCCTCGGCGGGCCGCTGGGAGAGCGCGAAGATGGCCGACTCCTTCACCTCGCGATCGCCGTCGTTCGTCGCGATCGAATCGAGCGCGGGCGTCACCGCGGCGCCTGCGGCCTGGCCGAGCCAGAAGATCGCGCCTTTCCTGGCGTCGTCCCTCGCGGACTCGTTCCGCGCGATCCTGAGCAGGCCGGGCCACGCCGTGAAGCTGTCGGCGATCGTCGCAGCGAAGATGGCGTCCTCCGCGGCAGGATGTTTCGACTCGGCCAGCGCGAGGAGGTATTCGCCCGCCTCGCGCGCTCCCACGGTGCCGAGATCTGTAGCTCTCGAGGAGGAACGCCACCGGCCGCCGACGCGGGTCTTCACGTCCATGACGCGGTGGTCGTCGACCGTGAGGGCGACGTGGACGGGGCCCTCCTCGCAATCGTTCTCCCATTCGGAATCATCGTGATCGCGGATCGTGATGTTGTCTCCCGTCCCGCAGACCCCTTCGCGTGAGGCGAAGCTCATCCGGACGGTTCCATCGGGTGCGGCGGCGACGCGCCGGGCGATCGACTGCGCCGCCGCCGGCGAGGCGAGCGTCCCCAGGAGCAAGGTGATGGTCATGGCGCGCATGGGATCATTCCTCCAGCATGTCTTCGAGCAGCTTCGTGGCCCGCGGATCGTCCGACTGGCTCAGCCAGAACACCGCCATCTTCCTGAGCTCGGGATCCTTCTCCGTCCGTGCGATCTCGAGCAGGTGCGTCACCGCCGCCGGATCGCTCGACCGCTGGCCCAGGACCACGAGCATGTGCTCGCGGAGCTCGGGATCGTCGGGCAGCGAGTTGTAGACGTCGAGCAGGTCCTCGGTGCTCGTCTCCGCCATCCCGGCGAAGAAGAGCGCCTGCTTCCGCACTTCCATGTCCTCGTTCCGGTCTTTCGCGATGCCGATGAGCCACTTCGCATGCTCGGGCGAGCGGTTCGACAGCATGCCCGCCATGATCTGCTGCTTGACCTCCGGGCTCTTCACCTTCGCGTAGGCGTTCCGGAGGAAGGCCATGTCGTCGGGGTCGTTGCCCATCGCCAGGAAGTGGAGCGCCTGCGAGCGGGCCTCGTCGGCAATGTCGTCGCGCTCGACGTAGCTCCGGAGGAGCCGCCGCGCCTCCGGGCTCCGCTGCTGCGAGAGCGCGAAGATCGCCGAGCGCTGCAGGTCCTCGTCGTTCGAGCTCCGCATCACCGAATCGAGGATCGGCACGACGCGGGGATCGTTCACCTGCGAGAGCCAGAAGATCGCCTGCGTCCGCACCTCGCTGTCGGGATCGTTGCGGGCGGCCGTGAGCAGGAGGTCGGTGGCCTCCGCGCTGCGCTGCTGGGCCGCGACCATCGTCGCGAAGCGGCGGAGGCATACCGAAGCCGAATCGCGGCGCTCCATGACTTTCCGCAGCAGCGGGACCGCCCGCTCGCTGTTGCTGTGCATCAGCGCCTGGATGGCGAAGATGCGGCTGTCGTCCTCGTCGTCGCAGTCGCCCGCGCCGCGCACGCGTGGGGGCTTCGGCCCGCGGGGCGGCCGCACCCGG
>DASTUP010000099.1:0-7050 GCA_035759585.1 Gemmatimonadales bacterium | reverse complement strand
CGCTCGTGCTCAACTGGATCATCGGGCCCGTCGTCATGTTCGCGCTGGCGTGGCTCCTCCTGCCGGACCTCCCCGAATACCGGAACGGGCTGATCCTGATCGGGCTCGCGCGGTGCATTGCGATGGTGCTCATCTGGAACTCCCTGGCCGGCGGCTCGAACGAGCTGGCAGCGATGCTGGTGGCGCTCAACTCGGTTTTCCAGATCCTCACATATTCCGTGCTCGGGTGGCTCTTCCTGACGATCGTACCGGGGTGGCTCGGACTCCCGGGCGCCGAGCTTTCGGTGACGATGTGGGACATCGCACGCAGCGTCCTCTTCTTTCTCGGTGCACCGCTGCTCGCGGGGTTTCTTACGCGAAAGATCCTCGTCGCGCGGCACGGCGCCGCGTGGTACGACGACGTATTCATGCCCCGATTCGGACCGACGGCACTGCTCGGACTGCTTTACACGATCGTCCTGATGTTCGCGATGCAGGGAGACCGGATCGTCGCACTCCCGCTCGACGTGCTTCGGATCGCGCTACCGCTGGCCGCATACTTCCTGATCATGTTCGGCTCATCCATGCTGCTGGCAAGACGGCTCGGATTCCGGTACGACGAGAGCGCATCGCTTTCGTTCACCGCCGCGGGCAACAACTTCGAGCTCGCCATTGCCGTGGCGATCGCGACCTTCGGACTCGGCTCGGGTGAAGCGCTCGCCGCGGTCGTGGGACCGCTGATCGAAGTCCCTGCGCTCGTGGCCCTGGTGTACGTCGCACTGTGGGCAAGGCGATTCTTTCCTCTCCCGTCGCCGGTCACCGCACTACGCCGCTAGGAGGATCGCCGCTCATGCGCTGCGCGCTCATTTCCGACATTCACTCGAACCTCCCGGCGCTGGAAGCCGTCCTCGCGGACATCGACAGCCGGTCGTTCGACGCGGTATATCACCTCGGCGACCTCGTCGGCTACGCCCCATGGCCGAACGAGGTCGTCGAGCTGATCCGGACGCGCGGCATACCGGGAGTCGCCGGCAATTACGACTCGACCGTCGCCGTGAGGTACAAGCACTGTGGCTGTCGCTATGAGGATCCGGTGCAGGAAGCGCTCAGTCACGTGAGCTACGCGTGGACGCTCGCACACGTGAGCGAGGAATCACGCCGCTTTCTCGGTGCCCTGCCCTTTCGCATGGACATCCGCGCAGGCGGCGGGCACCAGGCTGGCCCGCAATTGATCCTGGTCCACGGGACGCCGACGCTCAATACGGTCTACTGGACGGAGGATCGGCCGGACGATTTTGCGCGAGAGATGGCGAAGCGGGCCGGCGCTCGGCCGGGCGATATCCTGAGCTTTGGCCACACGCACCGCCCCTGGCATCGCACGATCGACGGAATCACGTTCGTGAACACCGGAAGCGTCGGGCGGCCGAAGGACGGGGACTGGCGGGCGTGCTACGTCGCCGTCACGCTCGACGAGGGCCTGGCCGAGGCAGCATTCGTGCGGGTGGAATACGATCTCGAGCGGGCGGCGGCAGCCATACTGGCGAGCGACCTGCCGGACGAGTTGGCGACGCTATTGCGGACAGGTGGCTCGCTGTGACCACCGCCCGGTGGCTTACCGGCCTCAGGTACAGCAGCTTCCGGAGCACCCCGAGCAGCTACCGCAGCACGCGCTCCTGGCGCAGCCGCACGTGCAGGAGCATTTCGGGTCGTCACAGCAGCAGGATTCTTCCGTCTTCGAATGCATCGCTTCCTCCATATCGAGTCTACGGGCGCTGGCGCTGACGCCCGGAGTCTAGCGCCAGGTACCGCCGGTCGCCAGACGACGGGAAGCTTGTTCACGTTCCGGCAGCCGGGTAATTTGCCGCGTCCCGGCGTGGTGGCAGAGTGGTTGAATGCAGCGGTCTTGAAAACCGCCGAACGGGTAACCGTTCCGTGAGTTCGAATCTCACCCACGCCGCTCCCAACCCTATTCCAGCTCCGGCAGTCCGAAGACTTCCCGCACATCGTCCAGCACGCCGGCGGCGACTTCGCGTGACCGGGCGGTGCCCTCGCGCACGATCTCCAGCAGCGCTGCGGGATCCGCCAGGGCCACTTCGCGTCGTGCCCTGATCGGCTCGAGCACACCCTGCAGCAGCGACTCGAGGCGCCGCTTGAGCGCCGAGTCGCCAAGGCCACCCGCTCGGTACCGTGACTTCAGCTCCGCCACTTCCAGGCGATCCGGATCGAACGCGTCGAGATACGCGAAGACGACATTTCCTTCGACCTGCCCGGGATCGCTCACGCGCAGGTGCTTCGGATCGGTATACATCGCCTGCACCGCGCGCCGGATTTCATCCGGTTCCGCACCGAGCGAGACGGCGTTGCCGAGCGACTTGCTCGCCTTGCGGCCGTCGACGCCCGGAAGTCGCGGCGTATCGGAGAGCAGCGCACGGCATTCGGGGAGCACCGGCCTGCCGGCGAGGTGCGCGAGGCGGCGGACGATCTCGTTGGCCTGCTCGATCATGGGAAGCTGGTCGCTCCCGACGGGAACGAGCGTGGCGCGGAATGCGGTGATGTCTGCAGCCTGGCTCACGGGATACGTGAGGAAGCCCGCCGGGATGTCACGCCGGAAGCCGCGCAGCTCGATCTCTTCGCGGACCGTGGGGTTCCGCTCGAGCCGGGCGACGGTGACGAGGTTGAGGTAATGCACCGTCAGCTCGGCGAGCTCGGGAATGCCCGACTGCAGGGCGACCGTCGTGCGCGCCGGATCGATGCCGACGGCGAGATAATCCGCGACGACTTCGAGCACGTTGGCGGACACATCGAGCTGCCTGCCTGCGTTGTCCGTCAGCGCCTGCAGGTCCGCCACGAGGAGCGTCATCGTATTGCCGGCCTGCAGCGCGAGCCGCGACTGCAGTGACCCGGCGTAATGGCCAAGGTGCAGCGGGCCGGTGGGGCGATCGCCGGTGAGGATCACTTCGCCGGAGGGAAGCGGCAGACCCCCTGCCATCGGATCAGCCACAGAGGAGCCGCATGAGGTCCCCTCGCTCCATCGGCCCGAAGTAGGACGCAAGATCCACCGCGCGCAGCGCACTCTCGATGGGCTCGCGGCCATAGCGCACGCCCTGGAGCTGGCGCTCGAGGCCGGCGACTTCTTCGAGTCCGATGAAGTCGCCGAAGAACCGCACGCCGGCAATGCGACCCTCCTGCACGTCGATCCGGACGTCGATCTCGCCGAAGGGGAAGCGCTCCGCCCGGGATACGTTGCACGGGGGCGACTTGCCGATGTTCCACTCCCAGGTCCCGTACTTCGCGTCCGCGAGCGCGCGCACCGCAGCCCAGTCATCGTCCGTGAGCTCGAGGCGCTCCTGCGGGCTCGAGTCACCGAAGATCCCTTCGAGCAGCCTGCCGCGCAGCTCCTCAGCCGTCATCGGCTCAGCCAGGAACTCGCGGATGTTGGCGACGCGGCTCCGGACCGACTTGTGGCCCTTCGACTCGATCTTCCCCGGCTTCGGGGTGAGGACGGTCGGCATGACGTCGAGGTCGGTATCCACGAGGACCGTGCCATGGCTGAACATCCGGTCTCCGGTGACGAACTGCGCGTTCCCGGAAATCTTCCGGCCGTCCGCCACGAGATCGTTCCGTCCGCCGAGCTCGGCGGGAACGCCAAGCTCGCGCAGCACCATCACGACGGGTCGCGTGAACGCCTCATAGCGGTTGAATCGCTGCTTCGCGTACGGGGCGATGAAGCTGAAATTGAGGTTCCCGAGGTCGTGGTACACCGCCCCACCGCCTGAAATGCGCCTCACCACATGGATCCCCCTCGCTTCCACCGCGTCGGGGTCGATCTCTTCGATCGTGTTCTGGTTCCGCCCGATGATGATCGAGGGCTCGTTGATGTAGAAGAGAAGGCACTCCTCACCCGGAAAGCGGTTCCGGAGGACGTGCTCCTCGAGGGCGAGATTGAGGCGCGGATCGGTGATGCCGCGGTTGTCGACGTAAAGCATTGCGGTCCAGTCAGGATTTTCCGAAATCTATCTACCCGGGCAACTCTCCCGCGCTATCGCGTTCACCCCTGCGCCTCACCTGAAGTCGGCGATGCCAGGCGCAATCGACGGACGTGGACAGCTGCGGATGCGGCATTACCTGCGGGGCGCGGGCGCGCGTGCCGGGAAATGGGCGGGACAGGCGGAAGGTGTGCCCTATCGCGATCCAGAATCGTTCTGGGCAGGAGAGCTGGAAAGGCCCTGCGGTGCGTTCGGCGTTGGCGTCAGCCCCGAACCGCCCAGTGCCACGCCTCGGCCTCCGGGATCGTACGGAAGACTTCGAAGGTCCCGTCGGCAATGTAGGCACTGAACATGCGCGCCATGCCAAACGCCAGATCGTCGAAGGCAACGAAGGCGGTCGACCCGACCGGACCGCGCTGACGGAGTTCCTTCGAGAGAGCTGCAATACGCTTCACGTCCTCGGTGCTGAGGGCGAGACGAGCCCCTCGGGCGTCAACGATCTGGCGACGGGGAAGATGGCCCGCGGCCGCACGGGCGAGCGAGTGGGCAATCAGATCATTCGCCGTAATGGTCCCGCTCAGCGTCGTTCGGACGATGCCCGATGCATCGAGATGGTACCGGATGCCTGGTGCGCTCAGGATCGGCTCCGACCGACCATCGCCACTCTCAGGGCAATTTTCGGTCTCCCGCATGAAGGGTCCTGGCAGGGGATTCCCTACGATAGCTTTCGGCGGGTAACCGCGCCACTGCGATGAATTTCGGTCGCCGATCGCCTGCACGCGGCAATTGCCATCGGACGCCCAAGCGAGTAACTTCTTGCCCTCGCACGAGCTGGAGTGGTGGCCGAGTGGCTGAAGGCACCGGTTTGCTAAACCGGCATAGGGGGTAAACCCCTATCGAGGGTTCGAATCCCTCCCGCTCCGTGGGGACGGGAAACGGGGAGCGGGGAACGGGCGTTCCTCCAGCTCCCCGTTTCAATTCCCTCGTTATCCCGTCACCCCGTTTCCCGTTCCCTACTGACACCCCCAGCGACCACCCAATGCCCTCCCCCCGCGTCCGTTTCGCCCCGTCCCCCACCGGCTACCTGCACGTCGGCGGCGCCCGCACGGCGCTCTTCAACTGGCTTTACGCGAAGCGCACCGGCGGGACGTTCGTGCTCCGGATCGAGGACACTGACCGCGAGCGGAGCACCGAGGAGCACACCCGCGTGATCCTCGAGGGCCTCGAATGGCTCGGCATCGGGTGGGATGAAGGCCCGTACTTCCAGGGTGCGTATGGCGACCGGCACCGGCGGGATGCCGAGCGGCTGCTCGCCGAGGGGAAGGCGTACCGCTGCTTCTGTACGCGGGAAGAGCTCGATGCCCAGCGCGCGCGGGCCGAGGCGCAGAAGGTGGGCTTCCGCTATGACGGCCGCTGCCGCCACCGTCTTCCGGGAGACATCGGCGCCCAGCTTGCGCTCGGCAGGCCCTTCACGCTGCGGCTCGTCATGCCGGACGAGGAGCTTGCCTGGGACGACGCGGTGCACGGCCGGATCAGCTTCCAGGGCCGCGATCTCGACGACTTCGTCATTCTCCGGAGCGACGGGACGCCGATCTACAACCACGCCGTCGTGTCCGACGACATCGAGATGGAGATCACTCACGTGATCCGCGGTGACGACCACATCTCGAACACGCCGAAGCAGATCGCGCTCTATCGGGCCCTCGAGAAGCCGGAGCCGGTCTTCGCGCACGTGCCGATGATTCTTGGCAATGACGGGAAGAAGCTCTCGAAGCGGCACGGTGCGACCGCGGTGGGAGACTACCAGGACCAGGGCATCTTTCCCGCTGCCATGCGGAACTTTCTCGCATTGCTCGGCTGGTCGCCGGGAGATGACCGCGAGATCATGGCCGAGGCGGAGATGATCGCGGCGTTCTCGCTCGAGGGCATCCAGAGCAAGCCCGCGGTGTTCGACACGACGAAGCTCGAGTGGATGAACGGCCAGTACCTGTCGGCCACGGCCGCATCGGAGCTGCTCGCACCGGTCGAGCGCCAACTCGAGCGGCAGGGTGTCGCCGTCGCGGGTGACGTTCTCCTTCCCCTCATCGACGCGGTGAAGGCGCGCTCGCGCACGATCACGCAGCTCGCCGAGCAGGTGGCCGTGCGGCTGCGCGGCCCATCGTCGCTCGATCCGAAGGCGGAGGCGCTCAAGGCGAAGATGGGCGACGGGTTCGCCGCGAATCTCCAGCGCGCCGTCGACGCGCTCGATCCCCTTCCCGAATCGGAGTGGCGGCCGGAGCCGTTGCTCGAGACGCTCAAGTCGGCCGCCGAATCCGCGGGGGTGAAGCTGGGCGACGCGATGCAGCCGATCCGCGTGGCGCTCACCGGCTCGACCGTCTCCGAGCCCGTGAACGAGCTGCTCGCCGTCGTGGGACGCTCCGCCTCGCTCGACCGGATGAAGGCCGCCGCCAGGCGATGACCCTGCGCGCACAGCTCGGCATCGGCCTCCTTGCGGCGAGCGCGGCATGCGCCCGGCCCGCGCCGGTACCGGGTCCCGAGCCCATGCCGGCGCCGGCGCCGGCAGACACGGTGGCGGTCGTGCCGGCACCCGAGCCCGTGATTCCCGGGCCGCCCGCACCGGCTCGCCTCTGGCCCGAGCGCGTCACATTCGCATTCACGGGCGACATCAACCTCGGCACCACGACGCTTCCCGCCGGCGTACCTCCCGATGGAGGGCGGTCACTCCTCGAAGCCGCGCGGCCGCACCTCACGGGCGACCTCGTCGTCGGCAATCTCGAAGGCGTCTTTGCCGACTCCGGCGTGAGCGAGAAGTGCATCGACCGCCAGGCGCTCGCGCGCCTCCGGCGGGCCGGCCGTGAGCCGGACGAGCCGCCGGTGCGGGCCAACTGCTACGCCTTCCGCACGCCGACGCATCTCGCGGGCCGCCTGAGCGAGGCGGGGTTCACGCACCTCAACCTCGCCAATAACCATTCCGGCGATCTCGGCGCCGCCGGCCGCGCATCCACCCTCGCGGTGCTCGATTCGCTCGGACTCGCGCACTACGGGCCGGTGGGCAGCATTGCGGTGGACAGCATCCGGCGCGGGG
>DASTUP010000098.1:0-4397 GCA_035759585.1 Gemmatimonadales bacterium | reverse complement strand
AGCTCAACATCCACTTCGGCGACACGGAGCGCGGCTTCATCGGCCAGATCTCCCACCTGGGAGACATGGTGCCGGTCATGGCGGGCGTCACGCTCTCCTTCAAGCTCCGGGGCGAGGACCGGGTTGGCCTGGTCTACGTCGGTGACGGAGCGACCTCGACCGGTGCGTTCCACGAAGGGATCAACTTCGCCGCGGTGCAGCGCTGTCCCCTCGTCGTCGTCGTCGAGAACAACGGGTACGCCTACTCGACGCCGGTGTCGAAGCAGACGGCTGCGCGGCACTTCGTGGACAAGGCGCCGGGCTACGGGATCCGCGGACTCCAGGCAGACGGGAACGACGTGCTCGCCGTGTACCAGGCCACGAAGGAAGCGGTGGATACGGCGCGCGGCGGTGGCGGGGTCACGCTCGTCGAGCTGATCACCTATCGCCGCAAGGGCCACGCCGAGCACGATAACCAGTCGTACGTGCCGGCCGGCGAGATCGACCGCTGGGCGGCGGAGAACGACCCGGTAGACCGCTACGTCCGCGCGCTGCAGACCGAGCTCGGGTTCGGCGTGGAAGCGCTGGCCGCGGTCGACGCCCGCGTGCAGCAGGAGATCGACGCCGCGACGGACGAAGCCGAGCGCTCGCCGATGCCGGAGCCGCGAGACTGCCTCGTCGGCATTTACCACGACCCACCGGTCGCGCCGGTGCTCTGGTACCGCGAAGGGATCCGCTCCGCAGTCGACGTCAACGAGCGCGCGCAGGGATGGGGGACATATGACGCCCGCTGATGCCGGAGAGGTCACGTACCTCGAGGCGATCCGGGAAGCGCTGTTCGAGGAGATGGAGCGGGATCCGAACGTCTTCTGCCTCGGCGAGGACATCGGCGCCTACGGGGGCGCGTTCAAGGTGACGAACGGCCTCCTCGATCGCTTCGGCGAGAAGCGCGTGATCGACACGCCGATCAGCGAGGCGGCCATCGTGGGCGCGGCGGCGGGTGCGGCGCACATGGGAATGCGGCCGGTGTGCGAGATGCAGTTCATCGACTTCATCTCGTGCGCCTACGACATGCTCACCAATTACGTGGCCACCGCCCGGTACCGTGCGTTCCTTCCGTGCCCGATGGTGGTGCGCGGACCCAGCGGCGGGTACGTCCGCGGCGGACCGTTCCATTCCCAGAATCCCGAGGCCGCGTTCCTGCATACGCCCGGCCTCAAGATCGTCTATCCCGCCACCGCCTCCGACGCGAAGGGCCTGCTCAAGAGCGCGATCCGCGACGAAGACTGCGTGCTCTACTTCGAGCACAAGTACCTCTACCGCCGCATCAAGGAGACGATGCCGGCAGGGGATCACGTCGTGCCGATCGGCAAGGCACGCACGGCACGCGAGGGGAGCGATCTCTCGATCATCACCTACGCGGCCACGGTCTGGAAATCGCTCGAGGCGGCGGAGCAGCTCGAGCGGGAAGACGGCCTGTCGGTCGAAGTGATCGATCTCCGGACGCTGCTCCCCATGGACGACGAGGCCATCGTGGCCACGGTGCGGAAGACGAACCGGGTCCTGGTCGTCCACGAGGATACGGAAACCGGCGGCATCGCCGGCGAGATCACGGCGCGCATCAACGATCTTGCGTTCGAGTGGCTCGATGCCCCGGTCAAGCGGGTCGCGGCCCACGACGTGCCGCTCCCGTACGCGCCGGCGCTCGAAGACTTCGTCCTGCCGCAGACGAGCGACATCGTGCGGGCGGCGCGCTGGGTGGCGGCGTACTGAACCGGTCGAAAGGTCGGAAGGTCGGAAGGAGCGGGAGGGGTTAGATTTGGGGAGCCGGGAAGGGCGTCGGATCGTTCCGACATTCCGATCCCTTCCGACCGTTTGCCAACGCACCGAAGGACACACGCACATGGCCCGCATCGACGTCATCATGCCGCAGATGGGCGAATCCATCGCCGAAGGAACCCTCTCCCGCTGGATGAAGAAGGTGGGAGACGCGGTCAAGCGCGATGAGCCGATCTTCGAGATCTCGACCGACAAGGTGGACGCCGAAATCCCGGCGCCCGCTGCCGGAGTCCTTGCGGAGATCCTGGTGCAGGAGGGTCAGACCGTTGCGGTGCAGACGGTCGTCGCCCGGCTCGAGACCGAAGCGGGTGCCGTTGCTGCGGCGCCGGCTGCGGAGAAGCCGGCACCTGCCGAGAAGGCCGCCGCCAGACCGGCCGAGGCGCCGAAGCCGACCGAGGCGCCGAAGCCGGCGCCGGCTCCGGCGCCGCCCACAGCTGCTGCTCCCGCTCCTGCCGCTGCGCCTGCGCCGGCCCCCGCGGCTGTCGCTCCGGCTGGGGGCGCCGGGAACGGCGCCGAGACGAGCGAGGAGCGGCTGCGGCGCCGCTCGACGCCCCTCGTCCGGAAGATGGCGGCGGAGCACAACGTCGACATCAGTGCCATCGAGGGCTCCGGCCTCGCCGGGCGGGTCACGCGCAACGACATCCTCAGCTACATCGAGGGCGGCGCCGCAGCGGCCGCCGCTCCCGCTCCCGCACCCGCGGCGAAGGCGCCGGCCGCGCCCGTCCCGGCCGCATCACGCGCCGAGGCTCCCGGCATCGTCCATCCGGCCGTGGATCCCTGGGAGGGAGACCGCGTCGAGCCGTGGTCGCGGATCCGGAAGCTCACCGCCGATCACATGATCATGTCGCGCCGCGTCTCGGCGCACGTGAACACGATCTTCGAGGTGGATTACACGCGGGTCGCGCAGCTCCGGGCGCAGCACAGGAAGGCGTACGCCGAGCGCGGCGTGAACCTCACCTTCCTCGCGTTCATCGCCAAGGCAGTGGCGGACAACCTGCGGAAGCATCCGGTCATCAACGCGGCCGTCGCCAGCGAGGCCACGATCTTCCGGCGGGACATCAATCTGGGCATCGCCGTGGCGCTCGACTGGGGACTCATCGTTCCCGTGATCAAGCGCGCGGACGAGCTGTCGCTCCTCGGCGTCGCGCGCGCCATCAACGACCTCGGCGAGCGCGCGCGGGGCAAGAAGCTGAATCCCGATGAAGTCCAGCGCGGCACGTTCACCATCACCAATCCGGGCGTGTTCGGCTCGGTGATCGGCACGCCGATCATCAATCAGCCGCAGGTGGCGATTCTCTGCGTCGGCACCATCGAGAAGCAGCCGGCGGTCGTGACCGTGGATGGCGCGGACAGCATCGCCATCCGGACGCGGGGGCTCCTCTCGCTCGCATTCGATCATCGCATCGTGGACGGTTCCGACGCCGATCGCTTCATGGCCGACGTGAAGGCCACGCTGCAGGCGTTCCCGGACAGCGCGGTCTGAGCGTGGCCCGGACGCTCACCGCCGCCCGCGCGATGGTGCGTTCCGAAGACGAACGACGATATCTGGCGCTGCTCGCGGAGCGGGCCGCCGCGGCCCAAAGGCGCGGCGCCCGCTTCTGGACCTTCCGGAACCGGAGCACCCCCGGCGCCTTTCTCGAGTTCACGGAGAGCGCCGGTGGCGAGGCCGGTGCGCGAACGGCCGACGAGATCGAGATCGAGCGCCGCATGCGCGAGATCGCCCTGTATGGTCCGGATGCGGAGGAGGTGTGGGAAGAGCTCGCACTGCCAGCAACCCGGCCGGAGTGAAAGGACATCATGCCCCGACGCGTCATCGATGCCGACGGTACCGAGTGGCTGGTCGCCGTGAGCGGCCGCGTCACCCAGTACATGAAGGACGAATTCGGACTCATCTTCACCCGCGGAACCGGTGATGCGCAGGAGCGCCGAGTCTCGCGCTACTCGCCGGTGGGCCCGAAGAGCCGGGAGCTCTCGCTGTCCGAGCTGAGCGATGGCGAGCTGCGGCGCCTGCTGGGCCACAGCCAGCCGGCGTGGACCGCACCCGAGACGGGGTACTCCCGCTGACCGCCTCCATTCCGTCGACCACCGTCGACCTGCACCTCCATTCCACGGCATCGGATGGCCAGCTCGAGCCGGCGGTCGTCGTCGAGCGGGCGGCGGCAGTCGGTCTCTCCGCGATTGCGCTGACTGATCACGATACGATGGCGGGTGTCGCCGCGGCGGTCACCGCCGGAGAGCGGCTTGGCGTCCGCGTCATCGGCGGCTGCGAATTCTCGGTCGCCGCGCCCTGGGGCGAGATGCATGTGCTCGGCTATTTCCTCCCGGCCGGGTCCGTCGAGCTCGAGACCTTTCTCGCCGCGTGCCGCGAGGACCGCCTGCGGCGCGGGCGGCTGATGGCGGAGCGCCTCCAGGCGCTGGGCGTCCCGGTCACGTTCGAGGACATCCTGCGGGCGGCGGGCGGCGGAGCAGTGGGCCGGCCGCATGCCGCGCGCGCCATCATCGCGGCCGGTGCCGCGCGCGACCTCAACGACGCGTTCGACCGGTACCTCGGCCGCGGCCGGCCGGCGTTCGTCGAGAAG
>DASTUP010000097.1:0-24996 GCA_035759585.1 Gemmatimonadales bacterium | reverse complement strand
GGTGTTCGGGCTGGTGGCGGTGTACGGGGCCTCGAGCCTGACGCTCACCGAGGGGCAGCCCGCCGAGACCTACTATGCGGTCAGACAGCTGCTCGGCATATCCGTCGGCGGGATCCTGATGATCGTCGCGTCGCAGGTCGATTATTACCGCTGGCGGCAACTCGCATGGCCGATGCTGATCGGCACCATCCTGCTGCTGCTGATCACCGTGCTTCCCTTCACGCACTCCATCGCCCGGGAGCTCAACGGTGCGCGCCGCTGGATCCGGGTCGGGCCCGTATCGCTGCAGCCATCGGAGCTCGCCCGGCTCGTCGTCGTGATCTGGTGCGCCATGCTCGCCACGAAGAAGGGGATCCAGGTTCGCGAGTTCAGGAAGGGGGTCATGCCATTCGTGGTGGTCCTGGGCACCCTTTTCGGCCTGGTCCTGCTGCAGCCGAATCTCTCGATGGCCGCGCTCATCGTGATGCTCGGCGGCGTGGTCCTCTTTACCGCCGGGGCGCGGATCGGACATTTTGCGATGCTCGCCGCCGCCGGCGTCCTCGTGGCGCTCAAGGGCATCGAGAGCGCGCCGTACAGATTGGCCCGACTCACGTCCTTTCTGACCGGAGGAGATCCGCTCGAAGGCGGGTACCAGATCAGGCAGGCGATGACGGGCTTCGGGTCGGGTCAGCTGTTCGGCGTCGGCATCGGCGAAGGCCAGCAGAAGCTCTTTCTCCCCTACGCCTATTCCGATTTCCTTTTCAGCTCGATCGGCGAGGAGTGGGGCTTCGTGGGCGCCTGCTTCGTGATCGGCCTCTACAGCACCTTCTGCTGGCTTGGCTTCCGCATCGCGCGGACCGCGTCGGATCCCTTCGGGCAGTACGTCGCCACCGGCATCACGGCGGGCGTCGGGCTCACCGCGCTCATGCACATGGCGGTCAACGTGAAGCTGATGCCGACAACGGGACTGACGCTCCCGTTCATGTCCTTTGGTCTCTCGAGCCAGGTCATTTCCCTCCTCGGGGTCGGGATTCTGATCAATATCGGGCGGCTTCGCGGGAAGCCGAGGGCGGAGCGCCGCAGCGAGCCGCGCACGGAAGTGAAGAGCCTGGAGGGGAGGGAGGCGAACTCCGAATGGGTCCGGCGGTGACGGCGCCGCGGACGGCAGCCGTCGCCGAGGAACGCGGACTCAGGACGAACGCGCCGCCCAGACGCAGAGTCGTCCTCATCGCCGGCGGCGGCACAGGGGGGCATCTGATGCCCGCACTCGCCATCGCCGAGACGCTGCGCATTGCCGCACCGCACCTCGAGCCGGTCCTGGTCGGCGCAACACGCGGAGTCGAGGCCCGCGTCCTCCGCACGCGAGATTTCCGCTATCACCTGCTTCCCGCCGAGCCGATCTACCGGCGCACGTGGTGGAAGAACGCGCGGTGGCCCCTCATTGCGGCGAGGATGCTCGGCGCGGTCGGCCGGCTCTATGCGGCGGAGAAGCCACTGGCCGTGCTGGGAACCGGCGGGTATGCGTCCGGTCCAGTGGTCTGGTTCGCTCGCGGCCGCGGGATTCCTTCGGCGGTGCAGGAGCAGAACGCGTATCCGGGACTCGCAACGCGTTGGCTCGCGCGGCGAGTCAATCACATCTACCTCGGCCTCCCCGAGGCGAAGAAACTCCTGAAGCCCGGCAAGGCGACGGAGCTTTTCGATACCGGGAATCCGATCGTTCCGCCCGATCCGTCGCGGCGCGAGGCGGGATTCCGGCGGTTTTCGCTCGACGGCACCCGCCCGGTGATCCTGATAACCGGTGGAAGCCAGGGCGCGCTCGCGATCAACCGGTCCGTTGCCGAGTGGATCCGGGCCGGCGGGCAGGGGGGCGCCGTGGTCATCTGGGTCACCGGTCGCGGAACCCACGCCGAGTTCGCTCCGTTTCACTCGCCGCCCGACGTTCACGTCATCGATTTTCTGGACCCGATGGCCGACGCCTATGCGGTCTCGGATCTGGTGCTTTCGCGGGCCGGGATGATCACCGTGGCCGAAATCTGCGCCTGGGGGCTCCCCAGCGTCCTCGTGCCGCTTCCCACGGCGGCGGCCGATCACCAGACCCACAATGCCCGGGCAATGGCGGAGGCAGGCGCGGCCGCCATCCTGACGCAGGCGGACATGCTCCGGGACGGGGTGGGAGGAGTTCTCGGCCGCCTCCTGTCGACCGGGCCTGAGCGCGAGGCGATGGCGGCCTCTGCACGGGCCCGGGGGCGTCCCCAGGCGGCTCGCGACATCGTGTCGCTTCTCTTGACACTTATTCGGCCGGCGTAGGCTTTCGCAAGCAGGGGCAATATTTTACATTAGCCGAGCCACGATGGAATTGTTCAGCCCAGCCGACCGTCGACCGGTCCATTTCGTAGGAATTGGCGGGGCCGGGATGAGCGCTCTGGCGTCCATCGCGTGCCGCCGCGGGGTGGCCGTCTCCGGCTGCGATTCCGATCCGAGCGGGGCCGCGGACGTGGCGGCACTCGGGGCCGAGGTGCGGGAAGGTCATTCCGCGGATCACATCGATGGCGTGCGCGCGGTCGTCGTTACGGCGGCCGTCCCGGTCGACCATCCGGAGCTGGCGCGAGCTCGCGCACTCGGCGTGCCGGTCATTCCCCGCAAGGCCGCCCTTGCCGAACTGGTTGCCGGCCGGCGCCTGGTCGCGGCCGCGGGAACGCATGGAAAAACGACCACCACCGTCATGGCCACGGAAGCGCTCACCGCGGCCGGGCTCCGTCCGACAGGTCTTGCGGGTGGCCGGGTCAGCAGCTGGGGCGGCAACGCGCGCCTTGCGGGAGACGATCTCTTCGTCGTCGAGGCCGACGAGTTCGATCAGGCGTTCCTGGCGCTGCATCCCACGGTCGCCATCGTGAACAACGTCGAGGCCGATCATCTCGAGTGCTACGGGTCGCTGGCCGCACTCGAAGATGCGTTCGCGGAGTTTGCCGGCAGGGCGGAGACGGTGCTCGTGGGCGCCGACGATGCCGGGGCGGCCCGGATCGGCGCCCGGGTCCGGCAGAGGCGGGTCTGGCGGTTCGGCACGAGCGTCGGCTCGGAGCTCCGGATCACCAATGTGCGGCAGGAAGCGGAGCTGACCTCCGCGGAGCTCATGTTTCCCGGCGGGAAGCACGCGACGCTCCGCCTCCGGGTGCCAGGGCTCCACAATATCCGCAACGCCACCGGCGCCCTTGGAGCGGTGGTGGCGCTCGGCGGAGACCTGGACCGGGCGATCGAAGCGCTCGGCGAATTCCGAGGAGTGGGCCGGCGCTTCGACCGGCTCGGCGAAGCAGGCGGCGTGGCGATCGTGGACGACTACGCCCATCATCCCTCCGAACTCGTCGCGACACTCGCGGCGGCACGGCAGGCGTACCCGGGGCGTCGGCTGGTGGCGGTGTTTCAACCGCATCTCTATTCACGCACGCAGCAGCACGGAGCGGCGATGGGTCTCGCGCTCGCGGCGGCAGACGTCGTCGTGGTCACCGAGGTCTATGCCGCGCGGGAGCAGCCGATCGCCGGCGTCAGCGGGCGCCAGGTCGCCGATGCGTCGAGCGACGCCGGGGCAACGACCTACTTCGAGAGCGATCGCGCCGCGCTCGGCGCGCGGGTCGCCTCGGTGATCCGGCCCGGCGATGTGGTCCTGACCCTGGGCGCCGGCGACATCACCCGGCTCGGGCCGGAGCTCGCGACGCGGCTTCGCGCTGCCTAACCGGGCGCGATGAAGCGGCGATGGCGCCTGCTCGGCGCCGCTGCGATCGCGGTGCTCGCCTGGTGGGGCCTGCCGGCCGTGGCACGGCGGATGGACTTCTTCCGCGTGCGGCGGGTCGAGTTCGTCGGGATGCGGCACCTCGCGCCGCGGACCGCCCTCGACGCGCTCGAGCTGCCGGCCAGGCTCAACGTCTTCGAGAGCCTCGATTCGATCGAGGCGCGGGCGCGGGGCATTCCCGGCGTGGCGCGGGCGGAGGTTTCGCGGCGGATGCCCGGCACGCTGGTGGTGGAGCTGGAGGAGGTTCCGCCGGTCGCGCTGATACACCGTCGCGGCCGGCTCGTCCAGATGGACTCCGCCGGGCGGGTCCTGCCATATGATCCGCGGCGCACGGCAGCGCCGCTGCCGCTTGCGTCGGGGCCCGATGCGGGGATCGCGGGGCTCCTGCGCCGGATCCAGGTGTTCGATGCCGATCTCTTCGGGCAGGTCGACGGCGCGGGACGGGATGGGCGGGACGTGGTACTACTGATGGGCGGCCGGCGCGTGCTCTTCCGGCCGGATGCCTCCTTCGAGGAGATGCGTGCAGTGAAGGCAGCCGCTGAGGACCTGGCCCGCAAGGGCGTCGCCTATGAGGAGCTCGACGGCCGCTTCCGCGGATACGTCGTGGTCCGGGGGCGCGGCGCGTGAGCGTGCAGCCCAGCCAGCTGGTCGCCGCACTCGATCTCGGATCCACCAGGGTAGTCGCGCTCATCGCCGAAGTCGGCGGCGACGCGCGCGACCCGGTCGTCAAGATCCTCGGCTTCGGCCTCGAGCGGAGCAGCGGCGTCCGGCGCGGCGTGGTCCGGGACATCGAGGAGACGACGCGCGCCATCGCCAAGGCGATGAAGGACGCGCAGCGGATGGCGGGCGTCGAGGTGGGCACCGTGTATTGCGGCATCGCCGGCGAGCACGTGGCCGGGCGCAGCTCGCACGGGATGGTCAGCGTCACCGGCGACGAGATCCGCACGAGCGACGTGGCCCGGGTCAACGACATGGCGAGCAACGTCTCGTTCGGCCGCGATCACGAGCTGCTGCACGCGATCCCGCAAGAGTATCTGATCGACCAGCAGGCCGGCATCAGCGAGCCGATCGGCATGACCGGCTCGCGGCTCGAGGCGGAGGTGTACCTGGTCACCGTCCTCTCGAGCGCGCTGCAGAATCTGCGGCGCTGCGTGGAGCGCGCGGGGTATCACGTCGGTGAGTTCGTGCTCGAGCCGCTCGCCGCCTCGCTCGCCGTGCTCACGCCGGACGAGCGCGAGCTCGGCTGCGTCATCGTCGAGCTCGGCGGCGGGTCCACGAACGTCGCGATCTTTCACAACGGCAAGATCCGCCACACGGCGTCGGTCCGCTTCGCGGGTGGCCATGTCACGGGCGACATCGTCCACGGGCTCCAGGTCACGCAGCACGACGCCGAACGCCTCAAGGAGCGCTACGGCGCGGCGTACGAGCCGCTCGTGGCGGAGCAGGACGTGTTCGACCTGCCGAGCACGCCGGCGCAGGGTGCCCGCTCGGCGGACCGGCGCATGCTCGCCCACATCATGCACATGCGCGTCCAGGAAATTCTCGAGTACGCCCTCGACGAAGTGACGCGCGCAGGGTATCACCAGCGGCTGCCCGCCGGCGTGATCCTCACGGGCGGCGGCGCGCAGGCACCGGGGATCGTGGAGCTCGCGCGCGACGTCTTCGCGCTGCCGGCCCGCACCGGCGTGCCGGGCGAGAAGCTGCGCGGGCTCGCGGACAGTGTCGAAACGCCCGTCATGGCCGTGCCGGTCGGACTCGTGCTTTACGGCGCCCGGCAGGTGGTGAGCAGCGGGTTCGGAACGGGCGGCCGCCGGTCGCTCGGGGTAGACAAATACTTCGCTCCAGTGAAACGTTGGTTGCAGGACTTCTTCTGAGTCGTGCCGAGAGAGGACGCCCATGATATTCGAGCTTGAAGAGAACGGCGCGCAGAACGCGCAGATGAAGGTGGTCGGCGTCGGCGGCGGCGGCGGCAATGCAGTGAACCGGATGATCGAGGAAGGGCTGCAGGGGGTCGAGTTCATCTCGGTGAACACCGACTCGCAGGCGCTCGCGACCTCGAAGTCCGACATCAAGCTGCAGATCGGCAAGAAGCTGACACGCGGCCTTGGCGCCGGCGCCCGGCCCGAGATCGGTCGCCAGGCCATCGAGGAGAACCGGGACGAGATCGGCCCGATGCTCACCGGGGCCGACATGGTCTTCGTCACCTGCGGGATGGGCGGCGGCACCGGCACCGGCGCGGCGCCGGTCATCGCGCAGATGGCGCGCGAGGCGGGAGCGCTCACCGTCGGCATCGTCACGAAACCGTTCCTCTTCGAGGGACGGAAGCGGATGCGCCAGGCGGAAACGGGCATCAGCGAGATGCGGAAGAGCGTCGACACGATGATCGTCGTGCCGAACGAGCGGCTCCTTGCGGTGGTCGGGAAGGGGATTCCCTTCCAGGACGCACTCAAGAAGGCGGACGAGGTCCTGCTGCACGCCACGCAGGGCATCGCGAGCCTCATCACCGCCACCGGCATCATCAACGTGGACTTCGCCGACGTGCGCACCGTCATGCAGAACGGCGGCGCGGCGCTCATGGGCACGGGCATCGGCCGCGGGGAGAACCGCGCGCTGGAGGCGGCCCAGCAGGCCATCTCCAGCCCGCTGCTGGACAACGTCTCCATCGCCGGCGCGCTCGGGGTGCTGATCAACATCATCGGCGGCGACGACCTTACGCTCGGCGAGGTCACGCAGATCAACGACATCATCCACGACGCGGTGGGCGACGAAGCGGAAATCATCTTCGGCGCCGGCAAGGATCCGGCGATGCACGGCGAAGTCCGCGTGACCGTCATCGCTACGGGATTCGATCGGGCCGTGACGGGCACGGAGCCCGCGGCAACGACGCGACAGGCGGCCGGTGGAAGCGTTCTGCCGTTCCCCCGGCTTGGCACGAAGCGTGCACCCGATGCGCCCCAGCAGACCGTAGCGGGCAGTGCGTCGCGGGCCGTTCCCCGTCCCAGCGCTCCCACGCCGACGCCGATTCCACCGGCTGGCACGGGACCTTCGCACGACATGCCCGAGATGGAGATTCCCACCTTCATCCGCAGGCAAATGGACTGATGGCTCGATACAAGCTCGCACTCGCCGTGGCGGTCTTCACGGTTGCCGCGTATTTCGCGGCAACCGGAAGCTGGCCGTGGCGCCGCCTCGATCCCGAAGCAACGCCCACGCTCGCCACGGTCGCCGAGGTGGTGCGTGTCACGCACACCGAGCTCGCCGACACGCTTCACCGCGGCGAGACCCTCTCGGAGCTCTTCGAGCGGCAGCGCGTTGCGGGGATCGACCTGAGCTCGCTCACCGGCGCGCTCGATCCGCGGCGGCTCCGCGCCGGGATGGTCTTCAATTTCCGCCGGCCGGTCGAGGATTCGGTTCCGGATCGCATCACGGTCCGCACCGGTCCCGAGCAGCGCGTACGCTTCGTCCGCGCCGCCACGGGCTGGGACATGGATGTCGAGCCGATCGCCTGGACCCCGGAAATCGTCCGCGTGTCCGGCCGCATCGATGCGTCGCTCTACGTCGCGCTCGACGAGCAGGTGGCCGACTCCGTTCTGACGGGCCCGGAGCGGGAGCGGCTCGCGTGGGGTCTCGCCGAGGTGTATGCCTGGCAGGTCGACTTCACCCGGGACATCCGGACCGGAGACCGATTCCAGGTACTCCTCGAGCGGCTCGTGTCCGAAGAGGGCGAGATCCGGTATGGGCGCGTGCTGGCCGCGGACCTCAACGTGGACGGCAAGCAGCTCACGGCCTTCCGGTTCGCCGAGGACGGCGACGCGTCGCGCTTCTACGACCAGGAAGGAAACTCACTCAAGCGGGCCTTTCTCCGCGCGCCGGTCGAGTTCCGCCGCATCTCCTCGAACTTCTCCCGCGCCCGATTCCATCCGGTGCTTGGCCGCACGCGGAAGCACGAGGGGACGGACTATGCGGCCAGCACCGGCACGGCCGTCGTCGCCGCCGGCGAGGGAACCGTGATTCGCGCCGGCCGCGCTGGTGGTTACGGGAACCTCGTCGAGATCCGGCATCGCAACGGGATCACCACGCGGTACGCGCACCTGAGCCGGATCCTGACGCGCCGAGGGGCGCGGGTCTCCCAGGGCGAGCTGATCGGCCGGGTCGGCTCCACCGGTCTCGCGAGCGGTCCCCATCTGCATTACGAATTCCGGGTGAACGGCGTCGCCAAGGACTCGCGCCGCGTGGAGCTCGGCAACGGCGCTCCGGTCGCGAAGAAGGACCGCGCGGCCTTCGAGGCGGAGCGGGCGCGGCTCGAAGCCCAGTTGTACCGGTCCGAGATGGCGCCTCAGCCCCAGCTGATCGCACAGCTCGCAAACTGATGCGCAGGTGAAACCGGCCCCGGCACGGGGCCGTACCCTCCCGTAGTGAATCTTCCCGTCATCGTCGTCATCGTCGCGGCGGCTGCACTTGCCGCCGCTACCTATCTCGGGCTCGAGCGCGTCGGGCGCCGCGGCCTTGCCCCGATGGCGGCACGCGCCATCGCCTGGGCGGCCCTCGGGCTCCTTCTCATCAACGTCAGCTGTCCGCGTGCGCCCGACGCCGGGCGTCCGATCGTGCTGCTCGATGGGTCGCTCAGCATGACGGCGGCGGGCGCAGGATGGGATTCGGCGCTCGCCCTGGCGCGGCGCACGGGCGATGTCCGCTTCTTCGGTGACGAACGCGATGCCGGCGACACGCTCCCCACCCGCGGGCGATCGCTCCTGCGTCCCGCGCTCTCGGCCGCAGCGGCCTCCGATCGTCCCATCGTGGTCGTCACGGATGGCGAGATCGACGATGTGCCGGACCTGCCGCCCGACCTGCTCGACCGCGCCGCGGTGCGCGTCGTTCCGCGCGACTCGATCGCCGACCTCGCCCTTACGGCGCTGGCCGGGCCTGCTCGCGTCACGGCCGGCGATTCGATCGTGCTCGAGGCCGAGGTGCGAGCCACGCGGACTGCCGGACGCGAGGGCGTGACGGTTGCGGTGTCGTCGGCACGCGGAGAGCTCGCACGGCGCCCCGTGGCCTTCGACGGGTCCGGTATCGCGCTCGTGCGCATTGCGGTGCCGTCGGCCGGACTCGCTGCCGGCGATCACGTGCTTCGCGCCTCCGTTGCCGTCGCGGGCGACGGCGAGCCGCGCACCGACACCCGCCTGCACCTCGTCACCATCGCCGCGACGCCCGGTGTCGTGCTCGTCGCCACGCCCGGCGACTGGGACTCGCGCGCCCTCTATCGCACGCTCCGCGATGTGGCCGAGCTGCCGGTGCGCGGCTACATCCGTCTCGGGCGCGATTCGTGGCATGCGATGTCCGATCTTGCGCCGGTCTCCGCCGACGCGGTTCGGCGTGCGGCGCGCGGCGCGGATCTGCTCGTGCTCAAGGGATCGGTCGACGGATTCACGCAGGGCCTCCGCGCGAGGGGCATCTGGAGCTGGCCAAGCGGCGAGAACGGCGAGTCGCTGCTGCCGGGGGACTGGTACGTGAGCGCAGTCGAGAGCTCGCCGATCGCCGGCGCCTTTCTCGGCCTCCCGGTGGACTCGTTTCCGCCGGCCACACGGATCACGCCGATCGAGCCGCCGCCAGGGGCGTGGGTCGCCATGGAGGCGCAGGAGCGTCGGCGCGGTGCCAACCGCCCGATCGTGGTCGGACGCGACGAAGGGCGCGTTCGCCGGGTGACGGTGGCCGCCGATGGACTCTGGCGCTGGGCGTTTCGCGGCGGGTCGAGCGAACAGGGTTATCGCGCCTGGGTCGCAGCGACCGCGAGCTGGCTCCTGGGCGGGGCGGATTCAGCGCGCGGCGCCGCCCGCCCGGTGCGACCCGTGGTGCAGAACGGACGTCCGGTCGTCTTCGAGTGGGCCCAGCCGGGGGCGCCACGGGAGCTCGGGATCGGACTCACTGCGGATGCCGGGCCCCGGTCCGATACGCTCCGCTTCGACGGCTCCGGCCGTGCGATGCTGCGGCTCCCTCCCGGCACCTACCAGTACCGCCTGAGCGACGGCGGCACGGGAACGGTCGCGGTCGAAGAGTATTCCGATGAGTTCGTGGCGCGGACGCCGACGCTCGCGGCGCGCGAGAGCCGAGCGCCGCGCCCTTCGGCGCGCTCCCTCGCGCGGGAGTGGATCTGGCTCTTCGGCGTGGCGGTGGCGGCATTGGCGCTGGAATGGGTACTGCGCCGGCGGCTCGGGTTGCGATAGTGGACGGTAGCGGAGCCGCCGCCACGAGCGCGGACGGCGCAACGGCTCGGGTGGACATGCGCGCCCGCCGGGCCTTTCTTACCGACGTCCACCGTCCGCCGTCTGTCGCCCACCGTTTACCGTCCTTGAAATGACCGGACGCATCACCGAAGAGAAGAAAACCCTCTGGCAGCGGATCAAGCGCTTTGCCATGACCGATGTCGGCGCGCTCGTGCGCGGGCTCAATGCCGACGACATCGAGAACATGGAGCGCATCCTCATCGAGGCCGATTTCGGTGTGCCCGCCACGATGGAGCTCGTGGAGGCGCTCGAGCTCGGCGTGCGCGACGGGAAGCTCAGGAGCGAGGTGGACCTGCGGCAGGCGCTCGTCGGACGCCTGGCGGGAATGCTCGAGACGCCCGGAGACCCGGGGACCATCGCGCGGGCCGCGGACGGGCCGACGGTCGTCCTCGTCGTGGGCGTCAATGGCGTGGGGAAAACCACCACGGTCGCGAAGCTTGCGCATCGCCTCCGCCGGGAAGGCCGGTCCGTTCTCCTCGCGGCGGCCGATACCTATCGCGCCGGGGCCATCGCGCAGCTCGAGATCTGGGCTGAGCGGCTCGACATTCCCTGCGTAAGCGGCGCCGCCGGCGGAGACCCGGCCGCCGTCGCCTTCGACGCGATCGGCGCGGCGATGGCGCGTGGGGCCGATACGGTCGTAGTGGACACCGCGGGGCGGCTGCACACGCAGGAAGGGCTCATGGAAGAGCTGCGGAAGGTGACGCGGGTGATCGCCCGGCGGCTTCCGGGCGCGCCGCACGAGACGCTGCTCGTGCTCGACGGCACGGTCGGTCAGAACGCGCTGCAGCAGGGCCGGCTCTTCTCGCAGGCGGTAACGCCGACCGGCGTCATCGTCACGAAGCTCGACGGCAGCGCCCGCGGCGGTGCCGTCACGGCACTCCGCCGGGAGCTCGGTCTTCCAATCCGCTTCCTTGGCACGGGCGAGGGGCTCGACGATCTCGAGGCATTCGACCCGGTCCGGTTCGCCGAGGGGCTGCTGGACTGATGCCGGCGCGGGCGGGGAGCTTGCGCCTCGACACGCCGGTCAAGTTCCTCAAGGGTGTCGGCGAGCGGCGAGCCGATGCGCTCGCCCGCCTCGGCATCCGCACGGCGCAGGACCTCCTCTGGCATCTCCCCCATCGCTACATCGACGCTTCCACCGTGACGCCGGTCGCGCGGGCCCGTGTCGGCGACGAAGTCGCGTGCGTCGGCAAGGTCGTGGCGAAGCAGGTGTCGCCCACCCGGAAGGGGCTCAGGATCTTCAGCGCAGTCATCCGGGACGACAGCGGCGTGCTCGAGTGCGTCTGGCCCGGCCAGCCCTTCCTGGACCGCAGCATCGCCGTGGGACAGACGCTGCTCGTGTCGGGCCCGATCCGGTTCTACCACGGCCGTCAGATGGCGCCGCGGGAGCACATCATCCTGATCGAAGCGGAGGGTGAGGCCGATCCGCTCGCCGCAGGCAAGGTGCTCCCGGTCTATCCCGCCACGGAAGGGCTCAGTCACAAGATCATCCGCTCCCTCGTCGAGCGGCATCTCGACGAGCTGGTGCCGCTCGCGCCAGACCTGCTCGCGGAGCCGCTCCGCCGCTCGCTCGAGCTGCCGCGCCTCGCGGAGGCGCTCCTGGCCGTCCATCGCCCGGCGTCGCTCGCCGAGGCGGAGCGCGGGCGGCGGCGGCTCGCGTTCGATGAGCTCTTCGATCTGCAGCTCACGCTCTCCCGGGCCCGGGCCATCGCGCGGCGGAGTCGTTCCGCCGGCATGCGCTTCGAGCTGCATCGGACCCTGACGACCCAGCTCCGGGAGCGGCTCCCCTGGGAGCTCACCGACGACCAGCGCAAGGCGATCGCCGAGATCGTCGCCGACATGACCTCCGAGCGCCGGATGCACCGGCTGCTCATGGGGGACGTGGGGACGGGGAAGACGGTGGTCGCGCTCTTCGGAATGCTGCTCGCGCTCGAGAACGATTTCCAGGCGGCGCTGATGGCGCCGACGGAGCTCCTCGCCGAGCAGCATGCGGCCACGCTCGCACGCCTCGCGGAGCCGCTCTCGATCGCGCCCGAGCTGCTCATCGGGCGGCTCTCCGCCGCGGAGAAGACCGCCGCGCGGAAGCGTATCGCCGCGGGAAGCGCCCGGCTCGTCGTGGGCACGCACGCGCTGGTGCAGGAGAGCGTGCAGTTCCAGCGGCTCGGGCTCGCCGTGATCGACGAGCAGCATCGCTTCGGCGTGGAGCAGCGATCTGCGCTCATCGGCAAGGGCGCCGCTCCCGACGTGCTCCTCCTCTCCGCCACGCCCATCCCGCGCTCGCTCGCGCTCACGCGCTATGGCGATCTCGACGTATCGGTCCTGCGGGACCGTCCCCCGGGACGGGGCACGATCCGCACCGCGCTGCGCACCGAGTCGCAGCGCGAACGCGTCCTCGACTTCATCGAGCGCGAGTCGGAGGCGGGACGGCAGGCGTACGTGGTGCTTCCGGTCATCGAGGAATCGGAGCGCGCCGACCTGCGGGCGGCGACGACGATGGCCGAGCGCCTTTCCGAGCGCTGGCCGGCGCTGGCCGTGGGACTGGTGCACGGACGCATGAAGCCGGAAGAGCGTGACGACGTCATGCGCCGGTTTCGCGCGAACGGGATCCAGGTGCTCGTGGCGACGACCGTCATCGAGGTCGGCATCGACGTCCCGAACGCCACGACGATGGTGATCGAGCATCCGGAACGCTTCGGGCTCGCCCAGCTCCACCAGCTCCGCGGGCGCGTCGGGCGCGGAGGGTCCGACAGCTACTGCGTGCTCATGACCGGGGACGACGTGCCCGAGCGGCTCCGTGCCTTTGCGGAGACGGACGACGGGTTCCGGATCGCGGAGCTCGATCTCGCCGAGCGCGGGATGGGCGACCTGATCGGCGCGCGGCAGTCGGGAGGATTCGAGGTGAGGCACGCCCGCCTTCCCGACGACGAGGACCTGCTGGCGCGGACCCGCGTCCTGGCCGACGAGATCATCGCAGCGGACCCGATCCTCGTCCGGAGTGAGCACCAGCGGCTGCGGGAACGCGTCCTCTCGCGCTATCCGCGCGCCGTCGAGTTCTTCCGAACCGGCTGACGAAGGACCGAGCGGGGCGGCCCCCTCCCCGGAACCGCCGCTGCGCCGTACCTTGAATCATCCCGAAACAGTCGAGCAGCAGTTGGCGCAGTCCTGATGGGCGCGGCATTCTTGTCGCGCCCGCACTCACCCTTGCGGGAGGAACGTCCGATGGAAGCCCGGTCTTCGGCAAATGCGATGAATCAGGGAGCGCTCGTCAAGGCAACGATCACCGGCACGCTGCTGCAGTCTGCGATGGTCATCATCGGGCACTTCGTTCCCTCGATCGCCGCGAGCTTCCCGATCGTCGGGACGGCGATCGGCGGCGTGACGGGATTCCTCTTCGCGAGGTGGGGCGGCCGTCCCACCCGGATGGCGTCGGCCTCGGGCGGCGCGCTGGCCGGCGGCGTGGCGGGAATGCTGGGAACCATCATTTCTGCCGCGCTAGGCGATGTGCCGCTCGGCACGGTGGGAATCGCAACCGTGAGCACGGTGATCTCGGGTCTTCTCGGCGCGGCAGTGGGGCACCGGAACCGGGCGTAGACCCGTCTACCAGGCCATCTGCACCCCGAGCCGCGTGACGCCGTTCCGGTAGCTGACGGCGGGCTCGAACGGAATGTTCTCCGGCCGTCCGCGCGGCCGGGCAAACTCCCAGACGAAGAGGGCGGCGGCTCCGAGCAGGGCCGCCTCGCCCCCGATCAGGAGCTTCCGGGAGCGGCGATCGTGCCGCAGCGTTTCCTGGTAGAGCGCCTCACTCCCCGGATCGAGATACATTCCGCCGGCAATCGTGCAGAGCGACTGGTCGACCGCACAGCGAGCGCGCAGCGTATCGAACGCGCGATCGGCGTCCTCGTGCGCGCCGGCCGCCGCGAGATTGAGACCGAGCGAGCCGCCGAGCAGGAGCCACTTGCCGTACTTGATCGGCGCCGGACTCGACTGCGCCTCCGCCGATGGCACGGCAAGGAGTACCGCGGCGGCCCAGAGAAGGCTGCGAAGCAGGCGCGAGGTCATTCTGCGAACCGGTGAAGGTCCCCATCGCCGCCTGCCGCGAGAAATCCGCCAGGCACCGGTACGGGGTCGACCGTGATGTTCCACGTCAGATTCAGGCGCCAGACGACTTCTCCGGTGCGCGTGATTCCGCGGAGGACGCCATCTGCACCGCCGAGGACGAGATGCTCGCCGATCGGGGTGACGCCCGTGGTGATCGGCGCGGTGAAGGCCGTGACCCGCCGAGGCGACGTCGGGCTATCGAGATCGATCTCGTAGAGCGTGCCGCGCCGGGTCACCGCCCAGGCGGTGTCGGCCTGCACGCCCACGGAGCCGAGGACCGGCCCGTCCAGCAGCGCCCGCCATACCACGGCGAACGTGGCGGGGTGGAGTCCGACGATTGCCGAGTCGGTTGTGGCGCCGATCAGCAGGCCGTCGAGCTGCTGCCACCCGATCATCGCGAACGGGAGCCGCCCCCTGGCGGAGATTCGTCCAGTCGCGGCGTCGAGCTGGAGAAGGGAATCGCCGGCGCTCACCAGGAACCCGTTCCCGGAAGCGAGAGGCGGGAGACGGGAGATGCCGATCTGCCGCCGCCAGCGCTCCCGGCCGTTCGACAGCTCGAGCGCGACGAGCTCGCCGTCACGGTTCACGCCGGCAACGGCGCCGCCGGCAATGGCGAGTGGTGCGGCGATATCGCCCGCGGAGGCCTTCCAGTTCGAACTGCCGTCCCGCGCATCGAGCGCGTGCACCCTGCCGTCGGGCCGAGAGGTGGCGAGATAGAGGACGGAGTCCCGGAGCAGGACGCCGCCGAGGATCGTGCCCGTGAGCCGGCGGTGCCAGACCTCCTGGCCGGTCTCGATGTCGATGGCGCGGACCTGCCGGTCGGCGCCGGCGAGATAGACGCGGCCCTCCTCGGTGACCATGGGTGGCGTGGCACCGCGCCCGCCGTCCACGGTCCACGACTCGCTCGGCGCGTTCCCGGCGGCCGCGGCGGGAAGCTCCGCCGGATCGGGCCTGAAATTCATGCAACCTGCGTTGACGCTCACCAGTCCCGCCGCTAGACTCCAGCCTCCGATGCGCACCCCCCTATCGAAGATGGACGCCGCATGACGCCGGTACAGATCGCTGATCTCGGTCAGCATGTCGACCGTGAAGTGACTGTTCGCGGGTGGGTCGCCACGACCCGCTCGAGCGGGAAAATCGCATTTCTCGTCATGCGGGACGGCTCCGGGCTGGTCCAGTGCGTGCTCTCGAAGAAGGAAGTGGCGGAGAGCGTCTGGGAGGCGTTCCAGTCGCTCACGCAGGAGACGAGCATCGCCGTGACCGGCACCGTACGGGCGGATGCGCGCGCCCCGGGCGGGTACGAGCTGCTCGCCACCGACCTGAGCATCCTCGGCGCAAGTCCCGATTTCCCGATCTCTCCCAAAGAACATGGGACGACTTTCCTCTTCGAGCATAGACACCTCTGGCTCCGGAGCCGCCGGCAGGTCGCGGTGGCGCGGGTCCGCCACGAAGTGGTCCAGGCCATCCGGGACTTCTTTCACCAGCGCGACTTCACGCTCGTCGATACGCCGATCCTGACGGGCGCAATCGGCGAGGAGGCGGGGAACCTCTTCGCCACCGACTACTTCGATCTCGGCAAGGCATACCTGGCGCAGACGGGCCAGCTGTACGTCGAGGCGGCCGCGGCCGCGCTCGGGAAGGTCTACTGCTTCGGGCCGACGTTCCGGGCGGAGAAGTCGAAGACGCGGCGCCATCTCACCGAGTTCTGGATGGTCGAGCCGGAAGTGGCGTTCAACGACTCGAACGATAACATGCGGCTGCAGGAAGAGTTCGTGAGCTACGTCGTGGGTCGCGCGCTCGACGCGCGGGCCGCGGAGTTGCGCGAGCTCGAGCGCGATACGACTCCCCTCGAGCGCGTGCAGGCGCCGTTCCCCCGGATCTCGTATTCGGACGCCGTCGCGAAGCTCAGCACGCTCGGCTCGGACATCCAGTGGGGCAGCGACCTCGGCGGTGACGATGAGACGCTGCTCGCGAAGGAGTACGACCGGCCTGTCTTCGTGTTCAACTACCCGAAGGAGGTCAAGGCCTTCTACATGAAGGAGAATCCCGACGATCCGCGGACGGTCCTCAACAACGACTGCCTGGCCCCGGAGGGCTACGGCGAGATCATCGGCGGCTCCCAGCGCGAGGACGACTACGACCGGCTGCTGGCGCGCATCGATGCACAGGGCCTCGATCCTGCCACCTACGGCTGGTACCTCGATCTCCGCAAGTACGGCACCTTCGTGCACTCGGGTTTCGGGCTCGGCGTCGAGCGCACCGTCGCGTGGATCTGCGGCATCCCGCACATCCGGGAGGCGATCGCCTTCCCGCGTCAGATTCACCGCCTGTATCCCTGATTCGCAGCATGGCCCGCAGCGCTCGACGTCAACCTGAGCGGGGGAATCGATGAAACGATCCGACGAAGAGAGAAAGGAACGGCCGCTCAAGCCGGAAGAGCTCAAGCCGCGGCTCCTCCTCGTTCAGGACACCGTGAAGAAGATCGAGGCCGAGGTCGCGCAGGGCACGATTCCGTCGGAAGGGATGGAGGACTTCAAACGCGCCATCGACGAGGCGCGCATGCGGATCTGGGCGGTGCTGATGGCGGCGAACGATTCGGACCCGGCCGGCTATCTCGAGCGATTCCGGATGCGCCGCGCCATCGAGATCTGCCGGGGCATCCACCGTGATATCGGTGAACGAACCCTGAGTCCGGACCACCCGGAAGCCGCCGAGCTGCTGCAGGTCACCCGCGCGCTCGGAAACGCGCTGGAGGACCGCTAGACGTCCCGGCCGCCGGGCGCATCGGAGCGCTCCCGCCGCTTTGCCTCGTCCCAGAGATGATCCAGCGCCTCGAGGCCTGCGGAATGCATTTCGAGGCTGCGCTCGGCCGCCAGTGATTCTACCGCCGAGAAACGGCGAACGAACTTCCGGTTGGCGCCATCCAGCGCGCCCGACGGATCGATGCCCGCCTTGCGCGAGAGATTGACCACGGCGAAGAGCAGATCGCCGATTTCGTCGGCGAGCAGGGTCCGCCTCGATTCATCCGCAGCCGCTCCCGGAGCCACGGCGAGCTCGCGCTCCACCTCCTCGAGCTCCTCCCGCACCTTCGCCGCCGGGCCAGCCGTATTCGGCCAGTCGAAGCCCACCGACGCCGCGCGCTCCTGGAGCCGGAAAGCCATCAGCAGGGAAGGGAGCGTCGGGGGGAGGCCCTCGAGCACGCCGCGCGGCCGCTCGCGCCGCTTGACCTCCTCCCAGCCGCCACGGGGGCCGAGATCGAAGAGGTGCGGATGGCGGCGCTGCATCTTCGTTTCGGTGGCCCGGGCGACTTCGTCGGCCGTGAACTCGCCGCGCTCTTCCGCCAGCACGAGCTGCCAGGCGAGGTGAAGGAGAAAGTCGCCCATCTCCTCGCGAATGGCGACGGCGTCATTTTCGCCGATGGCGTGATCGAGCTCGAGCACTTCCTCGACGAGATACGGGCGCAGCGTCTCGCGCGTCTGGACGCGATCCCACTCGCAGCGGACCCGCAGGTCGCGCACCACCGCCATGACGCGCTCAAGCGCTGATGTTTCTTGCATTTATGCTCCGTAGCCGGATATCATTCGCGCCGCCGTGACCACCAATTCCGCCGCTTCAGACGGTGCCGATCGCGCCTGGGTGGACGTCGATCTCGACACCCTGGCTGCCAATGCGCGCCGAGTCGCCGAGGTCTCGGGCGCCCGTCTCATGCCGATGGTCAAAGCTAACGGCTATGGGCTCGGCGCCGTCGCCGTTGCGCGCGCGCTCGAGCGGCTGGACCCGTGGGGTTTCGGCGTCGCGACGGTCGAGGAAGGGGCGGAGCTCCGGGGCGCAGGCATCGAGCGGCCCATCGTCGTGTTCACTCCGCCACCGGTCGCCTGGCTCGCCGCCGTGCGCCGCCATCGCCTCCGGCCCGCGCTCGGCGATCTCGAGGCGTTGCGCGCATGGATTGCGCAGGGAAGCGCCGAGCCGTTCCATGTCGCGATCGATACGGGGATGTCGCGCGCGGGCTTTGCGGCAGGAGACCGGGCGATGCTCGACGGTGCACGCGAATCGCTTCGGGGCGCCGCCGGATACGAAGGAGCGTTCACGCACTTCCATTCGGCCGACACCGACGAACGGTCGGTGGCGGATGGATGGAAGGCATTTCAGGGCGCTGTGGCCTCGCTGGGTCCGCGGCCGCCGCTGCTGCATGCGGCCAACAGCGCCGCCGCACTGGCCGGGCGTGCCTACGCCGCCGATCTGGTCCGGCCGGGCATCTATCTGTACGGCGGCCGCGCCGGTCCCCACGAGCCGCGCCCGGTCGCATCGCTGCGGGCGCGAGTCGTCTCGGTCCGAACGCTCGCGGCCGGAGAAACGGTGAGCTACGGCGCCACCTGGCGCGCCGAGCGCACCGCACATGTCGCCACGATTGCGGCCGGCTACGCCGATGGGCTTCCGCGCGCGTTCGCCCGCAGCGGGATCGTGCGAGTCGGCGGGCGCAACGCCCCGGTCCGGGGGCGCATCACGATGGACATGACCATCGTGGAAACCGATGGCTCGGTCCGCGTGGGCGACGACGCGCTGATCTTCGGCGAGGAGCTGCTTCTGGACGCACAGGCGGAGCGGGCCGGGACGATCTCCTACGAACTGCTCACGTCGCTCGGCCGGCGGGTGAACCGGCGCTACCGGGGCGGGTGATGCGGCGCGCGGCGATCATCGTACTGGACGGCGTGGGGATCGGCCCTGCGCCGGACAGCGCAGCGTATGGCGACGAGGGAAGCGACACCCTCGGCAACGTGGCGCGCATGGCGGGGCCGCTGTCGCTGCCGAACCTGGCTGGGCTCGGGCTCGGTCATTGCGCATCGCTCCGCGGCGTCCCGGCGGTCGACCAGCCACGTGGCGCTGCCGGCGTCTGCGAGCCGGTGAGCGCCGGCAAGGACAGCACGACCGGGCATTGGGAGATCTGCGGCGTCGTGCTCGAGCGGCCGTTTCCGACGTACCCGAACGGATTTCCTGCCGACCTCATTGCCGGGTTTGCCGCGCGCACCGGGCGGGGCGTACTCGGCAACGTCGCGGGATCGGGCACGGCGATTCTCGAGCGGTTCGGGAGCGAGCACCTCGCCACGGGCAAATGGATCGTCTACACCTCCGCGGACAGCGTGTTCCAGATCGCTGCGCACGAGGCCGTCGTTCCGCTGAGTGAGCTCTACGCGGCGTGCGCCGAGGCGCGGGAGATGCTTCGGGACGAGCATGCGGTCTCGCGCGTCATTGCGCGGCCGTTCGTCGGCGAGGCAGGGCGGTGGCAGCGGACCGCGCGGCGCAAGGACTTCAGCGTGGCGCCGGTCGGCGAGACGCTGCTCGACCGCCTCGCGGCGAGGCATATCCCGCGCGTCGGCGTCGGCAAGGTGGACGACCTCTTCGCCGGCCGGAGCATCACGGCGCTGCACACGGCGACCAACGCCGAGGCGTATGCGATGATCGAGGCGGCGCTCGAATCGATGCCGCGAGGGCTCCTTTTCGCCAACGTGATCGAGTTCGACCAGTCGTGGGGGCACCGCAATGACGTGGGCGGGTTCGTGCGCGGGCTCGCGGAGCTCGACCGGGCGCTGCCGCGGATTCTCGGGCGGATGCGCCCGGACGACCTCGTTATCTTTACGGCCGATCACGGCAACGACCCGACGACGCCGTCCACCGATCACTCGCGAGAAGCCGTGCCGCTGCTCGTCGCCGGCCCTCGCGTCCGGCCGGTGCCGCTGGGGCGGAGGCGAAGTCTTGCCGATATCGGACAGACGGTGGCGGAATTTCTCGGCGTCGGCGCGCTCGCGGCCGGCACGTCGTTTCTGAGCGAGGTCTGGAGTGACTGATGCGCTGACAGCTGCCGCGCGCGCTGCACAGGCGCAGGCGTATGCGCCCTACTCGGGGTTCCGGGTCGGCGCGGCTCTCGAAGCCGAGGACGGGACGATCTACATGGGGTGCAACATCGAAAACGCTTCCTACGGGCTCACCATCTGCGCGGAGCGCGCCGCGATGGCCGCTGCCGTCACCGCAGGACGGCGCCGCTTCAGTCGCATCGTCGTCGTGACCGATTCCGATCCTCCGGCGGCGCCGTGCGGTGCATGCCGCCAGGTGCTTTCCGAATTCGGCGAAGGCCTCGCCATCCGCGCAGTGGGCCCCTCGGGTGAGCGAAGCTGGACGATGCGCGAGCTTCTCCCCGATGCCTTCGGGCCGAAGGAGCTCGCATGAAGCGCGAGCTGTTCATCGTGCTGCTCTCCGCGGCGCTCGCGGCCTGCCAGGAGAAGCTCACGTCGCCCGGCGGCTGCCCCGAGCTTTGCCCGTCGGACAATCTCGTGATCGAGGACGTGGTCCTCGAGGCTCGGCTCGACTCGACCTATACGGGCTTCCTCGGCGCCGGAGAAGGAACTCGCCTCCTCCTCTCGAACGGACTGGGCGGGGAGGACTTCATATCCGTCGTCCGTTTTGCGCGGCGCGGCGATTCCATCACGGTACGCGATACACTTCGCCCCTTTGCCGTCGATTCGGTGCTCCTGACCGTCAACGTCGAGGGCCGGGATTCGGCCGCCACCGGTCTGGCGGTCGAGGTCTACAAGCTTCCGGCTTCGATTCCGCTCGATGCTTCCACGACGCATGCCGAGGTCGAGGCGGCGCTGCTGCCCGAGCGGCTGATCCGGTCGGTTCCGGTACCGGATGATCTCGCGTCAGGCGCGCTCCGCATGGTCTTCGCCGGGGCGGAGCTCGACGAGATCGCCTTTGCGCCGGAGGACGACAAGGTGCTCCGGCTGGCGTATCGGCTCGTCGCGCCCGCTCCAACGGGGCTTCTCCTCGCGTCATCCGCAACCGGCTCGACCGGTCCGGCTTTCATAACGTTCACACGGGTCGCCCTTTCCGACACCACGATCCGGCAGCCGCTGCCGAGGATCGTGCAGTTCCAGACGTCTCTCGATGCAACCCCGTCGCCTGCGCCGTCGCCGGACCTGCTCACCGTCGGTGGCGCGCCGTCATCACGTGCCATCCTGCGCTTTGCGCTCCCGCCGCGCGTCCGCGATTCCGCGGAGATCATCCGCGCGACGCTGCAGCTCGTGCCCGTGGCGCCCTTCAGTGGAATGACCGGAGATTCGGCGGCTCTGGACACGCGCGGCGTCTTTTCCGACCTCGGCGCCAAGTCGCCCCGGATCTCGAGCTCTGAAGCGCTGATCGTGCGGGAGCGGCTCATTGCCGGCTCGAGCGACACGCTCTTCGTCGAGGTCACGCCGGTGGTGCGGCTCTGGGCGGCGGATCCGGCGCCGCCCGCCGCGCTCTTCCTTGCGCTCGAGCCCGAGGCATCCTCCTTCACGCTGGCGCAGTTCGGCTCGAGCCGCACGCCGAACGCGCGCCCGACGCTGCGCATCACGTACGCGCTCCCCTATCCCTTCGAGGTGCAGTAGTGCGCCGCGCCTTTGTCCTCGCGGCCCTGCTCGCCCTGGCGGGGCCGGCCGCGCTCCACGGCCAGTCGTCGCAGTTCGGCGTGCGCGGGCTCGGCTTTCCCGGCCGGAGCTCTTCGGTGCAGGCGATGGGTTCCGGGGGCGCATTTGCGACGTTCGATCCGGCGTCGAGCCTCAATCCTGCGGCGCTCACGCAGGCACGGGCGTTCACCGCGTCGTTCACGATGCTGCAGAATTACCGGTCCTCGCGCATCGCGGAGCTCTCGGAGTCGGGCCGGGACACGCGGTTTCCCCAGGTGTCCATCGGTGGACCGGTGCGGGGAACGCGTCTGTCGTTCGGTGTCAGCTTCTCGAACCTGACCGACCGCGATTTCGAGCTCGCCTCGACGACGACCGTGCCCATTCGGGGGCTTCCGGTCGAAGTGCACGATACGCTCGCCTCGACCGGCGGCATCAGCGACCTGCGGGTGGCCGGTGCCTACGCTGCCGGCTCGTGGAACTTCGGCGCGGGCGTGCACGTGATCACCGGCTCGAATCGTGTCCAGCTCAGCCGCGTATTTGCCGACTCGGCATATGCGCCCCTGACGCAGCGCTCGGAGATCTCGTATGCAGGGGCGGGGTTCTCGGCGGGGGCCTGGCGTGCGTTCGGAGAACGGCTCGCTCTTGCCGGTATGATCCGGATCGACGGGGAAGCGTCGGTGGATCGGGACAGCGGGCGCGTCGCCGAGATCCCGATGCCACTCTCGTTCGGCGGTGCGGTGCGCTGGCGGGCCTCGTCGCGGCTGGCCGTCGGCGCCCAGGCCATCGTCCGCCAATGGTCCCGGGCCGACGAGGCGCTGCGCGAGCTCGGAGGCACCGGCGCCGAGGACGCCGTGGATCTCTCGGTCGGGGTCGAGCTGACACGCGATGCGCGGCGGGTTCAGCATCGTCCGATACGGGTCGGCGCGCGCTTTGCCACGTTGCCGTTCCCGGTCGAGAGCGGTGCGACCGTGCGGGAGTTCGGGCTCTCCCTCGGTACGGGGCTCCGTTTTGCCCAGGATCGCGCCGGGATCGACCACGCGGGTGTCGATGTCTCGCTCGAGCGCGTCTGGCGCGGGGCGCGCGGCGGATTCCGCGAGAGCGCCTGGCTCATCGGCCTCGGGATCACGGTGCGCCCGTAGGGGCGCCCGGCGCTATCTTCCTTCCATGTCCAAGCGCGTCTACATCGAAACCTACGGTTGCCAGATGAATGTCGCGGACACCGAGCTCATGTTCGGGGTCCTCGGCCGGGAGGGGTACGAGCGCACCCCGGACCCGGACGATGCCGACGTCATGCTCGTGAATACCTGCGCCGTGCGCGACAACGCGGAGCAGCGCGTGGTGGGGCGAGTCGGCGAGCTGATGCGATTCAAGCGCCCGGGCGACGTGCTCGGGGTGGTCGGCTGCATGGCGCAGCGCCTCGGCCCCATCCTCCTCGAGCAGGTGCCGCGCGTCGATCTGGTGGTGGGACCGGACGCCTACCGCAACCTGCCGGAACTGCTGGGACACGCGCAGGGCGGGGGCAGGCTCGCCGATACCGGGTTCCGGTCCTGGGAGCATTACGAGGACGTGCCGCCCGTTCGCGAGGCGGGCCCCACGCAATTCGTCACCGTGCAGCGCGGCTGCGATTTCAAGTGCACCTTCTGCATCGTTCCGTATACGCGCGGACCGGAGCGGAGCCGTAGACTGGAGGACGTGATTCGCGAGGTCCGGGTCCTCGCGGACCAGGGCACGAGCGAAGTGACGCTCCTCGGCCAGACAGTCAACAGCTTCCATGACGGCACTCACGATTTCGCAGCGCTCCTCCGGGCGGTCGGAACGGTGGACGGCATCCGCCGTCTCCGGTTCACGAGCCCGTATCCAACCGAGTTCACCGACGCGGTCATCGAGGCCATGGCCGAGACGCCGGCCGTTTGCGAGCATGTGCACCTGCCGGCGCAGAGCGGATCGAACGCCGTGCTCCGCCGGATGCTCCGCCGGTATACGCGCGAGCGGTATCTCGAAGTCGTGGGCCGTCTTCGTGCGGCCATTCCGGGGCTCACCTTCTCGACCGACATCATCGTCGGCTTCCCGGGGGAGACCGACGAGCAGTTCGCGGAGACGCTTTCGCTCGTCTCGGCGGCCGACTTCGACGATGCGTACACTTTCAAGTACTCCGTGCGGGATGGCACGCCGGCCACGCGGCTCAGGGATCACGTCGAGGACGACGTCGCTTCGGAGCGGCTCGCGCGGCTCATCGCGGCGGTGCGGGCGCAATCCCGGCGAAAGAACATGGCGCGCGTCGGATCGACGCATGAAGTCCTCGTCGAGCGCCCGGCGCGGCGGGGAAATCTCATGCTGGGCCGCACGCGGACCAACAGCCTCGTCCTGCTCGACCTTCCGCCGACGTCGGCCGGAGAGTATCACACGGTCCGCCTCACGGGCACGACCGGCTCGACGTTCACCGGCGCAGTGGTGGCCGGCACCTCCAGCCCACTGGCGATCGTATGATCAAGAACCTCGTCGAGGAGCACGTCTTCGCGGCGTACGATCAGCTGCGCACCCACTTTCCCGATTTCTGCGGGTGCGACACGTGCCGAGGGGACGTGTACGTCTATGCCCTCAACCGTGTGCCTGCGCGCTACGTCAACACGCAGGCGGGATCGGTCATTACCGATTTCAACCTGGACAAGGACCAGAATCGCGCGGCCATCGACGTCGCGATGATGGAAGCGCTGCGCCGGGTCATGCTGGCACCGCGCTGCGGACGCGCGCCGCCGAAGACCTGAACCGCCGGCCCGGATGATTCCGGGCCCGGCAGTGCTGATCCCGGTGGCGTATGGGGCCGGTCTCGCGACCGGCCTTCTGCATTTCTGGGTGCCTGCATGCGTGGCGGCGATCGTGGGGCTGCTTTCCGTGCGGCGCGCCGAGCTGCGACTCACTGCCGCGGTCCTCGGCGTCGGCGCCGTCGCCGGGCGCGTGGCGATCGCCGTGGATGCTTCGAGCTGCGCCGCGACCATGCGTTCCGGGCGAGTCGAGCTGACGCTCCGGGCCACCGAAGTTTCATCCGGGCGCGCGCTGGTGCGAGCCACGGTTCCGGGCGGCGGATGCCGTGGCACCATCGATGTGCGGTGGCCCAGGGCCTCGCAGGTCGCAGCAGGTACGACCGGCCGGGCGACGGGGCAGTGGATTCCACGGCCACGCGCGGGCGGCCGCGCGGGCGGGGTGCTCACCGTGACGCGGTTCGATACGATCGCGGTCGCACCGTCGTTCACGGAGTCGGCGCGCAACGGGATCGTTGCTTCCGCACGGAGGCTGTACGGCGCGCGCGCGCCGCTCGTCGAGGCGCTGGTGCTGGGGACACGCGGCACGCTCGACCCCGAGCTGCGAGACGCCTTTGCGCACGCCGGCCTGATCCACCTCCTGTCGATCTCCGGAT
>DASTUP010000096.1:0-3439 GCA_035759585.1 Gemmatimonadales bacterium | reverse complement strand
TTCCGCTACTGACCGAGTACCGCGCCGCGTGAACTGATGACATCGCGGTAGAAGCGCGCGCTCGCCTTCGGCGTGCGCTCCTGCGTCGCGAAGTTCACGTGCACGATGCCGAAGCGCTTGGCGTAGCCGAGGCTCCCTTCGAAGTTTTCGAGCAGCGACCAGGCCAAGTAGCCGCGCACGGGGATGCCGCGATTCATGGCATTCCGGACTGCGCGGAGGTGCCAGCGATAGTAGGCCACCCGCAGCGGATCATCGACGGCACCATCGATGGCGTGCGGTGCATCGTAGAAGGCGGCCCCGTTCTCGGTGATGTAGAGCGGAATTTCGCCATATCGCGAGTGGACCCACTCGAGCACCGCATCCAGCGCGTCGGGAAAGACCTCCCATCCGGTCTCGGTGACGATGTGCTGGCGCTGGGAAACGCGTTCCGCGCGGAGCGGCGGCAACTCCGGCGCATCCCGCATCACGCCGCGCGTGTAGTAGTTGATACCGAGGAAGTCGATCGGGGTGCGGATGAGATCGAAATCCGCCGCGGCGAAGCGCGGCCACGCCTCGCCGAAGATCTCGGCCAGCTCCGGCGGATACTCGCCGCGGAAGACCGGATCGAGGTACTGCCGGTTCATGTAGGCGTCTGCGCGGCGCGTGGCGGCGAGATCGGGGGCCCGATCCGACGCGGGATACTTCGGCTCCAGGTTCACGACCAGGCCCACCTGCCGGGCACCGGCAGCGCGGGCGGCCAGAATGCCGTGCCCATGGGCCCGCAGCAGGTTGTGCGACACGATCGGCGCCTCGAACAGGCTCCGGTGTCCCGGCGCGAGCGGGCCGAAGTGATAACCGCCGTCCATCACGACCCACGGCTCGTTCAGCGTGGTCCAGAGCTGCACGCGGTCGCCCAGCGCGCGGACCATCGTCTCGGTGTAGTCGGCGAACCAGTGCGCGATGTCGGGATTGAGCCAGCCGCCCCGATCATCGAGCGCAGCCGGCAGGTCCCAGTGATAGAGCGTCACGCAGGGCTGGATGCGCGCCTCGAGCAGCGCATCGACCAGGCGATCGTAGAATGCAATACCGCGCGCGTTCACGGCACCCGTCCCCGCCGGATAGATGCGGCTCCAGCTCACGCTGAACCGGTACGCGTTGAGACCGAGCTCGCGCATGAGCCGCACGTCGTCGGCGTATCGCACGTAGTGGTCGCAGGCGACGTCGCCGGTGTCGCCGTTCGCGGTGAGTCCCGGGGTGTGCGCGAAGCGATGCCAGATGCTCGGCCCGGCGCCGTCGGCAAGGGGAGAACCTTCCACCTGGTACGCCGACGTCGCAGCGCCCCACAGGAAGTCGTCGGGAAATCCGGTCACGTCCCTTACTCCGATCGCGGCAGGCTCTTCATGGCAAGTGTGACACTCGCGGGCGTGCGAAAGATATATCCGTCGCGTGGAGGCGGGCACACGGCGGTGCACGACGTCTCGCTCGCCATCCGCGACGGCGAGTTCATGGTGCTCGTCGGTCCCTCCGGCTGCGGAAAGAGCACGACGCTCAGGATGATTGCCGGGCTGGAGACGCCCAGCGGCGGCGAGATCCGCATCGGAGAACGGATCGTCAACGACGTGGCGCCGCGGGATCGCGACATCGCGATGGTTTTCCAGAACTACGCGCTCTACCCGCACATGACGGCGCGCGAGAACATGGCCTTCGCGCTGCGCCTCCGGAAGCTCGGCAGCGCCGAGATCGAGCGCCGCGTGGGCGAGGCGGCGGAAGCGCTCGACATCGGGCGGCTCCTCGCGCGGAAGCCGCGCGAGCTCTCCGGCGGAGAGCGGCAACGGGTGGCGCTCGGACGGGCGCTCGTGCGGCAGCCGTCCGTCTTCCTTTTCGACGAGCCGCTCTCGAACCTCGACGCCCGTCTCCGCGTGCAGATGCGGCGGGAAATCGCGCGGCTGCATCGCCAGCTGGCCGTCACGATGATCTACGTGACACACGATCAGGTCGAGGCGATGACGCTGGGAGACCGGATCGCCGTCATGCACGCCGGGCGGGTCATGCAGGTGGCGACTCCGTCGGTGCTTTACGAGGCGCCGGCGAATACGTTCACGGCCGGGTTCATCGGCTCGCCGCCGATGAACCTGCTCCCAGGCCGGCTGGAGGGGGGGCGCCTGTCGGTCGCCGGACTCGGCGCCTCGTTCCCGGTGCCTGCCGGCGCCGGCATGGGCGCTGGCGGCGACGTGCTCCTCGGTGTGCGTCCGGAGCACCTGCGGATCGTCCCTGCGGGTGGCGGAGCCGGGGCCGATGGCCTTCCCGCCGTCGTCGAGATCGCCGAGCCGCTGGGGCATGAGGTGCTGCTCGGACTTCGCGCGGCGGATCGGGAGCTCGTGGCCCGGGTGCCCCCCGACTTCGCTCCGGCCGCAGGGGACCGGGTCATGGCCCGGCCCGATCCCGCGCGGCTCCATCTCTTCGATGCGGCGAGCGGGGTGCGAATCGGGTAGGGCAGGGTTGCCCAAGGCGCTGCCCTGCCTTATTCTTACGGGCTCTCCCGGCACGTCCGCCGGAAGCGTGCCGACCCCGGCAAATCACCCCTTCCCGCGGCCCCGCCGGCGCGGCTCGAACGAGGAATGCTGCCACTCATGCTCGATCAGCTCGATCCCTCCACCGAGAAGTACACCTCTCCCACCGGCCTCAAGGTCCGCGCCGACCTCTACGACGAGGAATATTCCGACGAAGACTACGAGTCGATGCTCTCGATGTACGAGGGCACGATGTCGCAGATCGTCGAAGGGGAGATCGTCAAGTCGAAGGTCCTGCGCGTCACCGACAACGCCGTCATCCTCGACGTCGGCTTCAAGTCCGAAGGCTCGGTTCCGCTCGACGAGTTCAAGGACCCGCAGTCGCTCAAGGAAGGCGACGAGGTCGAAGTCTTCCTCGAGCACCTCGAGGACCAGGAGGGCGCCGTCGTCCTCTCGAAGAAGAAGGCCGACTTCATGCGGGTCTGGGAGAAGATCCGCGTGGCGCACGAAAGCGACGAGCCCGTGGAGGGCACGCTCACGAAGAAGATCAAGGGCGGCGTGGTGGTGAACCTGATGGGCGTCGATGCCTTCCTGCCGGGGAGCCAGATCGCGCTCCGCCGGGTCCCGAACATCGACGAGCTGCTCGGCCAGACCTACGAATTCAAGATCATCAAGCTCAACAAGCGGCGCCGCAACATCGTCGTGAGCCGCCGCGTGATCCTCGAGAACGAGCGGGCGCACAAGCGCGAGCACCTGATGAAGGAGCTCGCCGTGGGCCAGGTGCGGAAGGGCGTCGTCAAGAACATCACCGACTTCGGCGCCTTCATCGATCTTGGCGGCGTGGATGGCCTGCTGCACATCACCGACATGTCGTACGGCCGCGTCTCGCACCCGACGGAGATGGTGGCCATCGGGCAGGAAGTCGAGGTCAAGATCCTCGATATCGACTG
>DASTUP010000095.1:0-25595 GCA_035759585.1 Gemmatimonadales bacterium | reverse complement strand
CGGGGTATGTGCTGGCGTCGCTGTTCCCCGGCGACGCGCAGCGATTGGCGGGGATGGCGCATGAAGCCGGGATCTCCCGGATCTTCGGTGGGATCCATTACCGGTTCGATGCGGATGCCGGATTGGTGATTGCGGAAAATGTGAGGGGGTTGGCGGTCGCAGCGGATCGGCAGAATGGGCTGGTGGGATTGCTGCAGTAGAATGCGGCAGGCCTCTGATCCGGCCGAGGTCCCGGCGCAGGCGGTTGTTCGACCACCGCCTGCGCGTGCACCGCACCCCGGTGAACCCCGGCGCCGATTCCCGCTACGGCGCCGGCTGGAGCTTCGCCTCGAGCATGACGGGGCTCGGCCCGCAATCGCCCGCTTCGACTTCGATGCCCGTTCGCGACCACGCGTGATACCCCGCTCGCTCGAGCCGCACCGAATACGTCCCTCCGTCCTGCCCGGCCACCAGCCAGAGCGGATCGGGGTCGAATTCATCCTCTACGCGGAGCGAGTCTTCGCGGAAAAGCGACCGGATCGCACCGCGGGTGCCGCGGGCGAGGTGCGCGCCGGTCGCGCTGTCGGTGACGGCGACTTCGACCGAGTGGCGAATGTCGAGCGGGCAGGCGCCAGGCAAGTCGCAGGCGGAGACGCCGGCGGCGAGGGCGAGCGGAACTGCGCCGAGCGCCCGGCACCGGCGGCCTCGGCTCACGAACATTCACGGACCTCCACCGCTTCACGGTACGAAACGTCACCCACGCGGCGCGGCAGGCGCACCAGGTCCACGGGCGCCGTGATCACGGCGAGTACTGCACAGTCCGGCGCCGGCCGGCTCTGCCGCAGGAACACCTCGAGACCTTCGCCGCGCGCGGCGACACTGTCGATCCGTATCGCGTAGCCGCTGGACGGCTTCCCGCCAAGCGCGGCGACGAGCACCATCTCCTCGCCGAAGTCGACGCTCGGCAGCGGTGGCACCGAAGCCTGGCCGGCGTGAATCTGCGACCAGAGCGCTTCCATTTCCTCCTCGCTGGTGACGATCCGGCGCTCGGCCTCCGCAAGGCCGCTGTAGGCCGCGTAGGGGTGCGAGTCGGAACGGAAACGCTCGAGGGGGATCAAGGCATCGCCTTGCTCAAACTCCCGCTGCTCGGTGGGGAGGGCGGAGCCGAGGCAGGCGGCAGCGGGAATCGTCAGGGCGAGAAGGATGAGCGGGCGCATCTCGAGCCTCCTCAGGATGTCGAAGCGTGCGGCGGGTGCAAGGCAATGCGCGTCACCGGGGAGACGCGTCGGCCACGCGCCGTCACACAGTAAAAGGCTATGCCTGTCTCCCGTCCCCGTCCACCCCGGGCAGATCGGCGATCGCCGGCCCGTTGACCACCTTGCCGTACCGATCGAACCGCGACCCGTGACACGGGCAGTCCCACGTCTTCTCGGTGTCGTTCCAGGCAACCACGCAGTAGAGATGCGTGCAGAGCGCCGAGCGCGTGTGAAGCGTGCCTCCCGCATCGCGGTACACGGCGAGCAGCTTCGCACCGTCGCGGAGGATGGCTCCCGCATCGGGGGCGATGTCCTCGGCACTCGAGACTTCGCCGGGGCGGACCAGATCGCGATACTGCGCGGCGACGTTCAGGTTCTCCCGCAGGAACTCCGGCGCCGCGCGAAGTGACTTGCGGGAGGGATCGTACAGCTTCTCCCACGGGTTGTCGCGGCCCAGAATGAGGTCGGTGATCAGGATGCCGGCGATGGTGCCGTGCGTCATGCCGTTTCCCGAATCACCCGTCGCAATGAAGATGTGGTCATCCCCCGGATTGCGGCCGATGAAGGCCATGTAGTCGTTCGGCTCGATGACCTGGCCCGACCAGCGGTAGAGCTCGTTGCCCGCCTGCGGAAAGCGCTCGCGCGTCCACTGAACGAGCGCCGCGAAGCGCTCCTCCTGGTCGTCCGCCTGCCCCGTCTTGTGGTCCTGTCCGCCGACGATCAGCACTTCCCCGCCCGCGTCCTCCGCGAGCCGCACGTAGTGATACGGGTCGAGGTTGTCCCAGTAGAGCCCGCGCTCGACGGTTCCCGCCGGATTGCGGATGCCGACGACGAACGTGCGGTACGCGGCCTGCTTGGTGTGGATCTTCACCCAGTCGTTGACCGGGGCGTTCGTGGCGAAGACGACTGCACCGGCGGTGACGGTGTGCCCGTCGGACGTCTTCACCTGCGGCCGTGGCGACTTCTTCACCAGCTCCGCGACGTGTGACGAGCAGTGGATGCGGCCGCCGTCGCGCACGATGGCGCGCGCGAGCGCCGAGACGTACTTGAGTGGATGGAAGGTTGCCTGGTTCGCGAACCGGAGTGCCACCGCAGTCTCGAATGGAACTCCGGGAATCCTGTCGATCAGCTCGACGTCTCCCGCTCCCGCTCGCCTCGCCGCATCCCGCTCCTCCGCCAGTTCCTTCTTCCCATCCGCGTCCTCGGCGAACCAGTAGCCGGGAAGCCGCTCGAAGTCGCAGTCGATCCCCTCGCCGCGCACGATCTCCTCGATGCGGTCCACCGCGGTCCTATGGCTTTCCGCCGCGATTCTCGCCCCTTCGGCCCCGTGCATCCGCTCGATGTCCATGTAGAAATCGTCGAGCGCCCAGGTCAGGTGCGCCGTGGTCCGGCCCGTTTCGCCGCCCGCGACCGGTCCGTCGTCCAGCACGACGACTCCCTTTCCCTCCCGCGTCAGGAGGTATGCCGTGGTCATCCCGGCAATGCCCGCCCCGACCACACAGACGTCGGCCTCGAGATTGGCTGCAAGTGGCTGATATTGCGGCACTTCCGCCGTGTCCATCCAGATGGAGCGCGTGGCGCCGGAGTCGGATCGCATGCGGGGATTTCCTTCCATATATGTGGTTCGAGCCGGGTTGAAGCGGCAAATATGTCAATAAAATCATTGACTTATTATCTCATGAGTGCTATGCATAATCGCGGACACCGGCAGTTCCGGCGTCCGTCCGCTGTCACGCATCTCCAGGGAGCCGCACCACAACCGCGGGGACGACCATGCAACAGAAGGCCCTCATTGCCCTGACAGTCGCCCTCCTCGGCGCCGCCGCCGTGGCCTCGTGCGACGGCTCGACCGACCCTTCGCCGGAAACGATCGAGGCCGGCCGGGAGATCTTCCGCTTCGACACGTTCGGCGACGAGAAATTCTGGACCGACACGCTTCGCATGCACGAGGTCATCCAGGCCGCGGTCACGCCGAACGTGGCGCTCTCCGTCGGGCTCAAGGTGGACGCGGATGCGCTGCCCCAGGAGGTGAAGGATGCCATCGCGGCCGGCCAGGTCGATCTCAACAGCACCACGACCACCGTCACCCTCCTCAAGCTGAACGCCGTCGTCGGACTCAAGGGAGAAGTGCAGACGATCGAAGGCCGGGACACGCTCGTGCGCGTGGGCACGACCTGCGCGCTCTGCCACTCGAGCGTGGACAACTCGTTCGCACCCGGGATCGGCCGCCGGATGGACGGCTGGGCGAATACCAGCCTCGATCCCGGCGCGATCATCGCCCTCTCCCCCGCCCTTACGGACGAGCAGAAGGCCGTGTACAACTCATGGGGGCCCGGCCGCTACGATCCGCGCTACAACATCGACGGCCTGAACACGCCGGTGGTGCTCCCGCCGGCGTACGGGCTCGACGGCGTGGACCGGGAGACGTTCACGGGCGACGGGCCGGTTTCCTACTGGAATGCGTATGTTGCGGTGACGCAGATGCACGGCCAGGGGAACTTCAGTGACGACCGGCTCGGCATCAACGTGGTCCAGTCGCCCGACCTCGTCACCTCCAAGCTCGATGCGCTGCGCGAGTACCAGCTCAGTCTCCGCGCGCCGACGCCGGCGCCGGGCAGCTACGACGAGGCGGCGGCGCAGCGCGGACGCGAAGTGTTCACCGGCGCGGGCCGCTGCTCGTCGTGCCATACCGGCTCGATCCTGAGCGACATCAATTCCGGGAAGCGCCACGCCGCGGAGGAAACCGGGATGGATCCGGCGTACGCGGCGCGGACGGCGGAGAAGGCGTACCGTACGACGCCGCTCCGGGGCCTTCTCCAGCACCCGCCGTACTTCCATGACGGGAGTGCCGCCACTCTCGAGGATGTCGTGACGCAGTACGAGCAGGTGCTGGAGCTGGAGCTCACGGCCGCCGAGCGCAGCGATCTCGTCGAGTACCTCAAGTCCCTCTGAGGAATGAGAAATCCGCATGAGTGATGAGCAGGCCCCGCTCACGGGTCCCGACCTGAAGGAAGGCATCGCCGCCGCCGACGTCCTCGAGGGCAAGCCGCTCCTCGGCCATGCGGACGGCGAACCGGTGATCGTGACCCGTGTCGGCACCGACGTCTTCGCGGTGGGGGCAAAGTGCACCCACTACGGCGGGCCGCTCGCCGAAGGGCTCGTGGTGGGCGACACGATCCGCTGTCCCTGGCACCACGCGGCGTTCAGCCTGCGCACCGGTGCGCCGGTGCGGCCGCCGGCGCTCGCGAACCTTCCCTGCTGGCGGGTGGAAGAGGGCGAGGGAAAGATTCGCGTCACCTCGCGGCGCTCCAAGCCGGCGCATCTCGCACCCGCGACATCGCAGGCGCGGCCGAGCAATGGCGCGCCGCTGTCGGTGGTGATCATCGGCGGCGGCGCGGCGGGGGCGGTGGCGGCCGAAACGCTGAGGCGGGAGGGGTACACGGGGCGGGTCGTCATCGTCGAGGCGGGCCAGGCGACGCCGACGGACCGGCCGAACCTTTCAAAGGACTACCTGGCGGGCAACGCGCCGGAGGAGTGGATCCCGCTCCACCCCGACTCGTACTACGCCGACAACGACATCGAGATCCTGCTTGGCCACGACGTGAAGGCAATCGATGCGAAGGCGCGCACCGTGACGATGCAGGATGGCTCGTCGCTTCCCTACGGTGCGCTGCTCCTCGCTACCGGTGCCACCCCGGTGACGCTCGACATGCCGGATGCCGGGCAGAAGATCCACTACCTCCGCACGCTGGCCGATTCGCGCGCCATCATCGCGGCGGCAGCGAAGGCGCGGCGCGCGGTCGTGATCGGCTCGAGCTTCATCGGACTCGAGGTGGCGGCATCGCTGCGGACGAGGGGACTCGAGGTTACCGTCGTAGGACTCGAGGAGCGGCCGCTCGAGCGGGTGCTCGGCGCCGAGCTGGGCGACTTCGTTCGCGCCGTCCACGAGGAGCACGGCGTCGAGTTCCGGCTCGGGCAGAGCGTGAAAGGCGTCGGGCCGTCGAGCGTGACGCTCTCGAGCGGCGAGGAGGTCGCGGCGGATCTCGTCGTCGCCGGCATCGGCGTGCGGCCGAACGTCGCGCTCGCCGAGGCGGCCGGGATCGCGACGGACCGCGGCATCATGGTGGACGAGTTTCTCGAGACGAGCGAGCCGGGCATCTTCGCGGCGGGAGACATCGTGCGCTTCCCCTACCGCGACAGCAGTGAGCTGATCCGCGTCGAGCACTGGGTCGTTGCCGAGCGGCAGGCGCAGACGGCGGCGCGGAACATCGTCTCCGGCGGCAACGGACGGGGCGAGCGCTTCGACGCGGTGCCGTTCTTCTGGAGCCAGCATTACGACGTTGTGATCAACTACGTCGGGCACGCGGCAAAGTGGGATACGCTGGACATCGAAGGGGACATCGCCGGCCGCGACTGCGCGGTCACCTACCGTGCCAACGGGAAGACGCTCGCCGTCGCGACGATCTTCCGCGACCAGACAAGCCTCGAGGCGGAGCTCGCGCTCGAGCGCGGCACTCAACCGGAGATTGGATGATCATGGCCCAGATGAACCTCGCCGAGCGGCTCGCGCCGCAGCCTGCGCGGATCGCGCCGGAGCTCGAGGACCTGGTGCGCCGGCAGCTCGAGCTGCTCGGCGAGGATCCCGACCGTGACGGGCTGGTGCGGACGCCGGAGCGCGTGGCGAAGTCCCTCGAATGGCTGACACGGGGCTACGACGAGAGCGTCGAGGACGTGATCGGCGACGCGGTGTTCGAGGAGGCGCACGAGAGCATGGTGATGGTGCGCGACATCGAGCTGTACTCGCTCTGCGAGCACCATATGCTTCCGTTCTTCGGCCGGGCGCACATCGCGTACATCCCGGACGGGAAGATCGTGGGGCTTTCGAAGCTGCCGCGGATCGTCGAGGTGTTCGCGCGGCGACTGCAGGTGCAGGAACGGCTCACCGAGCAGGTGGCCCAGGCCATCGAAGAGGTGCTGCAGCCGCGCGGGGTCGGCGTCGTGATCGAGGCGGTGCATCTCTGCATGATGATGCGCGGGGTGGAAAAGCAGAACTCGCGGACGATCACGAGTGCGCTGCGCGGCGAGTTCCGGACGTGTCCGATGACGCGGGAGGAATTTCTCCGGCTGGCGAATCAGCGGGGGTGAGCTCAATAGCATCGAAGCGCGTGTCGCGAGGGCCTGCCCCGCACGAGCCCCGATCCTCGCTGGACGCGGCGGGCTGGGATCGGTGACTGCGCAACGAGGCAGCGGTGGGGGCGGCGATGGGAATCGAAGCCCACCGAGCGTAGATCTTCAGCCCGTTCGCGTCATACTTCCGGCGACGCCGCCCCCGGCGCGAGCTTCAGCCCGAGAATCCCCGCCACGATCAGCCCGATGCATACCAGCCGCAGCGCCGTCGCCGGCTCGCGGAAGAGCGCGATCCCGAGGAGCGCGGTGCCGACCGTTCCGATCCCCGTCCACACGGCGTACGCCGTTCCCAGGGGCAGCGTGCGGACGGCATAGCCGAGCAGCGCCATGCTCGCGATCAGCGCGACGGCGGTACCGACCGTCGGCCAGAGACGCGTGAATCCCTCCGTATACTTGAGCCCGACCGCCCAGCCGACTTCCAGCAGCCCGGCGACGAACAGCGCAGTCCACGCCATCATTCCCTCGCTCTAATAGAAAACATCGAGATCCCGCGCGACGACGAATGCACCCGGGTAGAGACTCCGGAGCACCCGGTAGGCGCGATCGACCGCGGGGCCGGTGCGGGGCTGGTGATACAGCACCAGCAGGCGGGGTGCCGCCGCCGTTGCAATGGAGGCGAGCGCTTCGGCCGTCGTGTGGAACGTCCGGAAATATTCGCCGGCACTCGCCTCCAGCATCGTTCCGCCTTCGTGGATGAGAATGTCGCAGCCCCGGCATTGCTCCGCGATTGCCGGTGACGGGGCCGCATCGCCGGAGATGACGATCGTCCGATCGGGCGTGCTGATCCGGTAGCCGAACGACTGATCCCAGGTCCCGTGCGGCACCCGGAAGGCCGTGATGGACACGAGCGAATCATTGTAGACCGTGCCCGGATCGATCTCGTGCACGCGCACTTCGGGCCGGGCCTTCCCCTCCTTTTCGCCGCCCTTGCCGGTCCGCGTCGCGATGTCCTCCGCATAGGCGGCCAGGATGTGCTCCGTCATCCGCCGAAGCCCGCGCGGCCCGTAGACATCGAGGGGTCGCACTGCCGGATCGAGGGTCCACGACGAGAGGATCAGCTCGGGATAGCCGACAGTGTGATCAGAGTGGAGATGGGTGACGAAGGCGGTCCGGAGGTCGGAGACGCCGAGCGGCGCAATGCCGTTCCGGAGCGCAGCCGCCCATTGGCGCACGACTCCGACGCCGATATCGAAGAGGTACGCGGAGCTGTCCACCAGCACCACGACCGCGGGGCCGAAGCGGTCGGGATTGGCCCCGGGAGTTCCCGTACCGAGCATGACGACCCGGGTCCGCCCGGGCGGCGGCGAGGCCGCCTGGGCGTGAGCGGAGCTCCAGGCGAGCTGCAGCATGCTCACGATGATGGCGGAGCCCAGGCAGCCGCGAATCGCTGAGATTTTCATTCCGCTACCATACGGCCATCCAGGCCCGATGGCCAGCGCACCCATTGACGAATCGCTCGGCCGAGCGGTATGATGGGGCATGACATCGTTCGCGATCGCGCGCACCTGGACCTGGCAGTGGCCCGAGCTGAGCCACGGCGGGATCATGCGCGCGTAACATCCGACGATCGTCTCGTTCGTCCGCCCGCAGCCCGCCTCTGGCGGGCTTTTTTGTTGTCCCCGAACCGGACCCGACCGATGACGCACGCACAACTACGAACACAGCATCCTCTTCGCCCGGCCCCGCCGGCCCCGGGCGCATCCGGAACGGACCGGAGCCTGCTCAAGCTCATGGCGGGCGCGCCGCTGGCGGCGGAGGAGAGCCGGGCGCTCTTCGATTGCGCGCTGCGCGGCGAGCTCTCCGACATCGAGCTGACGGCGATGCTCGTCGCGCTCAAGCTCAAGGGGGAGACGCCGGACGAGATCGCGGGCGCGGCCGCTTCGCTCCGCGCCGGCGCCCGGGAATTCGAACGCCCGACCTATCCGTTCGCCGACATCGTCGGCACCGGCGGCGACGGCGCCGGTACGATCAACATCTCCACGGCCGTCGCGTGCGTCGCGGCCGAGGCGGGGCTGCCGATTGCGAAGCACGGGAACCGTGCCGTCTCGAGTCGCTGCGGTGCCGCGGATCTGCTCGAGGAGTTCGGCGTGCGGCTCGACATGTCGCCGGAGACCGCGCGGCGCTGTCTCGACGCCGAGCGGCTCACCTTCCTCTTTGCGCCACATTATCACGCCGGCATCCGCCACGCGATGCCCGTCCGCAAGCGCCTCGCCACCCGCACCGTCTTCAACCTGCTCGGCCCCCTGGTCAATCCTGCACGGCCGCCGGTGCTGCTCGTCGGCGTCTACGACCCGGCGCTCTGCGGCGTCATCGCCGACACGCTCGCCCTCCTCGGCTGCGAGCGCGCGCTCGTGGTGCACGGGCTCGGGCTCGATGAGATCGCAGTGCACGGGGAGACCGAAGCCGCCGAGCTGCGCGACGGGCGCGTCGAGCGGCGGCGGTTCACGCCCGCGGATTTCGGTGTCGCGTCGTTCCCGCTGGCCGATCTCGTCGGCGGCGGCCCGGAGGAGAATGCCGTCGCGATCCGCCGCCTTCTCGGGGGCCGGGGCGAACCGGCGCACATCGCCGCCGTTGCCGTCAACGCCGGTGCGCTCCTCCATCTCGCCGGTGTCGCGGGGTCGCTGCCGATGGGATATGACTTTGCGCGGGAAGTGCTCGCCGGCGGTGGCGCGCTCGCCCGGCTCGAGCGCTTCGCCGGAATGAGCCGCGAGACGTGAGCACGATGCTCGCCGAGCTGATCGAGGCCACGCGCCGGCGTATCGCGCCGGAACCGGCGCTGGCCGTGGCGCAGGACGCGCCGCGAGCCGCGCACGGATTCGCCGAGGCGCTCGGACGCTCCCGTCCCGCGTTCATCCTCGAGATGAAGCGCGCGTCGCCCTCCGCCGGCCCGTTGCGGGAGGCGTATGATCCGGGCGCCCTTGCCACCGGGTATGCCGGCGTCGCGGATGCGATCTCGGTCGTGACGGCGCCGCACCGCTTCCAGGGCTCGCTCGATCACCTGCAGGCAGTCCGCGCGCGCACGGCGGCGCCGATCCTCTGCAAGGACTTCATCCTCCATGAGCGGCAGGTGGTCGGTGCGCGTGCTGCCGGGGCGGACGCGGTGCTGCTCATGCTCTCGGTGCTCGACGATTCCGCCTACGCCGGCTGCGCCGCGATGGCCGCGCGGCTGGGAATGGACGTCCTCACCGAGGTCCACGACGTGGGGGAGCTCGGGCGGGCCATTGCGCTCGGCGCACGGATCATCGGGATCAACAACCGGGACCTGCGGACGCTCGAGGTGGATCTCGGGACGACCGGGCGGCTCGCGCCACTCGTTCCGGCGGACCGGATCGTGGTCGCGGAGTCGGGCGTCGGGTCGCGCGCGGATGTGCGGCGACTGCGGCCGATGGTGGACGCTTTCCTGGTCGGCACCACCCTGATGCGCGCGCCGCGCCCGGGCCTCGCTGCGCGGGAGCTGATCTTCGGGCGGGTCAAGATCTGCGGACTGACGCGGCCGGAAGACGCGCGGAGCGCCTGGGAAGCGGGGGCGTCGTACGGGGGACTCGTATTCGCTGCCCGATCGCCACGAAGGATCGACGGAGCGCGTGCGGCGGAGATCGCGGCCGCGGGTCCGCTGCCGCTCGTCGGCGTGTTCGTCGACGAAACGCCGCGGGTCGTAGCGCGCCTCGCGAGGGCACTTCGGCTCTCGGCCGTCCAGCTCCACGGAAAGGAATCACGCGCCGACCTCGCCGCGCTGCGGGACCAGCTGCCGAAGGCGTGTGAAATCTGGAAAGCCATCCCGGTGGCCGAAGGGACCCCGCTGCCGGCCGTCGAATCCACCGGCGCCGACCGCATCGTACTCGACACTGCCCACGCGACGCTGGCCGGAGGCACGGGCGCGCGATTCGACTGGAGCCGCCTCGCCGCGTACCGCGACCGGGAGCGGATCGTTCTTGCCGGAGGCATCGATGCCTCGAACGCGGCCGAGGCGGATGCGCTCGGCTGCGGGGTGCTGGACCTGGCGTCGGGTGTCGAGGGGAGTCCGGGGATCAAGGATCCGGTGCGTCTCGAGGCCTTCTTCCGCGCACTCCGCGAGGTCGCATGAGCGCCACTTTCACTCCGGTGTGCGGCGCATTCGGCGAATTCGGAGGGATGTACGTGCCGGAGACGCTGGTGACACCACTCGAGGAGATTGCGGAGGCGTTCACGCAGGCGCGACACGATCCCGCGTTCCGGGCGGAGCTCGAGACATTGCTTCGCGACTACGCCGGCCGCGAGACGCCGCTCTACCGCTGCCGGAGCCTCGCCGCGGACACGCCTGCGCGGATCTTCCTCAAGCGTGAGGACCTGCTGCACGGCGGAGCGCACAAGATCAACCAGGTCATCGGTCAGGCTCTTCTCGCGCGCCGCATGGGACGAACGCGCCTTCTCGCCGAGACGGGAGCCGGGCAGCACGGGGTTGCCACGGCAATGGCGGGCGCGCTGCTCGGGCTCGATACCCGCGTATACATGGGAGCGACCGACGTCGCCCGGCAGCGGGCCAACGTGGAGCGGATGCGGCTGCTCGGAGCGGAAGTCGTTCCGGTGACTTCGGGCGGGGCCACGCTCAAGGACGCGATCAACGAAGCACTCCGCGACTGGAGCGCCACGAGCGACGACACGCACTATCTCCTCGGCACTGCCGCGGGACCCCATCCGTATCCGACGATGGTCCGCGAGTTCCAGCGTGTCATCGGCGATGAAGCGCGCCGGCAGGTTCTCGGCGCCGCCGGGCGGCTTCCCGATGCGGCGATCGCCGCGGTCGGCGGCGGGTCGAATGCAATCGGGCTGTTCGCTGCATTTCTCGACGACCCTGTTGCACTGATCGGCGTCGAGCCCGCCGGCCGGGGACTCGAGACGCGCGAGCATGGTGCGGCCGTGGAGCGTGGCACGGTGGGCATCCTGCACGGGTGCCGCACGCTCCTGCTCCAGGACGAGCACGGGTACGTGCAGGTGTCGCACTCCGTGTCCGCGGGGCTCGATTATCCGGCCGTGGGACCGGAGCACGCGGCGCTGAGCGCGACCGGGCGCGCGGCGTACGTCGGCGCCACCGACGATGAGGCCGTGGCCGCCTATCGCACGCTCGCCCGGGAGGAAGGGATCATCCCGGCGCTCGAGTCGGCGCACGCGCTCGCGCACGCGCTGAAGCTCGCGCAGGGAGCAGTGGAAGAGACCGTGCTGCTCGTGTGCCTTTCGGGGCGCGGCGACAAGGACCTCGACACCGTGCTGTCTCACGAGACGGGAGCCGAGCGATGAGCCGCTACGAGCGGATGTTCTCCGCCGGTCCTCCCGACGGCATCGTCATGCCGTTCCTCATGCTCGGCGACCCCGACGCCGAAACGACGCTGGCCGCCGTGCGCGCGCTCGTTCAGGCCGGCGCCGATGCGCTCGAGCTCGGCATGCCGTTCTCCGACCCCGTAGCGGATGGCCCCGTCATTCAGCGGGCTTCCGCGCGCGCGATCGCCGCGGGCGCGACGCCGGAGCGGTGTTTCGAGCTGATCGCCGAGATCCGGCGAGAGAGTGCCAGTCTGCCGGTCGGGCTTCTCGTGTACGCGAACACCGTGGTGAGCCAGGGACTGGAAGCCTTCTACCGATCCGTGGGGGATGCCGGCGCTGATTCCGTGCTCATTGCGGATGTGCCCGCCATCGAGGCGGCCCCGTTCGTCGCGGCGGCTCGCGGCGCCGGCATCGACCCGGTCTTCGTGGTCCCGCCGTCGGCGCGCGCCAGCCTCGTTGCACGGGTCGCAGCAATGGGCGGGGGCTTCACCTACCTGCAGGGGCGCCCCGGTGTCACCGGCGCGGTCCGGCCGATGCATGCACCGGATCCGACGCTCATTGCCGCGCTTGCGGCCGAGGGCGCGCCGCCGCCGCTCGTCGGATTCGGTGTGTCGGATGTGACGCACCTCTCGGCGGCACTCCGCGCGGGCGCGCGCGGCGTCATCGCAGGCTCCGCGATCGTCGAAACGCTCGAGCGCTCGAACGGCGAGGGCAGGCTGGCCCACGGTCTCGTTCGGGCGCTCGAGCGGATCCGCCCACGGGCTGCGACTCTTCAGCCGTCGTAACGCGACCCCCGGCCCGCCGGAAGCACCGCAATGGCGCCGGCACAGAGCACCATGAGTGCGCCGACCAGCGCGACATGCGGCCCGTTGCCCTGGCTGGCGACGAGAAACGGGTTCTCCTGCATCCGCTCGAGCGTTCCCGGTATGCTGCCGAACGCCAGCCACGAGGCGAAGGCGAAGACGCCGGCTGCGGCACCGAGAAGCATCGAGCCCAGTCTGCGCGGGAAGCGCGCAAGGAAGAGCGCTCCGGTCGCGCAGCCGATTCCCGCAGCGAAGAGAAGCTGGCCGTACGGGCCGAGAATCCCGCGGAGCGGATGCAGGCCGCCGTAGAGCGTCATCCACGGCAGCACGGCACCCGTCGCGATGAGGAGCCCGCCCGCCGCCGCTCCAACGGCGGCGGCGCGCGAGACGAATACCCTCCCGGTCACGGCTGGTTCCCCGTGCCCGGACGGACGTTGAAGAAGAGGTAGGTGTTGGTCGGGATGTCGCCGGTGATGCCGACGCCGGCCTGCTGCAGCTCGCGCACGCGCTCGAGGCTCTTCCCTGCCACGACTTCATCCCAGATCGCCGGATCGGTCACCCCGATGATCTCGAGCTCCCACCAGTTGCCGCTCGCCTGTTCCACGATGTGGCTGTGCGCGGGAAGCGGGAAGTCCTCGGTGCCGGGCCCGAAGACGCGCGAGACGTCGAGCGTCGAGGGGTGATTGATGCATTCGCCGACCACGGGACACTGCAGCGTGGATTCGTCCGGCCGGAAGCCGAGCGGGGTCATCACGTACAGCACGGGAATCTCGCCGGGCCGAGGGTCGACGGTGCCCTCGGAGCCGATTTCGCAGTCGGTGGACGAGCCGATCGGAAGGCCGTCGGCCGCGGGCTCGCGGCAGAAGAAATTCTTGTGATAGAAGAACTCGACGCTCTCGCCGTCGAGCCAGCCGCCGGTGAAGCCGAACTCGGCGTCGCCCTGCTGGTTGTGGGCGAACTCGGGGTGGGTCTCCGCGGACGAGAGACCGGCGTCGGTCGGGGTATCGCCGCAGGCGGCGAGGACGGCTGCGAGAAGCGCTGCGGAAAGGGCTCGGGGGTGCATCAGCGGCCTCCAGGAGAAATGATCGCGTTGCGGCGACAGCCGCACCGTTCGTCTCCTGTGTACGCCGCCGAGCGGCGACCGGATCTCCGCCTACCCCGGCGAGCCCGCGATGATGATGGCTCCGGTGGGCTGCGGCACGCCGCCTTCCGGCTCTTCGGTGACGGCGATGGCGCCGAGCTGGTCCTGCGGCAGGGCGTAGGTCGCTTGGACGAGCGCGCGGCCGCCGACCGGCTGGAACGTGCCTGCGCTCACCCGCTCGCCGCCCGTCGTGATGACCCAGAGCTGATAGGTGCGGCCCGGATTCAGCTCCGGAAGATCGTGACCAATGAACGTCCACCGGCCGGCCACCTGGTCCCAGAACATCCGGCCGTTCGGCTGCCGGGCACCCTGCGACGCCAGCTCGACGACCTTCACGCTCGGCCCGGTGAGCGCGCTCAGCACCGCTTCCCGCGCGGCGATCGAGTCACGAAGGTGGGCGACCTGCGCTTCGGACTCAGCCCGGAGGGTGGCCACCTCCGACCGCGCAGCACTGCGCGCGCGGATGGCGAACAGGATCGATCCGCCGGCGATGAGGAGCAGAATCGCCGCCGCCGCCTGCCACAACCCGGCGCGTGCCGGTGGTGCGGATGGAGTCGGGTAGACATCCCGGCGCACACGGTCGAGGAGGCGCGCGCGTACCGCGCCCAGATCGGGCGTCGCATTGGCCGGTGCAGCAAGGCCGACGAGCCCCGCCGCTTCCTCGAGCGACTCCAGCTCGCGTCGGCACTCGGCGCAGCCTGCGACATGTGCGCGCACGCGGCGCGCTTCGTCGGCGGACGCCGCCCCGAGCGCCACCGCGGGCAGCAGTTCCCGCATCGCTTCGTGCGTCTGCTCGAGTTCGTTCATCGCTCCTCCCGCAATGCGCCAAGCCGGTCCCGAAGCTTCACCAGCGCGAGCCGCACGCGCGTCTTGACCGTGCCGAGCGGCTGCGACGTGCGCTCGGCGATCTCGCTCTGCGACAGGCCCTCGAAATAGGCGAGCTCGATCACCTCGCGCTGCTCGCTCGCGAGGTCGCCGAGGGCGTCGCGAACCAGCCGACCGAGCTCCTCGGCCTCTGCCGGATCGCGTCCCGCGCCGGGAACGGCGCTGTCGAATCCCGCCGTCTCGGCGGAGACCTCCCGCCGCCGGCCCGCGGCGCGGCGCCGGTCGAGGGCGCGCGAGCGGGCGATCGTCAGCAACCACACCGGGAGCCCGCCGCGAGCGGGGTCGAACGATTCCCGGTTCCGCCACGCCTGCCAGAACGTCTCCTCGACCACTTCCTCGGCCTCGGTACCGTCCTGCAGGATCCGCATCGCCAGCCGATGAACCGCGCCACTCCACCCGTCGAAGACGGCCGCGAAGGCGGCCTCGTCCCCGGCGCGGAAGCGGGCGAGCAGGAGCTGATCGGGTGCGAGCGACGTCCGGTCCATGCCGGGAATGTAGGACTGATTGATGTACGACGTGAGGTAATGCGCGGATTCCTACGCGTGCGCGCTCATCGATTCGCCTCCTCCACGGCGGCCTTCATCTGCGCGACCCAGTCGGGAATCACGCGCAGGTAGCTGCCGCTCACTTGCGCCGGCCCCTGCAGGTAGATGATGCCGCCGTCGTGGGACGGCCGGTTGGACCACCCTGCCGTATCCGAGAAGCGGGGATCGCGTCCCCAGAACGTGGGGGCGCCGAGGGGCTCACCCGTGACGGAATGGAGTCGCGTGAGATACCAGGACACACCGGCGCGGAACAGAATCTCCGTCGCGGACATCCAGAGCGGCTCGGCACCGTCGGTCGAAACCTGCCAGCGGCGACCTCCGGCCGGCCAGGTCGCGACGACCAGGCGGCCGCTCTCCTCGGTGTACATCATGCGTGTCCGATCCGGCGAGAGTGTCGCGAATCGGACGTTCGACGCCATCGTATCGAAGCGGATCGGCTCGGCCCCGGGATCGAAGCGCGCCGCGACGAAGGTCGTCCAGTTCTGTGCCACCACGGCATCGCTTGCGCGATAGTCGATCGGGTCGTACGCGGCATCGAGACCGCTCGAGTACAGCGTGTCGGGCCGCATGCCCGTGCTCGGGATGCCGGACAGGATGCTCCACCGGGTCGAGTCGCGCAGGCCGACGATCAGCCGCTCGCCATCAGGACTCCAGAGCGCATGGCGGATGTGCTCGGCGCGCAACCAGTTGATGCGCTGCCCATCCCGGAGGTCATGGATGCGGAGCTCCTGGCCGCCGGCGGTGACGACGACGACCGCGAGCCACCGCCGGTCCGCACTCATGTCGAACCGCTGAAATTCGGCGGAATCGAGCGGCAGCGGCTCGGGTGCGCCGCCGGGCCGAAGGCGCACGATGCGCCCGACCGTGGCATCCGCCCCCGGTGCGTAGACGAGATCGCCGCTGTCGGTCAGATCGAACTGTGCCGCGCCGACGGATTCCCGGCGAATGCCGCTGACGAGCGTCACCGGCCTCCCGGCAAGGTGGCGATCGCGATCGTATGCGGCGGCGCGCAGGTCGCCATCCGAGATGTAGACCAGGAACTCACCCTGAACGATGCGAAAGGCCGAGCCGGCGAGCACCGAGCCGGGCGACCCGTCCGGCAGCGTCGAGCGCACCGGCCAGCTCTCCCCGGTCTCGGGGTCGACGATGAGTGCGGTGCCGTTCCGCGACGAGATTATTCGTCGATCCTCGGGGATCCAATGGCCGAACCCGAGCGATGCCTTCGTGGCGCTGCTCCGGGGGCGCTGGCTCCCTTCCGGATCGAGCCAGCTCAGCCTGCTCCCCTCGAAGTCGACCAGGAGCAGGCTGGTGGGCGAGACCCATTCGAGCAATCGTGGATCGGCGCCGTCGAGCAGCAGCTCCGCGTCGCCGCCCTCGACCGGAACCACCATCGCCCGGCCACCGACGAGAAACGCCACGCGCGATCCGTCCGGCGAAATGCGGGGCGCGATGCCGCCGTGGGTGCCTGCAATCGCGCGGGCCGACTCATCGCGGAGGCTCCGGCGCCAGAGCATGGTCGAATCTCCCTGCCGCGCGGCATAGACCGCAAAGGTGCCATCGCTGGAGACCGAGAGATTCCGGAGCGGAGTTCCGAACGACGTCGAGGCGGTGCTCGCGCCGAACGCGATCGCAGCGTCCCCGGGCAGCGCGGCATCGAAGACCGTGGGGCCGGCGGCGAGCGGCGGTCGGCCGAGCGCCCATGCGGCCAGCGCCAGCGCCCCCAGCAGAAGCACGGCCAGCAGCATGGTGATCCGGCGCCACTGAACCGAGCTCGCCGCCTCGCGCCGCGGTGCGCGGACGGCAACGCGAGGCGGGGCTCCTCCGGCGAGTGCTGCCGCAAATTCCGCGGCTGAGGCGAAGCGGTCGGCCGGAAGCTTCTCGAGAGCGGTGAGCGTCGCGTCTTCGACGTGCTCTGGAATCGTATCCCGCATGCGTGATGGCGGCGCGGGCTTCTCGGTCATCACCTTCGCGACGATCGCCTGCGCGGTGCTGCCGATGAACGGCGGATCGCCGACGAGCATCTCGTACAGGACGCAGCCGAGCGAGTAGATGTCGGTGGGTGGCCCGAGCGTGCGCTCACCCATCGCCTGCTCCGGGCTCATGTAGGTCGGCGTGCCAAGACTCATCCCGGTCTCGGTCATGCGCGTGCCGGCGGCGGAGGCGGCGAGGGCGATGCCGAAGTCGGCGACGACGGCGCGGCCGTCGTGCAGGAGGATATTCTCGGGCTTGACGTCGCGGTGGATCACGCCGTGGCGGTGGGCATAGTCGAGCGCGCCTGCCACTTCCGCGGCGATCCGCACGGCATCGCGCACCGGGAGCTGCTTCTCGCGCGCGAGCCGCTCGCGCAGCGACTCCCCCTCCACGAGCGGCATGACGTAGTAGAGGAACGAATCGGCCTCGCCCGAATCGTGCAGCGGCAGGATGTGCGGGTGCTGCAGGTTGGCGGTGGTGCGGATCTCGGCGAGGAACCGCTCGGCGCCGATGACGGCGGCGAGCTCGGGGCGAAGGACCTTCACCGCAACGCTTCGCGCATGGCGGAGGTCGCTGGCGAGGTATACCGTCGCCATGCCGCCGGCGCCGAGCTCGCGGACGATCGCATAGCGGCCCTCGAGCGCCGCGGCGAGCCGCTCGGCGGCCGTCATCGAGCGTCGTCCGCGCCCGTGACGTCCATCACCCACACGTCGCTCTGCCGCTCGTCGATCGAGAAGTAGAAGTGCCGCGGACCGACGGCCATGTTGAAGCGGTAGGAGGGGCGCGACGGGTCGTCGAAGCGGGTCACCAGGCGGATCGGCCCGCCCGAAGCGGGGAAGGCCCAGATCTCACCGAGTCCGTTCGCGTCGTGGCTCTTGAAGTAGAGCGTGCGGGCGTCGGTGCTCCAGGAGAGCTGCTCCACGCCCGGTCCTGCTGCGCCCGCGTCGTACACGAGGCGGCCGTCGCCGCTGGCGGCAGGCGCGACATGGACGCGATTCGCCACGCTCCCGATTCCGTAGACGAGGCGCGTACCGTCGGGAGACCAGGCCGGCCAGTTCCCGCGCGCCTGCCGCCGCTCCGGAGCGCTCCATGCACCCTGATCGTCGCGCCGCGACGTCCACACGGAACCGCGCGCGAGCGTGTCGTTCGGGCCCTCGAATTCGAAGTAGACGAGCGTCCGCCCGTCGGGCGACCACTTCGGCCCGACCTCCTGCCGGTTGGGAGTGACGGTCACCTGCTGCACTGGCCCGCCATCGAGCGGGAGGACGAAGATTTCGCGATTGCCTGTGCGCCACGAATGGAACGCCACCTCCCGGCCATCGGGCGAGAGATCGGGAAAGAAATCGTCGCTCGGATCGGTGGTGAGCCGTTCCGGCTCGCCGCCCGCGGCGGGAATGCGGTAGAGGTCGGCGTTGCCCGCGAGGTTCGAGTCGTAGAGAAGCCATTGGCCGTCGGGCGAGACCGTGAACGATTCGACCAGCTGATTCCCGTGGGTAACCTGCTCTGCGGCGTACGGCGAGACTGCCTCGCCGCCGGAGGGGATCGGCAGTGCCCAGATGTTCGAGGTGGCGCTGAAGGCGGCGTATGCGATGCGCCGCCCGTCGGCGGCGAGCGATATGGTGTGCGCGCCGAGCCCGGTGGTGAGGCGCACCGGCTCGCCGCGCGCGGTGCCTGAGGCGTCGAGGTCGAGCGCGTAGATGTCCCGCGGACCGTGGCGGTTCGAGATGAAGAGCAGGCGCCCCGGTCCCGCCCAGACCGGGCTCTGGTTGGAGGCCGCCCGGTCCGTGAGCGTATCGACCCGCCCGTCGGAGACGTGCACGACCACGAGCTGGCTCGGTGAAAGATTGCCGAACTGCTGGTTGGCGAGCGCGTACTGGAGATTTCCCGATGCGCAGGCGAGTCGACCACCGTCGGGGGACCAGCTGCAGAGCGACAGCTCGTGCGCCCGCGCCACGAAGCGGGAAGCTCCGCCCGTCTCGCGCAGGAAGATCGAGTCGGCGATGGCATACGCGATGCGTTCTCCATCCGGCGCCCAGGCGGCCCAGTTGATGGCGCCCGAGCGGCGGCCGGCCAGCTCCTGGCGCGGCGGCCCGCCGAACGACGGCACGCTGAACGCGCCGCCGCGCGAAAGGAAGAGCACGCGCGTCCCGTCCGGCGACCAGCGAGGCGACGACTGCGTCTGCGTACTGTCTTCCACCAGCGGCACCGAGCGACCCCCCGAGACCGGACGGACGAACACGCGGAGGTTCGTGGCGGTGAGGCCGGCGGCGTAGGCAACGAGACGTCCGTCCGGCGAGACGGCCGGGTGCACTTCGAGCCCGTAGTCCCAGGTGACGGGAGCTGCCCGGCCAAACCCGGGGGTCGGCGTCGGCCGCGCGACTCGTGCTCCGAGCCAGAACATCGCGGCGGCAAGCGCGAGCCCGCCGGCGGCGGTGAGAAACCAGTCTCGGCGGCGCAATCCCGCGCGGGGAACGGCCGAACGCGGCAGCATCGCGGGCGCCGACGTCAGCGCCTGCGCGAACTCCGTGGCGGTCGCGAAGCGGTCGGCCGGCAGTTTCTCGAGCGCTGTGAGCACGGCCGCCTCGACCGGCCCGGGAATGCTGCGGCGCTGGATGACCAGGCCCTTCGGGTCCTCGGTCATCACCTTCGCCACGATCGCCTGCGATGTCAGCCCCGTGAACGGCGGCTCGCCAACCAGCATCTCGTACGTAACGGCACCCAGGGCGTAGATGTCCACGCGATGATCGGCCGCGCGATCGCCCATCGCCTGCTCGGGCGCCATGTACTGCGGTGTGCCGATGCTCATGCCCGTCTGCGTCATGCGGCTGCCGCCGGCCTCCTCGACGGCGAGCGCAATGCCGAAGTCGGCGACGAGCGCGTGATTCCCGTGCAGCAGGACGTTCTCCGGCTTGACGTCGCGGTGCACGACGCCATGTGTGTGGGCGTAGGCGAGCGCATCGGCCACTTCGCGCGCGATGCGGATCGCATCGGGGATCGAGAGCTGGCGCTCGCGCTCGAGGCGCGTGCGGAGCGTCTCGCCCTCCACATACGGCATCACGTAGTACAGGAGTCCGCCGGCCTCGCCCGAGTCGAAGAGCGGAAGGATGTGGGGGTGCTGGAGGTTGGCGGTGAGCTCGATCTCCTTGAGAAACCGCTCGGATCCGATCACGGCGGAGAGTTGCGGATGCAGGACCTTGATCGCCACGCGCCGGTGATGCCGCACGTCCTCGGCGAGATAGACGATGGCCATCCCGCCCTGGCCGAGCTCGCGCTCGATCCGGTAGCGGTCGGCGAGCGCAGTCGTGAGGGGCGTGTCGAACGTCACCGGGCGACGACCGCCTGGGTCCGGACCGGCGTGACCGGATTGTGGAAGTAGCTCAGTGAATAGCGCCCGGGTGCGAGGCGGACCTCGAAATCCGCCGTCTGCCCGACGGCGAGCCGATGGCCGGCCGGCGACATGATCGCCTGGGCCGGCGGAAGGCTCGCCCCGTCGAGCGCGAGGCGCCGCCATTCGGCGAGCGCCGAACCGCGCTTCAGCTCGAGCCGCATCACCCCTGCCGGCCCGATGTTGACGAACCGGAGCCGGTGCGGCTCACCCGCCCGCACTTCGATCGGCTTCGGCACGGAATCGCCATTGATCAGGATCTGTGCGCGCCCGCGCACGGCATCACCGTCCCAGCTCATCACGGCGAGGTGGTCCCGGAGCGGATCGAGCCGGTCGCCGGGCTCGAGCACCACGATCGCGCCGTAGAGCCCGGACGTGAGCTGCTCGATGTCGTTCATGTGCGTGTGGTAAATGAAGGTCCCGGCGCGTGGCACGGTGAGCCGGGCGACGAACGAATCGCCTGCGGCGATCGCCGGGGCCACCATGGTATCGAGTCCGCTCCACCCGGCCACTCCGTCCGACCAGCTCTCGAGCTCGAGCCCGTGCCAGTGGATCGCCGCCGGCTCGTCCAGCCGGTTGATGACGGTGACGTCCGCGGGAATGCCACGCTCGAGGACGAGCACGGAGCCGGGGATCTCGATGGAATCGGCCGCGGGCTCACGCACGTCGCGCTGCAGCACGTAGCCCATCGCCTTCGGTGAGAGGCCGCGGCGGGGCCCCTCCTGGACGAAGACCCGCCTCCGCTGGACTCCGGCGCGCACGCCGTCGGCATAGCCCGGGCCGGCGCGAACGCGCATGCCCACGACGAGCCCGGCCATGTGCTCTCCGGCCTCATGCGATCGCGGGTCCGCAGATGCATGCGCTCCGGCACCGAGGCGCGCGGATGGGACGACGTGAAACGCGAGATGGCAGTGGAAGAGCCAGTTGCCGGGGCGCGAAGCGACCCAGCTCATCGCCATCGTGCTGTACCCGTCCATCGTCTCGGTGACCATCAGGCGGCGCTGCTCGGGCGCAAACGGCTGGTCGGCTTCGAGCGTTCCCCGCGCAGCGACCGTGAAATAGAAGCCATGCAAGTGCATCGGATGCGTGCGCGAGCTCGCGTTGATCACGCGCCAGCGGACCGTGTCCCCGGTTCGCGCGTCGAAGCGCTCGGTGTGCGGCCACGAGAGGCCGTTGATCGCGAGCGCGTTCCGGTAGGAGGAGGCAATCCGGTCGCCGCGGATATTGATCACGAGGATCCGGTCGGGCGGCGATCCGCCGGGCGGGTCGATGACGAGCGCGCCGGCGGCGTGCTCCCGTTCGGCCTGGCGCGCCTGCGTGCCGGCCGGGGGTGCGTAGCCCGCGGGAAGGGCATCGTAGAAATACGTGCCCGGCTCCCCGGCGGCGAAGGTGAATGTCCGGGTGGCGCCGGCGGCCAGCACGACGGTGTCGGGGGAGGTGCCGGGGCGGGTGTGGAGGCCGCGAATGACGTGTGCCGAGTCGAGCGCGTTCGTCACCGTGGCGCGAATGACGGTGCCAGTGGTAACGCGAACGAGTGGCGCGGGAATCTGCGCCGGGCCCCCCGATTCCGCGAACGCCGCAACGTCGACGGAGGGACCGTCGGGGCCTTCGGGGCGCCAGGTGGCGAGCTGGAGGACGAGCTCGAGGCTGAGCGTATCGTTCGCGAGCCGGCCGGCGGGTGCACGATTGTCGTTCGGAACGACGGGAGGCGGCGTGCTGGACCGGGGCGCGGTGAATGCAGCGGCGCCTGCCGCAAGAAGGGAGACCAGGTGCACTCGCATGGAGGCATCCTCGATCGGAACGGCTGCTGTAGATGGCGGTCGTACGGGGCAGATGGCGAAAGCTACAGGGCGGTGCCGACCGCCGCCAGCATTGTCACTCCTGCCGTTCTCCTTCGGCTTCGTCAGGACTACGAATGGCGAGACCGGATTTCCACACTCTCCCTTTCCCCGGCTGCGCCCGCGCCTACTTTCGCAGGATCCTGTCCATGGGCCTGCCCTTCGCCAGCTCGTCGACCAGCTTGTCCAGGTACCGGATCTTGCGCATCAGGGGATCTTCGATCTCCTCGATCCGGACGCCGCAGACGACGCCGGTGATCTTGCCGGCATTCGGATGCAGCGCGGGCGCCTCGCCGAAGAAGGTCTCGAAGTCCTTCTTTTTCTCGATCTGCTCCGCGAGCGCCTTCGGACTGTATCCCGTGAGCCAGCAGATGACCTCGTCCACTTCCTGCCGGGTGCGCCCCTTGGCTTCGGCTTTGTGGATGTAGTGAGGGTAGACGCTGGCGAAGGATGTGGTGAAGATGCGGTGCTTTTTCATGGGTTCGTCGGCTGAAGGCGGTCGAGCGCGCCGGCGGCGGCTACCGTGGCCGGGTGCGGCTTTCTTGCCCGCGGGACGATCCCGACCTCCCGCGCCTTCCGTCTGAACCCGGCGCCATGATCCACCGGCAGGCCGTTCTCCGCCTGCCACTGGTGCACCATCTCGTGCAGCAGCGTCTGCTCGACCTCACTCCACCGATCGTGCCTGAGATGCTGGCGGTTGAACGCCATTTCCTCGATCGCACCGGTCTCACGGTGCAGCGAGACCTCGCCGAGGCGGCGGCGCATGCGGCCGGAGATCCGGATGGGGACGGCGCTGAGCTTTCCCTCGAAGTGCGCCTGGTTCAGCCTCGCATGCGCCTCACCGAGCCGGGCAAGCAGCGGGGCATCGCCGGGAGCGACCCGGCGCGTCCGGGGGCGGCGCGGGCGCGAGGGAATGAAACGGTCGACCGGAAAGGCGAGGAATTCGCGCTGAGCAGCGGCACGCACGGCGCGGCGGGTGTACGGCGTCAGGTACCGGACGATGGCGACGAGCACAGGATCGGGGGCGTGCGCGTAACCGGCATGGAGTCGCAGCACGCCCGCGCGGACGCTCAGCATGACGACGCGGTTCCGGTGCAGGCGGACTTCGCGAATACCCTTCAGGCCGAGCGAGGCGAAACGGGTGCGCAGCGCGTGGTCGAGGTGAGTCGTCAAGGATCTACCCGTTGGCGAGGTTCAATCTCGTGATCGTTGCGAGCTGTCGAGTGGCTTATGACCTTCGCGTGCGCGAGTGTCATAAGCAACGCGGCCGCTCACAACGCGCCTCCGCGACGAGCCATCGCCGCCCCCACCGCCGCGGTCCGCTCGGGCGAACCCATTGCAATCATTGGAATTGCGGCGGCTGTCGAGTCGTGCGGCTCTGATGCCCGTCCGCCCCGCATAAGCATCGGCGCTTCAATCGCGTTTGTCGCCATGTCAGCTTTCCGGCGGTGTCTCCCGAGCATCCGGGTCATCGCCGCCCGCCGCCGATACGACCGGCTCCGCGACGTGCCGCGGGAACGACGATGTCTCGGCGGGGTTGAAACGGCAGGTCGGCCTGTCCCAGCTGAAGTGCTGCACCTGGATCGAGTCGGCGTCGATCTCCACCATGTTGAACACCGACGCGCGCCTGCCGCGCGTGCGCGACGACTGCGTGCTCGACGTGCTGATCGTGAGCCGCCCGTCGAGCTGCTCGGCGCCTTCCTGATGATCATGGCCGCAGAGGACCAGGTCCGCGCCGGTGGCGCTGAGGCGGCGCTGTGCATCCTCCGGATCGGCGAGGCCCATGCGCCGGGAAATCGCGCCGGGAAGCACATTGTGATGCATGACGACGACGCGCGCGGCACCAGGATCGGCGCCGTCGAAAATCCGCTTCAGGCGATCCGTCTCGCTCGCCGGCAGGTGCCCCTTCACCGCGAGGTCCCTCAGGTTCCAGGTCATCGACCCGAACGAGACACCGTGCGCCGAAAGCGCGCCGGCGATCACGGCGCCGTTCACTTCGATGACCGGCGTCAGGTCATCGCCGAACCACTGGCGGTATTTCCGGTAGAGCGGCCCGGTGCCGCGGATGCCGAAGGGGCTCGTCCACCACTGCACGTCGTGATTGCCCGGCACGGTGAGCGTCGGCGCGATCTGTCCCATGCGCCGCATGAGCGCATGCGCCGCCTGGAACTCGCCGTGACGTGCGCGCTGGGTGAGGTCGCCGGAGAGAACGACCGCATCCGGCTCGAGCTTCGGCGCGAAGAGCTCGATCTGCTCCAGCTGATCGAGCTGCGCGTCCACGCCGAAGTGGACATCGGAGAGGTGGAGGATCCGGACCGTCACCAGACGACGCGGACCCGGTAGGTCACCACCGACTGGCCGCGCGCCGGCACCGTCACGCGGAAGCGCGTGAGGTTGGCGTTCAGCCGCTCCGCCGGCACCGAGCTGGAGAGGATGCTCCACTCGCCGCCGCGGCGCTCGTGCACATCGACCGTGCGCGCGCTGTCGGTGGCATTCGAGATCGTCACGCGGAACGTCGCCTCCGCGCGGGTGCGCCAGCCGGCGCGCGTGCTGTCGCGCCGCGTGATGTAGTCGGTCTGGATGCGGCGCGCGGTGAGGTCGAACGCCGTGCCGGTGCTGAGGCGCAGGTCCTCGCCAGGCGCCGTGTGATCCAGGGCGGCTTCACCGATGAGCTGCAGCTGGCCACTCGAGTCGGCCTCGTATACCCGGGCCACCCCACCGGGCAGGGGACGATCCCCGAACTCGCTCTCGCGCGGACGCCGGATGAGATAGCTCACTTCGACCGGAACTTCGCCCTCCTCCGGCTGCTGCGGCAGGTAGCCCCAGTACGGGATGTACCCGGGCACGACGTAGTTCTTCTCGTACGGGACGTTCATCGGCTCGAAGAGCGCCACCGACGTGGCCTGGCCGGGGAGGATCGTCTGTGGGCCGGGAAGGGTGTAGAGGTGTGCGTCGCCGACGCTCTGCTCGCCGACGGCTTTCCCGACCGCTGCGGCATCCTGGGCCATCGCCATCTCGGTCCGCACCCGTGCGTATCGCATGTCTCCGACCCTGCCCACGTTGCCCGCGAGGAGCTGAACCTGCGCGTCGGTGGCACGGATCGATTCCGAGGAGATCACGGCATTGCCACTCACGCGCGCCGTCCGGCCGAGCACGATGCTGTACGCGGCCTGCCAGCTCGCGCCGCCCGCGAAATAGCCGAGCCGGAGCGACTCGCGCGCCACCGAGCTGTTGAGCGTGAGCGCGACCGACGGCTCGGCGAGCACGAGGTCGGCGGGATAGAGCGGCTGCCCCGGCATGGCGAAGGCGA
>DASTUP010000094.1:0-2633 GCA_035759585.1 Gemmatimonadales bacterium | reverse complement strand
CACCATTGGCGAGTCTACACGATCCGGTACCGAAGCCAGAGTATGTCGTCCGCTCGGCGCTCCACCTCCGCAAGCGTCAGACGCCGCGGAGCCACGTCCTCACCTGACACATCGAAGAGCGCGGGCGTGCCCACGCGACCGTCGGCTACGGGCGCGACCAGCAGGCTCACCTCGTCGATGAGCCCTGCGCGAAGGAAGCTTCCGTTGATGCCTCCCCCGCCCTCCAGCATCAGCGTCCGCACGCCGAGCCGTGCGCCGATCCTGTCGAGCGCGAGCGGCAGGTCGACCTCCCCGTCCCCCGCGAGCAGGTACGAGACGCCGCGCTGCCGCAGCACGCCCAGATATTCGTCCGACACCCGGTGGGTGAGCACGGTGACGACGTGCTCCCCGTCCATCTCGCCCGACTCCCACACCAGCTTCCCTCGCGGGTCGAGCGCGATGGCGAAAGCCTGCCCTGAGCGCAGCGAAGGGTGCGCGCCCGGCGCCACGAAATCCTCGCGCGGCGGGCCGTCGTATTCTCGCGCGACCTCGGCGTCGGATCGCGACCCTGCCGCGAAGTCCTGCTCCATGGTCACGCGCCCGCACATCCACGCGTCGGCCTCATAGGAGGCGTGGATCTGCTCGTACTGCCGGCTTCCTTCGTCGGAGAGCGGCCAGCCGCCGGTGACGATGCGGCCGTCGACCGAGGCCATCATGTGGCAGATCACGCGCGGGCGCTGCCGCGTCGCCGCATCGTTCATCGGTCGCTCACTGCAACCCGGAAGATCGTCCCGTTCGCGTCGTCGCTCACCAGCAGCGCGCCATCGCGCGTGACGGCCACGCCCGCCGGCCGGCCCCAGACGGTGCGGTTGTCGATCACGAAGCCGGTCAGGAAGTCCTCGTACTCTCCCGTCGGCCGGCCGCCGTTCATGCGCACGCGGATCACCTTGTAGCCCGTCATGTCGGGCCGGCTGTGCGAGCCGTGCAGCGCGACGAACGCATCGCCGCGGTACTCGGCCGGGAAGGCGTCGCCGTCGTAGAACGCCACGCCCAGCGAGGAAGAGTGCGCCTGGATCAGCACCTCGGGCACCCGGATGTCGCTCTTGAGATCGGGACGCTGGCCAACGCGGGCGGGGTCCTCGCGATCGCCGATCGTGTACCACGGCCAGCCGTAGAAGGCGCCTTCCTGCACCTGCGCCATGTAGTCCGGCACCATGTTCGGGCCGAGATGGTCGCGCTCGTTGACGACGCACCAGAGGTTGTCGGTGCCGGGCTGCATCGCGAGCCCGGAGCAGTTTCGGAGCCCGGTGACGTAGTTGCGGACCTCGCGTCCGGCCGGATCGAACACGCGCACCACGGCGCGGTTCTCTTCCTTCCCCCACGCGGCACCGCGCCCGTGCGTCGCTTCGAACTGCTGGATCTGCGCTGCCGTCATCTCGGGCATGCCGCCGGCGAGATTCGACGCCGAGCCGACGGCCACGAAGAGGCGCTGGCCATCGCGCGACGCCGCCAGGTCCTTCGTCCAGTGGCGCTCCGTCGGGAGGCCGCGGACGATCACTTCGGCGCGCCCCCCGGCCTCGCGCGCGCCGGCGCGGTACGGATAGCGCACCACCTGGTTCGCGGCCGCGACGTAGACCCACTGCGGATCGGCGGCGGGCACGAAGGCGATGCCGTAGGGCCGGTCGAGATTCCGGGCGAAGACACCCGGCTGCGCGGATGCGCCCGTGTCGCCCGCCTGATACACGAGCACGCGTCCGGCGCCGCTCTCCGACACGAAGACGTCGCCGTTCGGCGCCACACGAATCCGGCGCGGCTGCTTGAGTCCGCTGGCGAACACGCTCACCGCGAAGCCGTCCGGCACCCGGGGCGCGGCACCCGCCGGCGCGGCGACCACTTCCGCGGGCGTGGCGACCGACGCTTCGGGGTCCGTGCCCGCCATCGTCGGCGTCGGCAGGTCGGTCGCGCGGATGTGATAGCGAACGCCGGGGGTGTCGGCCCGCCAGTCGCTGCCGATGGCGCTGGCGCCTGTTCGCGTCGCCACGGTAGCCGCGGAATCGGTCGCTCCGGTGGCCGCGTTCTGTGGTTCGTCGGCCTGCGTACACGCGATGGAGATCAGCAGGACGAGCGGAAGCTGGGCGCGAAGCGTTGAAGCTATGGAAGTAGGCATGTCGCCTCCTGGATGTATGGCGATCGGCGAATCAGCGTGCGTCACGGCTCTCCATCACTCTGCGGCATGCTCGCCGCCGACTTCGCCGCATACGCATCCATGACCCGCGTCGAGAAGATGAGCGCCGCGCCGGCGTTGACGGCGATGGCGACGCCGAGCGCCTCAGTGATCTCGTCGCGCGTCGCGCCGTGCTTGAGTGCCGCGTCGGTGTGCACGACGATGCATCCGTCGCACTGGCGTGTGACCGCGACGGCGAGCGCGATCAGCTCGCGGGTCTTGGCGCCGAGGAGGTCTTTCGCGGCGCCGGCGTTGGAAAGCTCGCGGTAGCCGCGCAGGGTGCCCGGGCTCGAGCGGCCGATCTCGGCGAGGAGCGTCTGCACCTCCTTCTGGTACTCATTCCAGTCGAGCATGATGACCCGCCGTCGAAGAGGATTGCGCGACCCGAATTCGACCGGACGCGTCAATCGCGACGATACCACTCCGCCCC
>DASTUP010000093.1:0-8731 GCA_035759585.1 Gemmatimonadales bacterium | reverse complement strand
GATTTCGGTTTCGCCCCCGACTTCGAGCGGGGCAAGCACTTCCTGGAAGAGAATGACGGCGCGGGCAACACCTTCAAGGCCACGGCCAAGCCGGTACTGATCGGCACCGCCGTGGTGGGCGCGACGACGCTGATTTTCTCGATCATCGACAGCTCGTAGACCGACTGGGCGTTGTCCGTGACCGGGCCCATGCCGAGGAAGCCGAATGCGACGAGGCCGAACGCGAAGACGGCCGGCGCAATCATCAGCCCGCCCAGTCCGAGCGTGCTCACGCCGTACGCGGCCGCCATCAGCGCCACGATCACCATGCCCAGCCAGTAGGCCGAGAAGTTGCCCGCGACCAGTCCCGACAGGATGTTGAGCGACGCCCCGCCCTCGCGGGAGGAAGTGACCACCTCGCGCACGTGCCGGGAGTGGGTGGAGGTGAAGACCTTCACCATCTCGGGAATGATCGCGCCGGCCAGGGTGCCGCAGGTGATGACCAGCGAGAGCTGCCACCAGAGGTCGGTGTTCCCGGCGAGGTCGGGAATGGCGAGCTTCGATACCACGAAGGTGAACGCCACCGACACCAGCGACGTCAGCCACACCAGCGAGGTCAGCGGGGCCTCGAAGTTGAGCTTGGCCGCGCCCCCGTAGCGCCGCGCCGCGACCGCATTGTTGACCAGGTAGGACGCGCCCGAGGCCAGCACCATCATCACCCGCATCAGGAAGATCCAGACCAGCAGCTTGACCTGGACCATCGGGTCGGGCACCGCCAGCACGATGAACGTGATCAGGGCGACGCCGGTGACGCCGTAGGTTTCGAAGCCGTCGGCGGTGGGCCCCACCGAGTCGCCGGCGTTGTCGCCCACGCAGTCGGCGATGACCCCGGGGTTGCGGGCGTCGTCTTCCTTGATCTTGAAGACGACCTTCATGAGGTCGGAGCCGATGTCGGCGATTTTGGTGAAGATGCCGCCGGCGATGCGGAGCGCGGCGGCGCCCAGCGACTCACCGATGGCAAAGCCGAGGAAGCAGGCGCCTGCCACGGAGGACGGGATGAACAGCAGGATCCCGAGCATGAACAGCAGTTCGACCGAGATGAGCATCATCCCGACGCTCATGCCGGCGCGAAGCGGGATATCGCACACCGGCCAGCCCTTGCCCTTGAGGCTGGCGAACGCGGTCCGGGAGTTGGCCAGGGTGTTGATCCGGATGCCGAACCACGCGACCCCGTAGCTGCCGGCCATGCCGATGAGGCTGAAGAGCAGGATGACGCCGATCTTGGGCCACTCGAGCCCGGTCAGCCGGAAGTAGGCCACGATCACCACTGAGATGAACACCCAGAGTCCGAGCAGGAACTTGCCCTGCTGGGTCAGGTAGGCCCGGCACGTGGTGTAAATCAGCTCGGAGACATCCGCCATCGCCCGGTGCACCGGGAGCTTCCGGACTCTCGAATAACTCAGTAGCCCGAAGAGAAGCCCCAGCACACACACCACCAGGCCCGACAGGAGGATCTGGTGGCCGGTGAAGCCAAGAAAGTCGCCCTGATGGAGGTCGGGAAGCTGAAGATTGACCTCGCCACCGGGGCGATGTTCGGGAGCCTGGAGCAAGGCTGCCAGCATGGAGTCTCCAACTGAAGTGGGGAGTGGGGAGTGGGAAGTGGGGAGTGGTTAGTAGGCGCCGATCGGCTGGTGGCTCTCGTGCGCCGAGGTGTGCAACAGGGTGAGGAACCGCTTGCCGAGCTTGTCGATCTCGCTCTCTCCCGGCTGGTCGGTCTCGATCGTGACGAGGGTGTAGTGCCCTCCCTCGGCGCGAACGGTCACACTCAGCTGACCCAGCGGTCCGGCGAAGCTGCGCCGCCGCTCGCCCTCGCCGGTGGGGCTCAGGCGGGCGCCGAACCAGCGCGCCGCCTGGCCCACAACCTCATCGGGCGAAAGGTGGGTCCGATGAAAGTATTTCATTCGTTCTCGTAGTATTCGATGCCCAGGTGGGTAATCTGCTCCTCGCCCTTCATCCACCGCAGCGTGTTCTTGAGCTTGGTGAGCTGGATGAACAGGTCGTGCTCCGGGTACAGCTCGGCCGCCGCCTGCGGGCTCTTGAAGTAGAACGAGAGCCATTCCTGGATGCCGCTCATGCCGGCGCGCTGGGCCAGGTCGAAGAAGATGGCGAGATCCAGCACCAGCGGCGCCGCGAGGATCGAGTCGCGGCAGAGGAAGTCCACCTTGATCTGCATCGGGTAGCCCAGCCACCCGAAGATGTCGATGTTGTCCCACCCCTCCTTGTTGTCTCCCCGCGGCGGGTAGTAGTTGATCCGCACCTTGTGGTACATCTCGCCGTAGAGCTCGGGATAGAGCTTGGGCTGGAGGATGTACTCGAGCACGCCGAGCTTCGACTCCTCCTTGGTCTTGAAGCTCTCGGGGTCGTCCAGCACCTCGCCGTCGCGGTTGCCCAGGATGTTGGTGGAGTACCAGCCGGCCACGCCGAGCATCCGCGCCTTGAACATCGGCGAAAGCACGGTCTTCATCATGGTCTGGCCGGTCTTGAAGTCCTTGCCGCCGATGGCGACGCCCTTGTCCCGCGCGAGCTGTTCCATGGCCGGAAAGTCGCACGTGAGGTTCGGCGCGCCGTTGGCGAACGGTACCCCCTCCATGATCGACGCCCACGCGTACAGCATGGACGGCGCAATCGATGGATCATTGGCGTCCATGGCGCGCTCGAATGCCTCGAGCGTCTGGTGCGCGGGGCCCGGGGCGATGAACACCTCGGTGGAGGCGCACCAGACCATGACGAGACGGTCGCAGCCGTTCTTCGCCTTGAAATCGCGGATGTCCTTGCGCAGCTGCTCGGCCAGGTCCCGCTTCGTCTTCCCCGACTTGACGTTCTTGCCCTCGAGGCGCTTCACGTATGCCTGATCGAACACCGCCGGCATCGGTGCGATGCCCTTGAGGAAATCGGCGATCGGCTCGACGTGCTCGTGCTTGTCCAGCACGCCGCAGAGGAGCGCGGCTTCGTAGGCATTGTCCGGCACCGGGTCCCACGCACCGAAGACGATGTCGCTCAGATTGGCCAGCGGCACGAACTCGCTGATCAGGGGGGCCCGTCCGTCGGTGCGCTTCCCGAGCCGGATGGTGCCCATCTGCGTGAGAGATCCGATCGGCTTCGATGCGCCACGGCGGATGTTCTCGACGCCTGCGATGAACGTGGTCGCGACGGCACCGAGGCCGACGGTGAGCACGCCAAGCTTCCCCCTGGCCGGCGCGATCTGCCGGGCGGTCTGGTCAGGCACTGCTAACGTCCTTTCGATAGGGAATCGAGCACCGCGGTAGGCGCGGGCTCAGTGCGGGCGGGGCGCAGTTCGGCGCCCGACGCCACGCGATACACATAGACGAACCGCTGGACGACGGTGATGACGGAGGCGAGCGCGAGCACGAGCACGGCACCTTCGAGAACCTGTGCCCGCGCGGCCGCGCCGAAGAGCAGTGATACCAGGCCGAGCAGGATGATCCGCTCCGCCCGCTGGGCGATGCCCACCTTGCAGTCGATCCCGAGCCCTTCGGCCCGGGCCCGCGCATAGGAGACCAGGAGCGAAGCGAGGATCGCCACCATGCAGACGATCACCGCCGGCACCCGCCAGGCGACATCGGCCGCGGTCATGAAATAGACGGCGATCCCGATGAACGTGGCCCCGTCCCCGACCCGGTCCAGCGTCGAATCGTAGAAGGCGCCGAACTTCGTCTCCATGGCGGCCCGGCGGGCCACCTGGCCGTCGAGGGTGTCGGCAATGCCGCTGGCGAGGAGCAGGAGGCCGCCAAGGCGGACGTGGCCCAGGCCGTAGACCAGGGCGGAGAGGAGCACGAGCCCGGTGCCGAAGGTGGTGATGGTGTTGGGCCGGACGCCCGCGCGGATCAGTGCGTTGACGGGAGCACGCACCAGCGCGTAGTAGGGGCGTTCGAGGGCGCCAAGCAGCTTCACCGTCTTTCGACCCTCCGGCCGGTGTGCGAAATGGGGGCGATATAGCCGCGGAAGAATAGCTGCCGGAAGCACTTCCGGCAATCGGCCCGACCGGCCGACGTCAGCATTCCAGGGCGTGTCGCGCGCTGCAAAAGCGGCGTTCCGAATGGACATGGGGCAAGGATAATCCGGCCCCGTCCCCCGGCTGTGCGCCGGAGCGTGACCCGCCTATTCGTAGGCCGCGATCAGGTACGGCTGGACCCGCTTGGAGAAGGCATGGACCTCCTCCCCCCAGCTCGAGGTAACGATCGTCGGATCGGTTCCGCGCGAGAGCGCCTCGCGGAGCCGGTCCGTTCCTGCGAGCCGGTCGAAATGCGCCGGAATCCACCGGAATCGGTCCGGGTGGGCCTGCCGGATGGCGGACAGCAGGTGTACCGCCGTGAGCGTCGGGTCGTATGCGCCCTTGTCGCTCACCTTGAGCCGGATCCCGACGACGAGGGTATCGGCATACTTTCCGTCTCCCGGTGACTCGGGCGTGAACGCCACGGCCGTGAAGTCGACACCGGACGGCTTGTCCGCCTCGAGGATCTCGAGCACGCGGGCGCTGTGAAGCCATGGCGCTCCGATCTGCTCGAACGGCGCGCTCGAGCCCCGCCCTACCGAGAGATTGGTTCCCTCGAAGAGGCAGGTGCCCGGATAGTGGAAGAGGCTTTCGAGCGTCTTGAGGTTCGGGCTCGGCGGCACGAACGGGAGCCCGACCTCATCGAACGTGAGACTCCGCTTCCAGCCGGAAGCCGGCACGACGATCAGCGTGCTGCCGATCTGGAGGTCGTCGTTGGCGAGCCTGGCCATTTCGCCCATCGTGAGGCCATGCCGCATCGGCACCCTGAGCCGGCCGATGAAGCTCGCGAAGGCGGTGTCGAGCACGCCGCCCTGCATGGCGCCCCCGAGCGGGTTCGGGCGGTCGAGGATCATCACGGGGATGTCCCGGCGCGCGCCGGCGCGCATGACTTCGATAGCCGTCGAGATGTAGGTATAGTAGCGTGCGCCGACGTCCTGCAGGTCCACGATCAGCAGGTCGACGCCGCGCAGCATCCGGTCGGTCGGGGAGCTGGTGCTGCCGTAGAGGCTGTAGATTGGAAGGCCCGTCGCGGAATCGCGCGTCGTCGCCACCGCTTCGCCGGGGGCGGCGGCGCCGCGGAATCCGTGCTCCGGGCTGAAGAGGGCGACGAGCTGCACCTCCGCCGCGCGCAGCAGCTCCACGTCGCTCACGCCGGCCGTATCGACGCCGGTCTGATTGGTCACGAGCCCCACCCGCCGCCCACGCACCAGATGGATGCTGTCGGCAAGGAGCACGTCGATGCCCGGCCGGACATTGATCTCTTCCGCCGGCACGGGCGGCACGTCGGCCACCGAGCCGCTGCCGCACGCGGTCACCAGTGAAGCCCCGATTCCACCCAGCAGAGCGAGCGTCCTGTGCATCACAAGTTCCTCGTCGGATTGATGACTGCCCTCGCCGTCCTGGCCGGCTGCGCGCCGGCGGTGACGGCGCCCGCGCCCGTCACCAGCGATGTGGACCGGCTGATCGATTCGCTGCCGCTGCGCGAACGGATCGCGCAGCTCGTCATGCCGTGGATTCCGGGCACCTACGCGCCGCTCGACGAGCCGGGGTTCGCGCAGGCCCGCATGTGGGTCGATTCGCTGCGCGTCGGCGGCGTGATCATCTCGGTCGGCTCGCCGCTGGACGTTGCCGCCAAGCTGAATGCGCTGCAGGCCGCCGCGCGCATCCCCCTGCTCGTGGCCTCAGACCTGGAGAGCGGGACCACGATCCGCCTGAACGGCGGCACGTTCTTCCCTCCCAATATGGGCGTGGGCGCGGGCGGCAGGGAACTGGACGCATACCAGATAGGCCGGATTACGGCGCTGGAGGGCCGCGCCGTCGGCATCCACTTCGCCTTCGCGCCGGCAGCCGACGTCAACAGCAATCCGGCCAACCCGATCATCAACACCCGCTCCTTCGGCGAAGATCCGCACGCGGTGGCGCGGCTCGTCTCCGCCGCCGTCCGCGGCATCCAGGAGCATGGGATGATCGCCACGGCCAAGCACTTCCCCGGCCACGGCGACACCGAGACCGACAGTCACCTCGCCCTTCCCGTCATCGGCGCGGACTGGGCGCGCTTCGACACGCTGGAGCTCGTGCCGTTTCGCGCGGCCATCGACGCGGGCGTCCACGCCGTGATGTCCGCCCACATCGCCCTGCCCGGCATCGACTCCGGCCGGACGCGTCCCGCCACCGTCGCCCCGAACATCCTCACCGGCGTCCTCCGCGACTCGCTCGGCTTCCGCGGCCTCACCGTCACGGACGCGCTCAACATGGGCGGCGTGGTCTCGAAGTACGGTCCCGGTGAAGCCACGGTGCTCGCGTTCCTCGCTGGCGCCGACCTCCTGCTGATGCCGGTGAACGCGGCCGAGGCGATCGACGCCATGGAAGCCGCCGTCACCAGTGGCCGGATTCCGCGCGAGCGCCTCGACCGGTCGGTGCGCCGCGTTCTCGAGTGGAAGAAACGGCTCGGCCTCTTCGACGAGCGGTTCGTGGACCTCGACAGCGTGATGGCGACGGTCGGCCGCGCCGAGTTCCAGGCCACGTCGAGAGAGATCGCCGAGCGCTCGATCGTGCTTGCGGCGGACGACGGCACCGTCGATTCCCTGCGCGCGGCGCCGCGCCGCATCACGCTCGTGAGCTACGCGGACGGGCCGCGGGAAACGATCGGGACCAGTTTCGCGGCCGAGCTGCGCGCGCGGGGGCACACGGTCACCGCGCTCCGGCTGCACGCAGAGAGTGCGCCGGCCGCCTTCGACTCCGCGCGCGCGGTGCTCGCGCGCAGCCCGATCGCCGTCTTCGCCGTTTCCGTGCGGCCGGTGGACAGCAAGGGCTCGATTGCCATCCCGCCCCTCATGAACTCACTCATCGACAGCAGTGCCGCGCTCAGGCCGACGGTGCTCGCGTCGTTCGGCTCCCCCTATATCGTCATGGAGACGCCGCGCGTCCGCTCCTACCTCCTCGGCTGGGCCGCGAACCCGGCGAGCGAGCGCGCCGTCGCCCGCGCGCTCTCCGGTGCGCCGATCACCGGAAAGCTTCCGATCTCGATTCCTCCCGTCTTCCGCCTCGGCGAAGGGTTCGAACGCCCCGCGACCGAGCGGTGGAGCGAGAGCCGATGAGAGCCGTCCTCCTTGTACTGCCGCTGGTTGCCGCCTGTGGCCGCGGCCGTCCCGAAGCGCCGGTACCTCTGTCGGCGCTTGCGGAGGCCACCGCCTATCTCGACTCGGCAGTGGCAGCGGGGGCTGCGCCGGGAGCAGTGCTTGGCGTGAGCGTCGGGGGCCAGCATCTCTATCACGCAACCGGCGTCCTCGGCGCGGAAATGCCGGCGCGGCCGGATTCGTCGTCGGTCTACGATCTCGCGTCGCTCACCAAGGTCATCGGGCTGACGACGGCCGTCATGATGGCAGTGGACGAAGGGAAGCTCGAGCTCGACGCTCCTGCGGTCCGCTACGTTCCGGCGTTCACCGGGGACGGCCGCGATGCCGTCACCATCCGGCACCTTCTCACGCACACGTCTGGGCTGCCGGCGTTCCGGCTCCTCTACCGTGAAACCGGCGACGCTGCCGCGGCACTCGCGCTGACCGACACCACCCGGCTCGACACCCTCCCGGGCGCGAGCTTCGTCTACTCGGACCTCGGCGCGATCGTGCTCACGCAGGCGGTCGAGGCCGCGCTGGGCGAGCGCCTCGATTCGATACTCGCACGCCGCGTGTTCGGCCCGCTCGGGATGACCTCGACGCAGTTCCTGCCGCCGGCGGACTGGCTCCCGCGCATCGCCCCCACGGAGCAGGACCCGTGGCGTGGGCGCATGATCCACGGCGAGGTGCATGACGAGAATGCCTCGCGACTGGGCGGCGTATCCGGGCACGCAGGCCTCTTCGGAACCGCGCGCGACCTTCTCGTATTCGGCGACTGGCTTCTCGCCACCCGTGCCGGCCGCGACAGCCTGCCGGTCGAGATCGATCCCGCCATCGTCCGCCGCTTTACCCGGCGCCAGGACCTCCCTCGGGGCTCGAGCCGGGCACTCGGCTGGGACACCCCTTCCGAGCGGAGCAGCGCCGGCACCCTCCTCTCGAACCGGAGCTTCGGACACACCGGGTTCACGGGCACTTCCATCTGGCTCGACCCCGAGCGCGACCTGGTCATCGTGCTCCTCAGCAACCGTGTGCACCCCACACGGGAGAACGGGCAATGGGGCCCGGTCCGCCGCAACGTGGCCGACCGGGTCGCCCGCGGGATCGGCCACCCGTGAATTGTGGCTTTCTGCTTGCGGCGCTGAGACTTACGCATTTCGTGGCGTTGACGGGACGCCTGCCACCTTCTACTTTTCACGCTGGATTCCAACGGGAGCAGGCATGAGCAGCATCGGGCAGCAGGTTCCGGCAGCCGGGTTCAACCTGGTCATTTCAGACCGGGCTGCTGAGGAAGTGAGGAAGTTCATCGCCGCAGAGCAGGTTCCGGCCGAAACGGCTGGCCTGCGCGTGAGCGTGCTCCCGGGCGGATGCTCGGGCTTCAAGTACAGTCTCAACATCGAGGAACGGCCGATCGAGGACGACATTTCGGCCGACGTGAACGGCGTGCGCGTCTTCGTCGACGGGTTCAGCGCGCAGTACCTGAACGGCGTCACCATCGATTACGTCTCCTCGATGCAGGGCTCGGGCTTCACGTTCAGCAACCCGAACGCGACGGGCGGGTGCGGGT
>DASTUP010000092.1:0-2770 GCA_035759585.1 Gemmatimonadales bacterium | reverse complement strand
ACCGCGCGATCCGTCGAGGACGTGCAGGCGACCCTGCGCATCGCCGACGAGTTCCGGATGCCCGTCGTGCCCCGTGGTGCGGGAACGGGGCTTGCGGGCGGAGCCATCGCCGAGGCCGGAGAGATCGTGCTCTCGACCCTCGCCATGAACCGGGTGCTCGAGCTCTCGCCCGCCGACGAGCTCGCCGTCGTCGAGCCGGGCATCCTCAACGGGGACTTCAACGATTCGCTGCGCGAGCACGGCCTGTGGTTCGCCCCCGACCCGGCCAGTCGCGCCATCTCGACGATCGGCGGAAACATCGCCACGAACGCGGGCGGGCTGCTGTGCGCGAAGTACGGGGTGACGCGCGAGGCCATTCTCGGGCTCAAGGTCGTGCTCGCAGACGGCCGCCTGCTCGAACTCGGCCACCGCAGCGTCAAGGGTGTCAGCGGGCTCGACCTCACGGCCCTCATGATCGGTTCGGAGGGCACTCTCGGTGTCATCGTCGAGGCGACGCTGCGGCTGCGCCAGCTGCCGCGCGGCACCGTGGCGACGATCGGCGCATACTTCCCGGATGTGCAGTCGGCTGCCACCGCCTCCGCAGCGATCACCGCGGCGGGCCTTGCTCCTGCGGTCATGGAACTGCTCGACGCGGCCTCGCTGCAGGCGATCGACGCCTATCTCGGTCTGGACCGGTCCTCGCGCGGCACCGCCTGCCTGCTCGTGCAGACGGATGGTGTCGCGAGCGCTGCGGAGGCGGACGAGGTGCTCGCGATCATCCGGTCGCTGGGCGGGGAGGCGGAGTCCAGCACCGATGCCGTCGAGGGCGAGCGGCTGCTGGCGATCCGCCGGGCCTTCCACCCTTCGCTCGAGGCGCAGGGCACGGTGCTCATCGAGGACGTCGCGGTACCGCGCAGCATGCTGCCGGAGATGTTCCGCCGGATCGGGGCGATCGAGGAGAAGTACGGGATCGCCATCCCGACGGTCGCGCACGCGGGGGACGGCAACCTGCATCCGAACTTCCTCGTCGAGGACTCCGCCACCGACGAGCTGCCTCAGGTGCCCGAGCGCATCTGGGAGGCAGCCGGCGACCTGTTCGCCGCAGCACTCGAGCTCGGCGGTACGCTGACCGGAGAGCACGGGGTCGGCATTCTCAAGCGGCGCTGGCTGGGGGAAGAACTCGGCCAGGACCAGTTGGCGCTGCAACGGGAGATCAAGCGGGTCTTCGATCCGCGGGGGATACTGAACCCTGGCAAGGTTTTCTGAGCGCTGACTCACCTCGCGGCAGCGCGGAGCGAGCGGTGAGCGACGAGACGTCGACACGAAGGAGTGGAAGTGGATTCGGGAACTCTCGCGGCGATCCTCGCGGTGGCGATCGCCGGTTCGGGGCTCGCCATCCTGCTCCAGCTCGTCGACGTCGTAACGGGGCACCAGGTGCGCAGGGCAGGGCGTGCGGCCGGCACCAGGGACCGCGATCGCGTGCTCTCCTGGGCGATTGCGGTGTGCTCGATCGTGCTCGTCCTGCTCGCGCTCGGGGTCGACCTGGCCATGCGCCTTCTGCTCGACCGGGGTCAGCTGCTGTGGGGCCTCCTCGCCCTCGTCGGGCTCGTGGCTGCCGCTGCTGTCACGGCGCTGCTCGCGGCCCGCGCGCTGCGGCGGCCGGAGACCGGCTACCGGGTCATCCGCGAGGACCTGAAGGCCCAGTCGGGAACCCGGCTGTCCAAGGGGCGGATCGCCGACTACCGCGCCTGGCTCACCGCGATCGACGACCGGCAGAACGACCTGCACCGTCATGTCGTCGTAGGGCGATGGGTGCGGGCGATCCCTGTCCTGGCTGCCCTCGTGGCACTCGTCGCGGCCGGGTGGCTCGCTCTGGGCGGCACCGCACCGTGGTGGGCGGCTGCGGTCTGCGCCGTCCTCGTGATCGTGAGCCTCTGGCTCGCGGTGTGGGGTGCCCGGATCTCGCTCTCAAGGAATCTCGCGATCCACGCGGTGCACCAGAAGCAGCGCGCCGAGGCCCTGCTCGTACTCGATGAACTCGAGCGCAAGACTCCGCGAAGGGTCGCCGGGCTGAGCGAGCGGGTGTCGAGGGCGCTCGCCATCCTCCGTGAACAGCAGGGCCAGCCGCATGAGCAGGGAGAGCCGCGGTCGCAGAACCGGTAGGAACTGCGCCGGTGGGCGCAGAATCGGTGATGCAGAACCGATAGACTTGCATGTTTCGAAATCGAGGGATGTGAGTCTGGGTGGGTTCGTCCGAACTGGAGCGCGAGCGCGACTACGTCGCAGGGTTGTACCGCCGCCTCCATGAGCTCCAGCGCGAGACCGAGGAACAGCTGGACGCCGTCCGTGCCCAGAGCGTCGGCGGCGGTCATCAGGCCAGGAGCGAGCGCGACAGCTTCGCTCGGCTGTACGAGGACCGCATCCTGCAACTGCGGGAGGTCGGGGAGCGCCTCGCGTTCGGACGCTTGTCGGTGGATGGCGACGATGGCGGTGGCGACCAGCTCATCCACCGCTACATCGGACGGATCGGGCTGCGCGACCAGGATCGGCAGCCGATCCTGCTCGACTGGCGGGTTCCGCAGGCGAGCGCCTTCTATCAGGCGACAGCGAAGACCCCGATGGGGGCACGCGCCCGGCGACACCTGATCTCGCAGGGCAAGAAGCTCATCCGCATCGAGGACGAGATCTTCGACCCCGGCCTGCTCGACGAGAGCAGCGTCCAGCTGCAGGGGGAGGGCGCCCTCCTGGCGGCGCTCTCCGCGCAGCGCACCGGGCGGATGTCCGACATCGT
>DASTUP010000091.1:0-14775 GCA_035759585.1 Gemmatimonadales bacterium | reverse complement strand
AGCCACCATTCCGGGCGCCGCCACCCCTTCCGCGTAGCTTCGGTGCCGGATTGCCACCCACCTCGCACCTCGCACTGCAATTTCTTGCACTCCCATCCGCCCACGACGGCCCGCGGACGGCGTAAGCGGCTGAGGTCCCCGCGCTTGATTCACCCGGCGCAGGCGCCCCGGGTCGAGGGCATTTCTCTTGCGGGATATCGGCTTACACCCACTCGGCAGGATCGCCCGGTTCCAGACCGGACGCGACAAAGGCAAACCCGCCGAAAGGCGGGGACGCAAAGCCAACGAGGCTACCGCCGGCACGCCGCCGGCCAGGCTGGTCGGGTTGCCGAACCACCGGGAGGGACCTCCGTGTCACCCATGCTGCACGCCTGGGGCGCATTGCGCATCCGGGGCCTGATCGCGTCCGCTCTTCTCGCAGGAACCACCGCATGTGAGCGGGCGATCTCGCCCGAGCTCGACGGCGCCAGCAGCCTCGGCGAATCCGGGAACGCCGCCTTTGCCGCCGGCCAGCCCGATGCTCGAGGCGCGCACCGTTACATCGTCACTCTCGAGCCGAAGGCGAACGGCTCCGCGGTGGCTCGGGAGCACGGACTGCACGCGGATTATGTGTATTCGAATGCCATGTCCGGATTCGCGGGAAGCATTTCCGATGCAGCGAGGTCCGGGCTGCTACGCGATGCACGCGTCGTCCGGATCGATCGTGACCAGGTCTTCAGCGCCGACGACGAGGGCACCCAGACACCGGCGCCGTGGGGTCTCGACCGGCTCGATCAGCGGAGTGCGCCGCTCGACGGCACCTACCGCTACTCGGCCACCGGCCGCGGAGTGACGGCGTACATCCTCGACACGGGAATTCGCTATTCGCACGTGGACTTCGCCGGGCGGGCCGTGTTCGGCTTCGACGCCTATGGCGGCGACGGCTCCGACTGCAGGGGACACGGCACACACGTCGCAGCGACCGCCGGCGGCGAGACCTACGGCGTCGCAAAGGACCTCCGGCTGATCTCCGTGCGCGTACTCGACTGCGCCGGCAAGGGCACCACGGCGTCGGTCATCGCCGGCCTCGATTGGGTCCTGTCGAACTGGAATGGCCCATCCGTCGTCAATCTCTCGCTGTCGGGCCCCGCGGACGATCAACTCGATGCCGCCGTGCAGCGCGTCATCGAGGCCGGCATCGCGGTCTCCGTGGCCGCGGGGAACGGCGCGTCCGACGCATGCGCGGTCAGTCCTGCGCGCCTGCCTGCGGCAATGACGATTGCGGCGGCGGACGCGAACGACGCGCGAGCGTCGTTCTCGAATCACGGGGCCTGCGTCGACTGGTACGCGCCCGGAAACCTCATCCGGTCGGCGAGCATCCTCACCGACACGACCTCGTACGTCATGAGCGGCACGTCGATGGCTGCGCCACATGCGACCGGTGCGGCAGCCCTCTGGCTCGAATCGAATCCGGAGGCCGGCGCAGGCGACGTTGCTGCCGCGCTGGCGGCCGCAAGCACCCGGGGCGCCGTCGCTGCGCCGGACGGGCCAGCCGACCTCCTCTTCGCTCCGGTTCCCGCCGCTCTGGATCTTCCGGTGCCGCTGCCCGACCAGCCGGCCACGCTGCTCGAGCTGTCCGCTTCGGGCCGAAGGACGAAGGGGAAGACGCTCATTTCCCTTTCGTGGCACGGGGCAACCACGTCGAAGGTCAACGTGGAAGTCGACGGCCGCGTCGCCGCGACTGTCGCGAACACGGGCTCCTACAGCTTCCGCCCATCGGGACGCGGGTCCGCGACATACCGGATCCGCGTCTGCGAATCAGCATCGTCGGGCGGGGCCTGTTCTTCGGAAGTCATCGTTACAGTCTGAGTGGGGGCTGCAACGGCAAAGCGCGCGAGGGAGCTTCCCTCGCGCGCTTTGCATTCCGGACCCGGGTCAGTTCGCCCGGGCGAGCTCGGCGTCGATGGCGCGTACCACGGTCTCGTAAGGCACCGCACCCCCGTCGATCGGAATGCCGTTGACGAAGAGCGCCGGAGTCCCGGTGACGCCGAAGCGGGCCCCGTCCGCAAGATCGTTCTGCACCTGTTCGGTATAGCGGCCCGAATCGAGGCAGGTGTCGAACTTGCCCCGGTCGATGCCGAGCCGGCCCGCCATGGCCTTGAGCTCACGGACGGTGAGCCGATCCTGCTCCTGGAACATCAGGTCGTGCGCCTCCCAGAACTTCCCCTCCTCGTTGGCGCAGAGTGACGCCTCGGCGGCCTTGACGGCGTTGGGGTGCAGGCTCGCGATCGGATACTGGCGGTAGACGATCCGGAGCTTGTCGCCGTACGTGCCGGCCAGGCGGTGGAGCGTCGGGTAGAAGCGCCCGCAGAAGGGGCACTGGAAATCCGAGAACTCGACGAGCGTGACCGGCGCGTTGGCCGGGCCGAGTGCCGGGGCCGCCGGGTCGTCGACGTCCAGGCGAAGCGGCTGCAAGTGGACCGTGACGTTGCGCTCGCGATTCATGCGTGCTTCGATCGCTTCCAGTGCGGCGACGCGGCGCTCCTTGCGAAGGAGCTCCGCGATCTGGGGCCGGATCTGGTCGAGGGTCCGCCCGCTCACGCGTGACTGATTCTCCTGGTACCACGCCGCGATCTCGACCTCGCTGGGCTCGGCCCCGCCGGCTTCCGCGACGACCATTTCCTCGAGCGACTTCCCCTGTTTCCTCGCCTCCTCGAGAACCACCCGTTCCTGCAGCAGCTGCCGGAGCGTCTTCTCGACGAGGGCGTGGCGCGAGATCCGGTAGCGGGTTTCCATCTGGTCGAGCTCCGTGCCGACGCGCGAGCGAACATCCGCCATCGTCACCTTCTCGCTGCCGATCGATGCAAGGGTATCGGGAATTGCCTCATCGGCCGCCGGCGTCGACGGGCCGCGAGCCCGGTCAGCAGTCGCGGCCGAGGCATTCCGGTCGCTGCAGCCCGCAACCGCAGCCGCTGTGAGCGCACCGAGCAGCAGCGCGCCATACCTGTTCGCCATCGATGATGCCATTGGAGCCTTCGGGCGTAAGTGGGGAACGGTCAATGTACGGTTCGGGTCCGGGGTGCGGAAGCGGAGGGCCCGGCCGAAGCCGGGCCCCCACTCCCTGACCTGCCCTGCCTCGTGGTGCCCTACGGCACGACGGGGCAGAGCGTGTTGTTGTTGTAGCTGTCCAGCGTGGCGGCCAGCTGATTGGCCAGGGTCACGTTGGATGCACCCATGTTCTTGTAGCTGCCCGTGCCGTTGAAGTTGATGGCATCGAGCAGCGTCTGCGCCGACGCGATTGCGGTCGTCGCGGCCGCGCACTGCGTGGCACCCGCTGCGTAGTTCAGGCGCGCTGCGAGGAACTGCGCAGCCAGGTTATACGCCGGGTCGCTCGCAGCCTTCTTGGTCGAGTTGATCGGCCTCTTGTTCAGCAGATTCACCGCCTGCGCGCAGGAGAGCGCCGGGGTGCCGGTGAGGTCGCCGATCGGATAGATCGCACTGCCGGTCGGGAGGTAGAAGTCCAGGGTCTTGTCGAGCTCCCCCGACGCCTGGGCCTTGATATACTGCCGGCCGCCCGTGCAGCTCGACCAGTTCTTCCAGTAGCCGATCGTCCGCGCATCTCCGCCCGGAGGCGGCGGTGCGTTGTTCGTCCAGACGACGGTCTTCGAATCGCCGTAGGCCAGCGTCACCGAGACGCACCGGTTGCCGTGGTCTTCCGGCAAGTCCGGATTGACCAGGGTCGCCGGCGCGCCGTCGATCGTCGCGGTCGCGGTCCACGTCACCGCAAGATCGAGCTCGCAGACGGTGTAGACGCCCGGGGCCAGGGTGAATCCGCTGTTGTTCTCGCCGCCGTTCAGCAGCGAGAAGGCGACGCCGCCCGGGTTCCGCGTGAAGTCGAACGACTGCGTGCCGCCGCCCACGACCACCTTCTGGACGATCAGGCGCGGCCTGCGCGAATTGGTGAAGGTGCAGGTGACATTCTCCCCCGCCGCCAGTCCGACCGTCGCTGACAGGTCTCCGGCATTGAACCCGCCGGCCGCGCCGATCACGACCGTGCTGCTGGTCTGGCCGGTGCACTGGATGTTGGTGAGATCCCAGCCGGTCACCGCAGTTTCCGTGAACGTGCGCGACCCCGGCGCGAGGTTGCTGAAGGTCTCAGAACTAGGCAGGCCCGGATCGGCATCGTCGTCCAGGTCGATGTCCGCCGGGACGCCGGCGCCCGTAGCGTCGAAGTCGAAGTCCTGCGCGTCGTTCGGCGCCGCATCCTTGACGATCGTGATCGACCCGTTCGCCGTATTGGTGAACGTGCAGACCACGTCTTCCCCAGCGGCGAGTCCGACCGTCACGCCTGCGTCGCCGGCATCGAAGTCGGCATCCGCTCCGATCTGCACGGTGCTGGTCGTGGCGCCGGTGCAGGCGATGCCGGTGAGCGTGTGCGTGGCCGACGCAGTCTCCGTCACCGTCCGCGTCCCGCCGGGCGTGAGCTGGCTGAAGAGTGCGAAGTTCGGCAGGCCCGGGTCGGCGTCGTCGTCGAGATCGATATCCGCGGGCAGACCGGCTCCCGTGGCGTCGAAATCGAAGTCCGTTGCCGAGTTCGGCACTGCGTCCTTGATGATCTTGAGGCTCGCCTGCTTCGTGTTGGTGAACGTGCAGATCACGTCGTCGTCCGGCTGCAGCGTGATGTTGTTCGGGCCGAGGCTCGTGCCGCTGCCGCGGTCTCCGCCGCCGACGCGGTTCACGCAGGCGTACGATGTCGTGTAGTCGGCCGCCGTGAAGCCGGATTCGGCGAAGGTGTGGTCATCGCCCGGATCCTCGTTCGTGCCGGCGGACACGGTCTGGGCGCCGGTGGTGCCGCCGCAGGCTGCGTCGGTCGCCTCGACAACGCCGTCGATCAGGAGATCGAATGTTGCGCCCGGAATCGCCGCGGGAACGCACGCCTTCACGACTTCGAGCTTGGCCGTCTGATTGACGATGATCGGCAACTCGAACGGCTCGCAGTTGCACTTCGACTTCGTGTCCGGCGTCGTCTTGAAGCGGAAGTCCTGCGGAGAGCCTGGGTCCGCGCATACACGCTCCGGCCCGTTGAGCTGGTTCTGCCAGCCGACGCAGGCGCCGACTTCCACGAAGCCATTCTCGTTCGCATTGCAGACGAGCTGGAGCGTGTCGAGCTTGACGGTCGTCAGCCCGCCCGCCGCCATGTCGCCGCAGGTGTCGCCCCCGTCCAGATCGGCGACGCCGGCCTCTTCGAGCACCAGGTTGAAGTGGAGGCACGATCCCGTGAGGGCATCGCCGCCGTCCGTCGCGATCCAGACGCCGATGTCGTACCGCTCCTGCGCATTGTTCTGCAGCAGCGCCTCGGTCTCCGCAAAGATCGTCTGGCCTTCGTTGCACTGGATCGCCTCGCCTGGAGGCAGCGGCGTGTACGTGACGTCGTCGAACGAGTATGCCGTGACGGTGGCGGATGCGATGTCGATGTCGTTCGCCGTACAGTTGAGTGGCGTTCCCCCCGAAGTAAGTCCGGCGTCCTCGGAATCGTCCTGCATGCACTGCCCTGCCCCGTTCCCCGCCTCGCCGACCCCAAGAGCGATCGGATCATCCGAGGTCGGCACGATCGGAACAGGTGTGTTGATGTTGCTGGATTCAGTCGGAGAGTCACCACTGCAGGCCACTGCCAGAACCAGCGTCCCGGCAGCAAGAGCCCCGCGACACCAGGGCCTCAGGAGAATCGAACGGCGATTTCGCACAAGCCACCCCACGGTGTTGACGATGAAGGGGCTCCGGGATACCTCATTCCGGAGTTGCCCGGGTGTTTCGCGGCGCATTGGACCCGCTGCCGAATCCCCGGCCGGTTCCCGCCGCTACGGATCCTGCAATCCTGTCCGACGTGATGAGTGCTGGAATGCTTCGGTGCCCGCCCGTCGTTCGGCCCGGGCCGGCCTCTTGTGCGGTCCCTGCACGGCACTCCCGCGGCCGCCACGATGGCCGCGAGGTCAGGGAGCTGCGATTTTCAGTACTGTCCGAACGGTCAAGAGGCGAGAAGGATCGCGGGGCGGCGTGAAAACGCCGTGAAAAGGATTCGTTCTATCGTGAAAATCGCGTCTCGCCGGAAGCGTTCCGGATGAGGGCCCAGGCGCGCTCGACGTCCGCCCGCTCCGTCCGCCACTGGCCGACGACCAGCCGCAGCGCGAAGCGGCCGCCGAGCGAAGTGTGTGTCAGGTAAACAGTTCCTGACCGATTGACACGGTCGAGCACCTCCCGGTTGTGTGCCTCGAGCACCGCCTCACCGGCCATCCCGCCGGGAACGTGTCGAAAGCAGACGAGTCCGAAGGGCGAAGGCGCCATCACCTCGAACCCCGGCTCGGACTCGACCCAGGACCGGAAGTCCGCGGCGAGCGCCACGTGCTTCCGCAGCATTGCCCGGAGCCCATCGACTCCATAGCTCCGGATCACGAACCAGAGCTTGAGTGCCCGGAACCGCCGGCCGAGCTGGATTCCCCAGTCGCGGTAGTTGGTGACGCGGGCGTCGTGCGGCGTCCGGAGGTATTCCGGCGTAGCGCCGAACGTCGAAAGGAGGGTATCCACGTCCCGGACGAAATACGCCGAGCAGTCGAAGTTCGTGAGCAGCCACTTGTGGGGATTGAAGACGAACGAGTCGGCGAGATCGATGCCGTCGAAGTGAGCCCGACATTCTGGAAGGATGGCCGCGGAACCGGCGTAGGCGGCGTCCACATGGAGCCACGCCCCGTGCTGCCTGCAGATGGCCGCTATCGCGGGCACGGGATCGATCGCCGTCGAAGAGGTCGTGCCGATCGTCGCAATCACGCAGGCGGGCTGAATACCTGCGGCGAGGTCCGCCTCGATCGCTTCGCGCAGCGCCTCCGGTCGCATGGCGAACCGATCGTCCACTCGAATCGAGCGCAGCATCGCACTGCCGTATCCGGCGAGCTTCGCTCCCTTTGCCACCGACGAGTGCGCTTCGCCCGACGCGTAGACGGCAAGCGCTCGACCGGCTGGCCCCGGGCCACTCCCGTTCGACGCGCGCCTGGCCGCCCGCTCGCGCGCCGAGATGAGTGCCACGAGCGTCGCAGTGGAGGCGGTGTCCTGGATGACGCCGGTGAAGTCCGGCGGGAGGCCGATCATCCCGCGCAGCCAGTCGAGCGTGACCTGCTCGAGCTCCGTCGCGGCCGGCGAGGTCTGCCACGACATGCACTGCGCACCGAGCGTTGCCGTCAGCATCTCCGCGAGGACGCTCGGTGGGCTGTTGTTGCCGGGGAAATAGGCGAACCAGCCGGGATGGTTCCAGTGCGTCATCCCGGGCACGATGACGCGCTGAAAATCGGCCAGGATCGCGTCGAAGGGCTCGGCCTGATCGGGCGGGTTCGCCGGCAGCTGCGCAGTGATGTCGCCGGGGCTGACCGTCGGTACGACGCGGTGCGCGGTGGCATCGGCGAGATAATCCGCCATCCATTCCACCAGCGCATGCGCCTGCCGGCGGAATTCGTCCGGCGTCATCCCACGCTCCGGCATCTCTCCGCTCAATCGAGCACGCGCCACATGTACCAGCTCGCGACCGTCCGGTACGGCCGCCACCGCTCGCCATGCTCGGAGAGCTCTCCCGGCGTCGGCTGCTCATCCAGGCCATAGGCGATGGCGAAGCCCTTCCGGACGCCGAGATCCCCCGTTGGCAGGACATCCGGCCGGCCGAGCCGGAACATCAGCAGCATCTGCACGGTCCAGATACCGATGCCACGCACCTGGATCAGTCGCTCGATGATCTCTTCGTCCTTCAGACGCCGGACCTTTGCAAGCGATGGAACCGTGCCGTCGATGGTCTTTGCGGCAAGGTCCTTGAGCGCCGCGGTCTTCGCTGCGGAAAGGCCGGCGGCGCGGAGGCGGAGATCGGGTGTCGCGATGATATCCGCAGGAGTCGGGAACCGCTTCGGCGCGTACAGCGCGACCACCCGGCTGAAGATCGTGGCTGCGGCCTTTCCGGAAAGCTGCTGGTAGACGATCGATTCCGAGAGCGCATGAAAGAGGCTTTGGGTGGCCTTGGGGCGGAGCGCGCATGGGCCTGCCTTTCGAATGACCCGGGCGAGCACCGGATCGGATCGGCGGAGGTGGCGGAGCGCGGCGGCCAGGTCGAACGGGAGCTCGCCGGCGGCGGGACGGAGATGACGCGGAGTGGTGAGAGGCATGCAGGAATCTACATGCTCCTGTGACGGGCTTCACCGACCTCGCGGCGCTGGAGGGCGTAATGTGGGGGCCCATGCATCGCCGTCCGCTTCTCTCCCCCGCGCGCGCATTCCTCCTCTGGGGAATGGTTTCGCTCGTCGCGGGGAGTCGAGCAGCCGCCCAGCTCACGCCCGGCCCGCATCCCGTCACCGTCCGGATCGAGGGTGTCGACGGGCCCCTGGCCGCCAACGTTCGCACCGTGCTCGAGATCTCGCGTGCCGCCGACACCGGGGCCCTGTCGCTCGATCGCGCCGTGCGGCTGCATCGTGCGGCGGATGCCGATATCGGAACAGCGCTCGAGCCATTCGGGTACTACCGGCCGCGGATCCGGAAGTCGCTCCAGCAGGATGGCGACCTGCTCGTGGCCCGCTACGTCATCGATCCCGGGCCGGCGACGATCGTGACGCGGGTCGACGTAGCGCTCTTCGGCGAGGGCGCCGACGATCCGGCGTTTCACGAGGCCGTCACCGGGTTCCCGCTCGCCCGCGGCGACACGCTGCGACACCTGCCGTACGAAACCGCAAAGCTCGGCTTGATCACGCTCGCGGGCGACAGCGGCTACCTCACCGCGGACTTCGATACGAGCGTCATCCGGGTCGATCGCGAGGCCGCCACCGCGGAGATCGTGATCCACTTCGCGACCGGCCCGAGATACCGGTTCGGGCCGGTGCACTTCGAGCAGTCGATCCTCGACACGTCGTTCCTGCGCACGCGCGTGCCCTTCGCGACCGGGGACCCCTACCAGCGGGACAAGGTCCTCGAGCTGCAGGCCGGCCTGGCGGAAGATCCCTACTTCGAGCGGGTCGAGGTGATCCCCCGGCCGGAGCGGGCCGATAGCCTGCTCGTGCCGATCGACGTCGTCCTCGTGCCGCGGCCGCCGCAGGCATTCGAGGCGGGCATCGGATACGGCACCGACAACGGACCGCGCGGGCGGGGTATCGCGCGGCTCCGCCGCCTCAACCGGCGCGGCCATCACGCCGAGGCGGAGATCGTCGGCTCATTCATCGAGCGGAGCGCGTCCGTGCAGTACATGGTTCCCGCGTTCGCGCATCCGAAGGGGATCCTCACCCTTCTGGCCGGCTATGCCATCCTGAACCCGGCGACCAGTGCGAGCCGCACCTACGTCGCGAGCGTCCGGCTCAGCCGGCCCCGCCTCGGCTGGCGCGAGACCTTCTCGCTTTCCTGGCAGCGCGAAGCGTTCCGCGTCGCAACGGACAGCGCGACCTCCACGCTCTTCCTCCCCGGTGCGAGCTGGGAGCGGACGCGGTCCGACAGCCGGATCTTCCCGAGCAGCGGCATACGGACCCGACTCGACCTCCAGGCGGCGCACGACGGCGTGCTCTCCACCGCGTCGCTCCTGCGCGTCAGCGCGAGCGGCAAGATCGTGCGAAGCCTCGGCGGCAGGACGCGCGCGCTCGTGCGCGCCGAGCTCGGCCGGATCTTCACGAGCCAGTTCCGCCGGCTGCCACCGACGCTCCGCTTCTTTGCCGGCGGCGATCAGAGCGTCCGCGGCTTCGGCTACCAGTCGCTCGGTCCGCAGGACGCGAAGGGAAAGATCACCGGAGGCCGCAATCTCGTCGTGGGCAGCCTGGAGCTCGACTATCGCGTCACTCCGCGCTGGGCCGTCGCTGTCTTCACCGACGCCGGTAACGCACTCGAGGACTTCGCGCTCGATCTCGAGCAGGCGGTCGGCGCGGGCGTGCGATGGATCTCTCCGATCGGCCTGATCCGCGTGGACGGCGCGTTCCCGATCTCGGAAGAGGACGCGCCGTTCCGCATTCATCTCTCGATCGGGCCGGACCTGTGAGCGCCGGCCGCATCCTCCGGCGCGTGGCCATCGGCTTCGGCGTCCTGCTCGTCGTAATGGCAGGCCTTCTCTGGTACGGGCTGTCGAGCGAGCGCGTCGCCCGGCGACTCCTCACGTCGGTGCTCGCGCGCGCAGGGGACGGCATTACGATCGGCAGCATGAGCGGCAGCATCCGCGGTCCGCTCATCGTACGCGACGTGTCCGTGCTGAAGGAGTCGTTCGCCGTCACGATCGACAGCGCGCTGCTCGACTGGACGCCGACCGGCCTCATTCGCCGGCAGGTGCGCGTGGACCGCCTCCACGCAACCGGCGTCCATGTCACGATTGCCGACTCCGCGCCGAAAGACACCGCCGCCGGCCGGCGCCCGCGCCTTCCGATGGACGTGATCCTGGACGATGTCCTCGTGCGCGATCTCTCGGTCGATGCGGCCGGCGACGTCACGATCCGCCATGGCACCGCGCGCCTCGACGGTCGGGCCGAGGATTATCGCTTCATTGCGGAGGCCGAGCTGTCGCTCCCGCAGGCGCGCGACGTTCCGGTGGTGGTCGCAGGCACCGGCGATCTCGATCACGTCGCGATCGACAACTCCACCGCCGCCGTGTTCGAGGGGAGCGTTCACGCCGTCGGACGCCTGGCCTGGTGGCCGCGCACCGAGTGGCAGCTCGGCGTTCGCGGCATCGATGTCGAGCCGGCCCGCCTGCTCGAGAATCCGGCGGAATGGCCGGGTGCGCTGTCGTTCACCGCCAGCACCTCGGGCCATCTCGACAGCATCGGGCCCGTTGGCAGCGTGCGCATCGATTCGCTGGGCGGCGCGATTCGCGGACAGCGCCTCGGTGGCACAGCCGAAATCGAGTTCGCCGGCCAGGCCGCTGCCGTCCCGAGCCTTGCCGTCACCTGGGGAAGCGCCCGGCTCTCGGGCCGTGGCGCGGTGGCCGATACCGTGTCGGCCGATTTCGCGCTCGCCATCGGCGACCTGAGAACCGCGCTTCCCGACGCCGCGGGCGCACTCCGCTCGCGCGGCACGGTGCGCGGCACCCGCGAGGCGCCGCGCGTGCGCGCCACCTTCGAAGGCAGCCGCCTGCGCCTCGGCCGCAACTCGGCCGCGAGTGCGCGCGGCCGTGCCGACATCGGGCTTTCCGAGCGCGGGCGCACGGATGTCGATCTGCGCGCGCTCGCCGCCGTCGCCGGGCCGCTCGCCTTCGACACCGTCGATCTCGTGCTGCGTGGCACGCGCACGAACCACCGGCTCACGGCCGAAGCGGTATCCACGACGGAGAGTGTTTCGCTCGAGGCTGCGGGAGGTCTTTCGGGAAGGACCTGGCGAGGGAGGGTGCAGCGGTTCCTGGCGGAGACCGGAGCGTACGGCAGCTGGGAGCTGGAGGCGCCGGTGACGCTCGCCGGCACGATGCAGTCGGCAACCGTGGGGAATGCCTGTCTCACTTCGCCGGAGAGCCCGGGCGCGCGGATCTGCGGGCGCGGAGCGTGGCTTGGAGGCGCGAGCTGGCGGGGCGCGGGTACGGTCGAGGCGCTCCCGCTCGCCCTGCTCGATTCGTTCGTGCCCGATTCCCTCTTCGGCGACAGCCAGTCGCTGGAGGGAACGGTGAGCGCGTCGCTCGAAGCGGAGTCGCGGGGCGGACGCCTTACGGGGGAGGTGCTCGCGCGTGCCGAAAATGCAGCCCTCGCCTACCACCGCCTGTCCGATACCGCCGCGCGCCGCCTTTACCTCGACAGCGCGAGCATGCGCCTCGTGGCCGATGCCGGCGGCTTCCATGGTGAAGGGGCGGTCCGCGCGCTGCATCATGACAGCAGCGCGATGGCCTCGCTCTCCGCCACCGTCGCGGTTCCCGGATTCACGCGGCTCGGGCCTGCGCTCTCCCGGCAGCGACTGGAGGGCGAGATCACCGGCCGCATGGACAGCCTGGCGGTCATGACCGACTTCTTCCCCGCTCTCGACAGTCTCGCCGGCCGCGCGACGCTCGAAACCCGCCTGGCCGGCACCGTCGGCTCGCCTGCCTTCGATGGCCGCCTCTCGTTCGACAGCATCTTCGTCTGGCTCCCGCGCGGGCGTGCCGGGCAGGGCTCTCTTCAGATCGCGGCCGCAGGCACGCTGGTCGAGCCGGGGCGCGTAACGGGCCAACTGACCGCCGTCCCCCGCGGCGTCATCTACGACTACACGCTCGACGACTTTCCGCGGCGCGTCCTCGTCGACAGCGGCGGCATCGTCGCGGCCGCCGGACCCGATGGATCGAGCGTCCTGCTCGCACTGGGCGTGAGTGACACCGCGGGCACGCGCATCATGTCCTTCCAGTCCCGACTCACCCTTCCCGAATATCGCGCGGCCGGAGCGCCGCTCGGCCCGGAGCCCCTCAGGCTCACGCTCGACGCCGAGCTTCCCGACCTCGCCTTTGCGCGCGCGATCACCGATCGCTACGACAGCCTCGGCGGGCGCGTCAGGCTCCACGGTGAAGCCACGGGACGCGTCGCGACGCCGGACATCGAAGCCGAGTTGAGGATCGAGGAGTTCGTTGCGCGCTCGCAGACGGGTACGATTACGCGCGGAGGACTCGTCGGGACGCTGGCGGCGGTCGTCGCACCTGACAGCACCCTCACCGGCGAGCTTCGCGTCGTTCCGTCCGACGTGCGATTCGCGTACGTCGAAGCGGGAGCGTTCGAGGAAATCCGCCTCGACACCACGGCGCTCGAAGTCCGGGCGGGAGGAGACGGAATCACCGGAGGGCTGCAGCTCGCATTCGACGATACGGCGGGCACGACGCTCGGCACGATCGGCGGAACGTTCCGTCTTCCGGGCTTCCGCCGTATCGGCCGGCCACTCGCGAACGAGCCGCTGGAAGCGACGCTCGAGGGGCAGGTATCGGATCTCTCCTTCGCGGAGGCATTCTCGCCCGAGATCGACAGCCTCGCGGGTGAGCTCGACCTCGACGTCCGCATGTCCGGAACGGTGGGGGACCCGACGTGGACGGGCGGGCTGCACGTGCGCGACGGAGCGATGCGGCTGCCGCTCCTGGGCGCCCTCTATCGAGAGATCCGGCTCGACGCGGTCGGCACGCCCGAAGGCGATGTCCGCATCGAGGGACGGGCTGCCTCGGGCAGCGGCGAGGTAACGCTCGCCGGCACCACGCCGGTCCGCTCCTCGAGTGAGCGCCCCGGCCATCTCGAGATCAGGGGGCGGGACTTCGAGGTGATGAACACCGCCGAGTTGCATGCGGTCGTGGACCCCGAGATCGACGTCACCCTCATCGCCGACACGATCGACCTCACCGGTACGGTGAACGTTCCGCTCGCGCGAATGCAGCTGACCGAGATTCCGGAGTTCGCCGTGCCGCCGTCGGATGACGTCGTCTTCGTCGGCGAATCACTCGCTGCGCCGTCGGCTCGGCCCATCAGGGCGGAAGTCGAGATCGTCCTGGGCGACAGCGTTTCGTTCAGCGGCTTCAATTTCAACGCGGAGCTCGATGGGGCGCTGGTGATCCTGGAGACTCCGATGCGGCCGACGCGCGCGAGTGGTGCAGTGATCATCGAAGAGGGTGGGTACAAGGCATACGGACAGGACCTCTCGGTGTCCCAGGGACGCGTGCAGTTCGCGGGCGGACCGGTCGACAATCCGGGCCTTTCGATCCGCGCCAGTCGCACGGCGGACGACGGGACGGTGGCGGGGCTGCAGATCAGCGGCACGCTGAAGTCACCAGTCGTGACCATCTGGTCCGACCCCTCGATGTCGCAGAACTCGGCGCTGCACTACATCGTCACGGGACGTCCGCCCGGCGAAGGCGCCGGCGCGGACGGGAGTCTCCTCTCGCGCGCGGCAAGCTCGCTCGGGCTTCGGGGAAGCAGCGTTCTCGCGAGCAGTCTCGGCGAGGGGTTCGGACTGGATGATGCGCGCATCGAGTCGGAAGGAGGATTTCACGAGGCGTCGTTCGTGGCGGGGACGTACCTCTCGCCGAGTCTTTACGTGAGCTACGGGATCGGCCTGTTCGATCCGATCAGCACTCTTCGGCTGCGGTACCTGCTCTCCCGCAAGTGGACGCTGCAGGCGGAGACCGGTGCGGAGACCGGGGCCGATCTCCTCTACCGGATCGAGCGCGGCCACTGAGGCCGCGCGCTGCCGCCGGGATTCAGTACGGCTCGTCCCACTCTTCCGGCTCGCCCCGGCCGGTGTAATCGGACAACAGCGTTGCGACGATCCCCACCGCGGCCAGTCCGAGCAGAATGTTTCGGGCGCGCCTGTTGCGCGCCACGCGCAGGAGGAGCGGGGTCACGGCAAACCGCGCAATGCCGGGAATCGGCGCCTTCCGCAATGCGGCCCCGGTCGCAGCCACCGTCGAAAACTCCAGAACCCTGTCGAGCGTGCCGCGGGAGCGTTTCCGCATGTCCGACTCCTCGGAGGAGAGTGAGCTCCGAATATCGGCTCTCCGGGAGCTCGAATACTGCGTCGTACATCACGCTCCGTGGGCGATCGCTTCATGCAGTATCGGGCACCGCCCATGATCAGCGCCGTCCGAACGCGGCGTCCCGCAGCCGACCGAACTCCGCGACGAGGTCCGCAAGCTGGTGATTCGCATTGAGTCCGCTCGGGCTCGGGAGGACCCAGAGACTCGCGGCCCCGATCCGTCGTGACTGCTTTCCGACCGTCGCGCGCGGATTACCGAACGCCGTCCGATACGCGCCGATTCCGAGAACGGCAACCCACTCCGGCCTGTACCTCGAAATCTTCCGCGCCAGGAAGCCGCCCCCCGCA
>DASTUP010000090.1:0-12124 GCA_035759585.1 Gemmatimonadales bacterium | reverse complement strand
CGACGGGCGGAGCGCCTCGAAGATCCGGCGTGTGTACGGCTGGACGTACGCGGCGTAGTCCTCGGGGCTCAGCGCGCCCACCCAGCTGTCGAAGAGCTGCAGCGCGTCCGCGCCGGCGCCCGCCTTGGCCCGGAGGTAGGCGATCATGATGCCGGTGAGCCGGTCCATGAGCGCGTGCCAGAGCGCCGGCTCCCGGTACATCATCGCCTTCGTATGCAGGAACTCGCGCGACGGCCGGCCTTCCACGAGATACGCGGCGAGCGTGAACGGCGCGCCGGCGAACCCGATCACGGCGCGCGTGGGACCCACCTCGCGCTTCACGATGCGCGCCGACTCGAGCACGAACGGGACGTCGGTCGCGGGGTCGATGGGTCGCAGCGTCTCGAGACCCCCGCGGGTCCGGATCGGGAAGCGCACGACCGGACCCACGTTGTCCACCAGCTCGATATCCACGCCGATGCCGATGAGCGGGAGCATGATGTCGGCGAACATCACGGCGGCGTCGAGCTCCATGCGCCGGAGCGGCTGCAGCGTCACTTCCGCGCAGAGCTCCGGCTGCCGGCAGATCTCCATGAGCGTCCACCGCTCGCGGAGCGCGCGGTATTCCGGGAGCACGCGCCCCGCCTGCCGCATGAACCAGACCGGCGTGCGCTCGGTGGTCTCGAGTCGCGCGGTGCGGACGAAGAGTGAGTCGGTCATCCGAGAAGTCCGAGGGCGTCGGTGATGGGCCGGTGAATGGCCGTGAAGATCGGCGTGTCGCGGAGCGTGTAGCGACGCGACTCGGTGGAGCGGAGGTCGATCACGAGCTGCTGGTGGCGCTCCAGCCGGTCGGTCTCGTACGCGACGATGAACTCCTGGTCGTCGAGCCCGGTGGTATAGAGGAGGACCTGCCGCACGTCGCTGAACCCGTGGCCCACCTTCATGTGCTCGTTCATGAGGCCCTGGCGGGCCTCCCGGCTCATCAGGTACCACTCGATCGTCTTCGAGAAGGGGTAGACGACGAGATAGCGGAGCCGGTCCGGCTCGTACAGCGCCTGCTCCTGCGCGGTCCGCTGCTTCGTATATATGGAAGGGCGCGTGAGCCCGAAGAGCGAATGCGCCACCTCGCAGTAGCGGCCGAGGCCGGTCTGCAGCAGCGCTCCCAGCGTCTCCTGGACCACCTCCGCCGAATCCGCATGCCACCAGAGCAGCAGCTCGGCGCCCGTCTTGAGGCCGAGCGTGCTGTAGGCGTGCGTCGTGACGCGCGGGGCCGCCTTGGCGATCGCCGCGGCGAATTCGTTCCGGCCCGCGTCCCGCTCCGCGGCCGGCAGCCGGCGCCAGAGTGGATCGGTACGAAGGAAGAGGTACTGCACGAAGCGCGGCGCCGCGGCGGCCGGCTCGGAGTCGATCATGGTGTTCCCGGGGTGAAGAGTCGGTCGAGCGCTGCGGCGAGGTTGGCCGCTTCCGGATCGCTCCGGAGCGTCGTCATCGGCTGGTGCAGGAACTGGTTGAGCACGCGCGCGGCCAGCTCGCGCACCACCATCTCGTCGGCGGAATCGAGCTGCAGCCGGCGCAGCGCCCGCTCGAGCTCGGCGTCGCGAATCGCGTCGGCGCGCGCGCGGAGCCGCGAGATGGCCGGCGCCACTTCGCGCCCGCGCCACCACTCCTCGAACATCGCCACGCACTCGCCCACGATCGCCTCCGCCGGCGCGATCTCGGCCTCCCGCCGCTCCCGGCCGGCATCCGCGCAGCGCTGGAAGTAGTCCATGTCGTAGACCACGACGTTCGGCAGGGCGCCGACGCCGGGCTCGATGTCGCGCGGGACGGCAAGGTCGAGGCAGACGAGCGCGCGGCCGGCGCGGAGCACCTCGCGGAGATCCGCTGCCCGCACCACCGGCTCGGCGGCGCTCGTCGCTCCCACGACGAGATCCGCATCCGCCACCAGGCCGAGCAGCTCTCCCCACCCCGCCGCGGAGACCGCATGCCGCTCGGCGAGCGCCTTCGCGCGGCCCGGTGTCCGGTTCAGCACCGTGATGGAGGCCGAAGGCGCGGCCGATCGGCAGTGCCGCACGACGAGCTCGGCCGTGTGGCCGGCGCCGAGGACCACGACCGACCGGTCCGCCAGCGTGCCGAGCTGGCTCGTCGCGGCACCGAGCGCAACCGAGACGACCGACGTGGCGGAGCTTCCGAGCGCGGTTTCGGTGCGCACCCGCTTGCTGGCCGAGAGCGCGCCGTCGCCGAGCCGGTGCAGCCGGGGGCCGAGACTGCCGGCGCCGCCCGCGACGGCGAGGGCGTTCCTGAGCTGGGCGACGATCTGGTCTTCGCCGAGGACCATCGAGTCGAGGCCGGAAGCGACGCGGAAGAGGTGCCGCGCGGCCGCGGCGTGCGTGAAGCTGTAGAGGCTGGGGCTCAGCGATTCGGCGGGGATGGAATGCCAGCGGGAAAGGAACTGCGTCAGCACCTGCGACCCGGACCGCGCGTGGCCGACGATCGCGTAGATCTCGGTCCGGTTACACGTCGAGAGGATGAACCCTTCTTCGACCTCCTCGAGGAGCTGCGCGAGCGCGTCCGGGACCTGCGACGGCACGAACGCCACCCGCTCCCGCACTGCCAGCGGAGCGCTCGACTGATTCAGGCCGACGGCTATGAGCTGCAAGGTGGATCGATTCCCGTGCGATGACACGGGCAAGGTATCCGGACACGATTCGTCGAGGCATCCGGATTACTACGGGTGTACGGGCTGCTCCTACTCCGCCGTCCGCCGGTTCCGTTCGCGGATCGGCATGCGGAGCGTGATGGATCTGGGTGGCGGGATCGTGCGGTGGCGGGACTGCGCGGTTGCGGGCGCCATGGCCACGCCGTCGCGCACCCGGATGCCGACCAGCCCCTCGAGTATGCGGGGCTTCGCGCAGAGGTCGGCGACATCCGGATCGAACTGCACCCGGCTGTAGCGCTGGATGTAGTCGATGACGGCGCCCACCGGCTCCGCGGCGCGGTACGGCCGGTCCGACGTCAGCGCGTCGAAGACGTCGGCAACGGCCACGATGCGCGCCGCGAGCGGGATCTCCTCCCGGCGCGCGCCCGTGGGATACCCGCCGCCGTCCCACCGCTCGTGGTGGTGCAGCGCGATCTCCTCGGCAAGGCGCATCACCGGCGACCGGCCGCCCGAGAGGATGCGCGCGCCGATCGTCGAGTGCGACTTCATCACTTCCCATTCCTCGCCCGTGAGCGGGCCCGGCTTCCGGAGGACGGCGTCGGAGATGCCGATCTTCCCGACGTCGTGCAGCGGCGCGGCCAGGCGGATGCTCGTCACCTCGTCCTCGCCGAGCCCGAGCTCACGGGCGATCAGGGCCGCGGACTCGCCGACGCGCTCGGTGTGGCGCCCCGTGTCGTCGTCGCGGAACTCGGCCGCGATCGCGAGGCGCTCCAGCGTCTCGAGATAGGCGCCGTCGAGCTCCGCGGTCCGCTCGCGCACCCGCGCCTCGAGCGTGCGGTTCTGCGCCATGATCGTCTGGTGGAGGTGCCGCGTCTCGAGGAGGTTCTGCATCCGGAGCAGCACTTCATGGATGGAGAACGGCTTCGTGATGAAGTCGTTCGCGCCCGCGCCGAGAGCGCGGCGCATCGCGTCCGGCGTGGTGTCCCCCGTCAGCATGATGACCGGAAGGTACTCGAACGGCTGGTTCAACTCGCGGATCTGGAGGAGGACGGCGAGCCCGTCGAGGCCGGGCATGTGGAGGTCGAGGAGGACGAGGTCGGGGCCGTGCTCGCGGAAAAGCGCCGCCGCCTCCCGCGGATCGCTCGTCGTGACCGGCTCGCGGTAGCCGGCCGAGGCGAGAATGCGCGCAAGCACCCGGAGGTTGTCCGGCTCATCGTCGACGATGAGGATCCGGGAATCGGGATATGTCTCTCGCATGCCCTGGTTCGCCCGCAGGTATGGGGCCATTCGCCCTCCGCGTTTCTACAGTGCATGATTCTGCACCCGGGTGGCGGGCAGTAGCCGCCCGCCGACCGATCGGGTGCAAATGCAGGAGAAGGGGTCCTCTCCCATTATGGGACCTGTGGCGGGAACGCGCTACTAGGGAAAACCCTAGTGTTGCAAAAAGAGGACAGTTTGGCGGCGAATCGGCCTAGCGCCGCCAGCGGAAGACCGAGAGCACGTTCGAGTAGTCGTCCGTCCAACCCCGGAGTCCCTCGGGCGCCTCCAGCGGGGTCCAGGTCGGCGGAAGCGGCGCGAGGGGGAGCGTGTCCCGCGCCAGGGCAGCCCACGACGACCCGAAGTACCCCTTCGGCCGGTCATCTTCCGCGGTCCCTTTCACCCGATGTCGTGCGGGAAGACCAAGGTCGTCGGCCGCCGCCGCAACAACGCGATCGAGCCTGAGGTACCGGTTGCTCAGGTGCACCGCCAGAATCCCCTCCGGCGCCAGCTTCCCGGCGAACATCGCCAGCGCCTCACGCGTGAGCAGGTGCACCGGAATCGCGTCGGAGCTGAACGCGTCGAGAAAGATCAGGTCGTACGAGCTGTCCGGCACCTCCGCCATCGTCAGGCGACCATCCCCCAGGATCACGCGCACGTCGGCTTCCGAATCCTCGAGATAGCTGAACCAGCGCGGATCCCTCGCGAGCCGCTCCATCGCGGGATCGATCTCGTAGAAGTCGAAGCGGTCTCCTTCCTCCCCATATGCCGCGATCGCGCCGGTGCCGAGTCCCACGACCGCGACGCGCAGCGGAAGCGGAGATAAGGGAAGGCTCCGGAACAGCTCGCCCACCGGCCCGCCGCGGTGATAGTACGCGAGCGGAATCTCGCGCCGCGCCGAGTCGGCGAACTGCATCCCGTGCGTCGTCGTCCCGTGCGCGAGGGTGAAGGCCGGCCCGACTTCGCGCACCGTCCGCTCCCCGTAGAAATTCCGCTCGGCGTAGACCACGTTCCCCCGCGCCTGCTCCACCGCATGTCCAGCGACGAGCACCAGCCCGGCCCCGACCGCCAGCTCGAGCGGCCGCCGCCGCGAGCGCAGGAGCGCGAGCGCCATCACGCCACACGCCCCGCCGATCCCGATCCGCCAGTATGGATCCCGCGTCTCGGCGTTCCCCGCCCCGGTCAGGCGCGTGGTCGCGAAGATCAGCGTGAGGAGGGCGACGACGAACGGGACGAGGCTGAGGACGTCATTGCGAGGAGGCGAAGCCGACGAAGCAAGCGGGCGGCGTGACCACCGCGCCCCGATTGCTTCCTCGCTGCGCTCCTCGCAATGACGCGTGGGCCTCACCGCGCACGCCGCAACGACGAGCCACGGATACTCCGCGATCGAATCGAAGACCAGCGGCGCCACGATCGCGCTGAAGAATCCCCCCAGCGCCCCGCCGACCGACATGCAGAGATAGAACTTCGTGAGCCGCTCCGGCGGCGGCCGGAGCCGCGCGAGCTCCCCGTGGCACACCATCGCCGTGACGAAGAACGCGACCAGATGAAACGGCGCGAACATCGGCGACACCGCCTCGTCCCCGAAGAAGAGCAGCACCGTCGCCGCCACCAGCACCACCGGCTGCCGCTCCACCCACCACCGGTGCCCCGGCCTCGGCCGCCGGGCAAAGGCGAAGATGAAGCTCAGCAGATAGAGCGCGAGCGGAATCACCCACAGCAGGGGAACGGGGGCCACGTCGGTCGTCATCCAGGTCGTGACGGCGAGCATGAGGGCGGAGGGGATGGCCGCGAGCACGATCCAGTGCAGGGTCAGGCGGGGTGTCACCCCGGAGTGCCCCCCGGAGGGAGGCGCGACGGGGGCCGTGATCCCTCTCGCGCCCGTCCAGCCACATGCAACCACCAGCCCCGCGACAACCACGTACCCGACGCTCCATCCCACCCGCTGTCCCGCGAGCGTCAGCCACGGCTCCACGAAAACCGGATACGAGAGCAGCGCGAGCAGGCTCCCCGCGTTGCTCGCCGAATACAGGAAGTACGGATTCGCCGAGTCACGATGCCCCGCCCGCGAGAACCACCGCTGCAGCAGCGGCCCCGTCGTCGAGAGGAGCAGGAACGGCGCTCCGATCGAAAGCGCGAGCAGGCCGAGCAGCCAGGCGACGGGACTCGCGCCGGGCGGCGGCGCGCCTAGCTTCGGCTCGATCGGGAGCAGGAGGAGCGTGACCGCGAAGAGCGCCGCGTGCACGAGGACCTGCGTGCGCGCGCCGAGCCGGGTGGAGACGACGTGGGCGTAGAGGTAGCCGGCGAGGAGGACGAGCTGGAAGAAGAGAACGGAGGTGTTCCAGACGGCGGCGCCGCCCCCCATGAACGGGAGCACCACCTTGCTGAACATCGGCTGCACGAGGAAGAGGAGGAACGCGCTCGAGAAGATGGCGAGCGCGAAGAGCGGCAGCACCCGGTCAGCCCTTCGGGAAGAGCGCCGCGAAGGTCTCCTGCACCATCTCCCACCGGAGCACGCCGGCCGCGAACATGAGGCCGATCCCCACCAGCACCAGGATCGTCAGCGGCAGCAGCGTCTGGAACCGCCTCGGCTGCCCGCACCAGGGACAGCGCGGGGCGTCCGAGTTCATCTCCCCGCCGCAGCGGCGGCACCGGACCAGGACGGTGTGGGGCACGGGGGAAAGGTAGTCGGGGGGCGAGGGGAAAGCGGAAGGACCGCGCCCCCGGCGCTTGCCGCCAGGGACACCTCATGGCGATCCTTGAAGCGAGTCGGGCGGCTCCCTCTACCTCATTCCTCATGACGACAGACTCTTCGCCGTGGCGTCGGGTGCACTTCGTGGCCAGCACCGTCGTGGGCGTGATCGGCGCCGCGCACATCGCGGCGACTCCGTTCGTCTATCGCCACTGGACGGTGGACGCCGTCTGGTCGGTCGGGACCGGTCTGGCCCTCCTCTCCCTCGGCGCCATCAACATCGCGCTGCTCCGGGCGGGCCCCTCGTGGGACGAGACGGCACGGGTCATCCGATGGACCAACTACGCGTTCACCCTGCTGGGCATCGCCGCGGTCATCGCCGCGCCCGAAGCCGAGGAGCTCGCGATGGTCGGCGCGCTGCTCGCGGAGGCGGTGGCGAGTCACTGGACGCTGCCGGGGCCGGCGTGAAGGTCCCGGCCGCTAAGAAAAGGACTCACCATCGATTCCGTCGGATGGTGAGCCCCGTCATGTCGTGCCGCGGCAGGATGCGTTAACCCTGTCTTTCACGTATCAGGGAGCGACACGCAATGGCCAACGCCGACCGCAATGACCTCAAGAAGTCCCGCATCGACAGCGCGCGCAACCAGCGCACCGAACAGCCGATCCAGCCGGGCGCCTCCGGGCGCGATCCGGGCGAACCGATGGGCGAAGAAAAGGCGCGCGAGAAGGCGACGAAGACGTACGGGAAGACGCAGAAGAACAACGGGTAGCCCAGTGGCCGGAGGGAGGGCGTCGGTCGGAATCGAACTTCTGCCGGCGCCGCCCCGCTCGCCTCATTCCTCATAGGACCCGCCCGGGTCGGACCAGCGGTCCCGCCGATCGCTCTCGAGTCCGTCCGATTCAGATCCGAGCATCCGCGGGTTCCTCTCGATCGCCACCGAATTGCCTCGCGTTCACATCGCGCCGATCCGCGCCTGCACGCCTCCAGCCCGCAGCCGCCCGGACAGACCCCGACTTCGGCGCGGCGGAATTCCGCTCGCTCCGATAACATCCGCATTCGATCGGATGAAACCGCGTCCGCTCCGATCGGATCCCCATCCGCTGGAACGCATCCGCATCCGCTCCAAAGCGTCGTCGGCCGCGCCTGGGCGATCCGCGGCGCAACAGCTTCGATCCGCATCGGCTCCGCTTCGATTCGCCCCGCCCCGCAGTCTTCCGCTTCGCAGTCGCTCCTGTCCGCGTCGCGCCTACTCGACCGCGCGCAGGCGTCGAGCCGATCCACGTCCGCTCAGGCGAGTCCGCGTCTGCTCCGGCCAGATCCGCGTTCGCCCGGATCGGTCCGCATCCATTCGAACCGCTCCGCGCCCCCCCGGAACCGATCCGCGTCCGCACGTAACCGATCCGCGTCCGGTGGTGTTCGATCCGCGTCCGGTCGGATTCTACGCGCGTCCGCTCGTGCGCGATCCGCGTCGCGTTTTCCACAATATTCGTCGCTTTGGATCCGATAGCCCTGCAGATTCACGGATTTCGCCAGCGGCTGCAGTTTCGCGATTCGGGCGGGTGGGATGCGACAAGGCGCAGCGGGAAAGTCGCCCCACTGCGCCTTGCGCTACTCGATGGCACCAGGTCGAGCCGAGTAGATCCCTCCAGTTCGCTTCGCTCAGCGTCGGGATGACACCTACCCAGCTACCTGGCTACCTCCGATCCACCCCCTACCGCCTCTCCTCCGTCCGATCATCCGGCATCATGTCGTCCCGATCCGGATCGTGCGCGACGCTGTCCGAGAACTGGATCACGTCGACCTTCGTCGGCCTGCCGGTCAGGATGTAGGTGTAGCTCTTCCCTGCCTTGAGATCCACGTTCGGGATCGTCGCCAGCGGGCGCTCGGAATCCTCCGCGCGCACCTCGAGCGTGCCGGAGAACGGGTCTTCCTCGTTCCACCCAGCCTCGCGGCTGTAGTTCACGCCATCCACCAGCGCGTTGTCGTTGCCCTGGGCAAAGACGCTCAGCTCGTCGTCGAGGCCGGCCACGGCGTGCACGAACCGCACGCGCGCCTTGCCGCTCGTGATCGGCTTGAGGTCGTCGTCGAGGACGCGGAGGGTGCCGTCGTCGTCGGCGTCGCCGTCGTCGTCCGGGAGGGCGATGATCGTGTAGTGCCCGCCGTTGCCGAGCTTCTCGCTGTTGGCGGCGAGGGCATCGTCATCCGCGCGCGCACCCGCGTTCACGACCTTGAAGCCGTAGTAGTCGTCGGGCATCTCTTCGAAGTCGGTCACCGCGCGATAGGCGACATTATTGAAAGCGAGCGAGTCGCCCGCATAGATGCTCGCGGCGCCGCCCGGGATCGCGTTGACCACGCGCACCAGCGCGTTGTCGCGCTCCTCGACGACTTCCGCCGTCGGCGTCGTGGACGTCCCGCCTTCCTTCTCGGTCGTCACGGCCCCGGTGTCGCGCGTCTCGTTGCAGGCGCCCGCAAAGGCGATGAGTCCACCTGCGAGCATGCCGTCGATCAATCGTCTCGTGCGCATCGTCGTTCCTTCCTTTCGAGTTTCTCCAGGCGCCCCGGCAAGTGACCGGGGCGCGAACCTGCTCCCGAAGAGCCCGAAGGATACGGCGTCGGACCGTGCGGCGACGTGACCCCGCTCACCCCCGCAAGCCATTGGCACACATTGCTTTGCGCTGTTACACCGGCCCACCTTGACCCGGCGGGCCCGCGCTCCTTGATTGCTCCTCCCCCGGGATCGTGGAACTGGGCGTCGCAGGAATGGAAGGAACGCAATGTCGGCAAATGAGTTGAGGAGTGGTGGGGGTCTCGGGTTGCGGGACCCGGGGCTCGACGTGCGGGTCGCGGGTCCCGGGGTTCGGGACTCGGGTCTTGCGGCACCGGAGTCGGAGGCCGAGGCTCTCGCGACGCCTGCCCCCACCCGGGACCCGTACCCCGAGTCCCTCACCCCCCCGAGCGCCCCCCGCCGCCCCACCCTCCTCACCACCCACGGCGACACCCGCGTGGACGACTGGTTCTGGCTCCGGGAGAAGGAGAACCCGGAAGTCCGCGCGTACCTGGAGGAGGAGAACGCCTGGACCGACGCGCTGATGGCGCCGACCGCCGATCTCCAGGAGCAGCTCTACCGCGAGATGCTCGGCCGGATCCAGGAAACGGACCTCAGCGTCCCGGAGCGCATCGACGACTGGTGGTACTACGCGCGCACCGAGGAGGGAAAGCAGTACCCGATACACTGTCGTCGGCGGCAGCTGGGCGAGGGACTCGAGGAGGTCATTCTCGACCAGAACGAGCTGGCCGGCGGAAGCCCTTACTTCCGCCTCGGTGCGCTCCGGCCGAGCCCGGATCATCGGCTCGTCGCCTACGCGATCGACCTGAGCGGCGACGAACGCTACGAGCTCTTCGTGAAGGACCTGGCCACGGGCGAGCTCCTTCCCGAGCGGATCACGCCGGTCACCTACGGCGTCGAGTGGAGCGCGGACGGGCGGGTGCTCTTCTACGTGACGACCGACGACGCCGAGCGGCCGTTCCGGCTGCACCGCCATGAGCTGGGCGCGTCGGTCGAGACGGACCGCGTGGTGTTCGAGGAGCCGGACGGGCGGTTCATCGTCTCGCTCGAGAAGACGCGGAGCCGGCGCTTCATCCTCGTCTACGCGAACAGCCATTCCTGCTCCGAGATCCGCGTCATCGAGACCGACCGGCCTTTCGAACAGCCGCGCCTGCTCGCGCGGAGGGAGCCGGGGATCGAGTACGCGGTGGAGCACCATGGCGAGAAGTTCTTCATCGTCACCAACGACGGCGGCGCGGTCAATTTCAAGCTGGTGGAAGCGCCCGTCGCGAGCACGTCGAAGGCGGATTGGGAAACGGTGATCGAGCACCGCGACGCGGTGAAGCTCGACGCCGTGGACGCCTTCCGCGGCCACCTCGCCATCTTCGAGCGCGAGGAAGCGACGCCCCACGTCCGCATCCGCGACCTCGCCACGGGCGAAGAGCACCGGATCCGGTTCGACGAGGCGGTCTACACCGTCGAGCCGGCACGGAATCCGGAATTCGACACGGAGACGCTGCGCCTGATGTACACGTCGCAGGTGACGCCGGTCTCGGTGATCGACTACGACATGCGCACGCGCGCCTCCACCCTGATGAAGCGGCAGCCGGTGCTCGGCGGGTTCGACCCGGCGAATTACCGGACGGAGCGGGTATTCGCGGTCGCGGGGGACGGGACGCGGGTTCCGTTGTCGATCGTGTATCGGGTCGATGGCGGGGCGGATGCCGGGGACCGCCGAGGGGGGCCGCCCCTGCATCCGGCGCCGATGCTGTTGCAGGCGTACGGCTCGTACGGCGTCAACTTCGATCCGACGTTCTCCTCGAACGCCATCTCCCTCCTCGACCGCGGCATCGTGATCGCCATCGCGCACATCCGGGGCGGCGAGGAGATGGGGCGGCGGTGGTACGAGGACGGGAAGCTCCTCAGGAAGCGCAACACCTTCACCGACTTCATCGCCGCGGCGGAGCACCTGATCGATTCCGGCTGGACCGCGCGCGACCGCCTGGTGATCAACGGCGGCAGCGCCGGCGGCCTCCTGATGGGCGCCGTCACCAACCTCCGTCCCGACCTCTTCGCGGCCGTCATCGCCGAGGTGCCGTTCGTGGACGTGCTGACCACGATGCTCGACGAGACGATTCCGCTCACGATGATCGAGTACGAGGAGTGGGGGAACCCGAAGGAGAAGGCGTACTACGAGTACATCAGGTCGTACTCACCGTACGACAATGTCGTGCCGCAGGCGTATCCCCCGATGCTCGTCACCACCGGATTGAACGACCCTCGCGTGGCATACTGGGAGCCGGCCAAGTACGTCGCGAAGTTGCGGGCGACGAAGACGGATGCGAATCGGATTCTCCTGAAGACGAACATGGGCGCGGGGCACAGCGGGGCGTCGGGACGGTACGACTATCTGCGGGAGGTGGCGTTCAAGTATGCGTTCATTCTGACGTCATTGCGAGGAGGCACAGCCGACGAAGCAATCGGGTAGCCCGAGCGTCATTGCGAGGAGGCGCAGCCGACGAAGCAATCGGGTAGCCCTGAATCGTCAACCCGCAACCAGCCCCATCTCGACCGCCAGATCATTCCATCCGGGATTCCCCCTCTCGATGAGCGCAACCTTGTCGGGTCGCGAGCCGCCCTTGATCTGCTTCTCGCGTGCGATCGCCGTGCGCGCGTCGCGAAACCATTCGACGTGGACCAGGCGGGTGACATTGTAGCGGCGAGTGAAGGAAGGGCGAAGACCCATTCTGTGTTCGTTGATCCGACGGCCGATGTCGTTGGTCACACCGGTGTAGAGGACCGTGCGGCGCCGAGTCGTGAGGATGTAGACAGCAAAGGGTTTGTCACGCATGGGGAGAGTATGCGCGGCGTGCGGCCTTCGGCGGGGATCGAGAAAATGCGGAGGAAGGCAGAACGACGCGTCATTGCGAGGAGCGCAGCGACGAAGCAATCGGGTTGCGGTGAAAACACTACCCGATTGCTTCGTCGGCTGCG
>DASTUP010000089.1:0-14565 GCA_035759585.1 Gemmatimonadales bacterium | reverse complement strand
AAGTCAACCTTTAACTTCGCGCGCCCGCGAGCGTCGACCGGCCCGCGTACTTCGCCTTCCGCCCGAGCTCGCCCTCGATGCGGAGGAGCTGGTTGTACTTGGCGACGCGGTCGGTGCGGCTGGCGGAGCCGGTCTTGATCTGGCCGGCGCCGGTTGCAACGGCGAGGTCGGCGATGAACGTGTCCTCGGTCTCTCCGGAGCGGTGCGAGATCACGTTGTTGTACCCGTGCCCGCGGGCGAGCTCGATGCACTGCAGCGTCTCGGTGAGCGTGCCGATCTGGTTCACCTTGATCAGGATCGCGTTCGCGACGCCGCGCTCGATGCCGCGGCCCAGGATGTCCACGTTGGTGCAGAAGAGATCGTCGCCGACGAGCTGCACGCGGTGGTGCAGCCGCTCGGTGAGCAGTGCCCAGCCGTCCCAATCGCCTTCGGCCAGGCCGTCCTCGATCGAGACGATCGGGTACTTCTGCACCCAGCTCTCGTAGAGATCCACCATCTCGGCGGAGGTGCGGCGGCTGCCATCCCCCTTCTTGAAGACGTAATGGCCCTCCTGATAGAGCTCGGACGCAGCGACGTCGAGCGTGATGGCGACATCCTGGCCCGCGACGTACCCGGCCGCCTCGATGGCCTGCATCACGACGTCGAGCGCCGCTTCGTTCGACGGAAGCATCGGGGCGAAGCCACCCTCGTCCCCCACCGCAGTCGAGAGCCCGGCCTTCGCCAGCACCTTCTTCAGCGCATGGAACACTTCCACCCCCATGCGCAGCGCATCGGGAAAATTGTCGGCTCCGACCGGCACGACCATGAACTCCTGCGCATCGACGTTGTTCGACGCGTGGGCGCCCCCGTTCAGGATGTTCATCATCGGCACCGGCAGCACTCGCGCCATGGGACCGCCGAGATAGCGGTAGAGCGGCAGCCCGCAATCCTGAGCCGCCGCGCGCGCGGTTGCGAGCGACACCGCGAGGAGCGCGTTCGCGCCGAGCTTGCTCTTGTTCGGCGTGCCGTCGGCATCCATCATCTCGGCGTCCACGGCGATCTGATCGGTTGCCGCCATCCCCTCGAGCCGCGGACCGAGCACCTCATTGACGTTGCGCACGGCCTGGCGGACGCCCTTTCCCCCGTACCGGTCCGGCTCGCCATCCCGCAGCTCCACCGCTTCACGCTCGCCCGTCGATGCCCCGCTCGGCACGGCCGCACGGCCGGTGGCTCCGCTGGCGAGCACCACTTCCGCTTCGACCGTGGGATTGCCGCGGCTGTCGAGGATCTCGCGTCCATGCACTTCGATGATCGTGCTCATGTCACCTTTGTCGGGAGGAGGAGCCGCCAAACTCTAGCCGCCGGCCGGAGGTGCGTCAACGCCGCACTCCAGCCGCAGCATCTCGCTGCGCGCCGCGGTGAGGATCGCGTCACGGTCGTCGAAGTCGAGGTCCACGGTGGGAAGCAGCGAGCCGATGCTGACGGTCACGGGAACGCGTCGCACTCCCCATGCGCCGGGCGGCAGCGCGTCGCGTCCGCCAGCCACGTGCACCGGGACGACCGGCACGCCGGCACGAATGGCAAGGACGAAGGGTCCCTTCTTGAATTCGGCGAGCCTGCCATCGCGGCTCCGGGTTCCCTCGACGAAGACGATCGCGGACATCCCGCCGCGGATCGCGACGGCCGCGTCATCGTACGCCGCAAAGGCGTCACGAAGATTGCGCCGGTTGATCGGGATCTGCCCGCTGGCGCGAATGGCGCGGCCGAAGAAGGGCACCGAGAGCAGCTCCCGCTTCGCCACGAAGCGGACCGACCCGGGGAGGGTCGCCAGCAGGACCCAGATATCGGCGAACGAGGTGTGGTTGCAGACGTAGACGACGGGGGCCTGCGCGGCGAGCTTTTCGAGGCCGCTCACCCGGACCGGAAGGCCGGTCATTCGAATCAGCCCCCGTGCCCAGGCGCGCGGCGCGCGATCGTATACCCCGCCCGGCCGGTGCTTCACGCCGAAGAGCGACGCGAGGATGACCCACCCGCCCTGCACGCCGGTACACAGGGCCAGCGCCGCCACGTACCGCAGCACGCCGATCATCGGAAGTGATCGAAGCCCTCGAGCGATACGCGCTCGCCACGGAGCATGAATCGGACCCCGCTGCCGCGATGCGCGGTGCCGACCTGCGTGAGCGCGAGGCCGGTCGCGACTTCGAAGGCGCGGATTTCGGGCTCGCCGAACCGGTCCGGCAGCGCGGCGAGGAGCTCGTAGTCTTCTCCGCCCTGCGCCGCGAAGAGCGAAGGCTCGAGCGAAAGCGCGAGGGAAGCCGGAACCGCCGCGCCGGCAACCGGGACGCGGGAGAGATCGATGTCGACCCGGACGCCGGATGCAGCGGCGAGATGCCGGGCGTCGGCCGCGAGGCCATCACTCAGGTCGAGCATGGCATGCGCCCCATGTTCCGCGAGCCAGCGCCCCGCTTCGATTCTCGGCTCCGGATGCGCGAAGGCCGCACGCGCGGCCGCCGCGGGCTTCCCGCCATGCTGCCATGCGGTGAGCGCTGCGCGCGCACCTCCGAGCGCACCGGTGACCCAGAGCGTATCCCCGGGCCGTGCTCCGCGGCGCCGTACCGGGCGTCCGGTTCTGCCGATCACCGTCACCGTCACGACCCAGCTCGCGGCGGACGTCAGGTCTCCGCCGATCACGGACGCGCCCGTCGAGCTCGCAGCCGCGCCGACGCCGCGCATCACGAGCGCGGGATCTCCCGCAGGCGCACTCGCCGGCACGGCGAGCGCCGCCAGCACGCCGACCGGCCGGGCGCCCATCGCGGCGAGGTCGGAAAGTGCCGCAGCGGTGGCGCGCCACCCGATCTCCTCGAGCGAAAGCCATTCCCTCCGGAAGTGCACATCCTCCACGCTCGCATCGGTGCTGATCACGAGCGAGCCGTCGCCGTCGGGAACCACTGCCGCGTCGTCGCCGAGGTCGCCCGCGTGGGCCGCGAGCTCCTTCGCGATGCTCCGGATGCGATCGAACTCGGGGCCGGCGCCGAGCGGCGTGTTCATCGGAGCGCGGCGAGCCGGAAGCGTACGAGGCCGGCGAGCGTTCCGACCCAGAGGTGGTCCGCATCGACGGCAAGGTCCACCGGTTCGCCCGGCAGGTCACCGGGCAGGACGATCGAGCCGACCGGTGCGTCGAGCCGCGCAAAGCCGACGCCGCGCTCACCCGCGATCCATGCGCCGCCATCGTTCATGACGAAGGAACGCAGCGGACCGAGGGCGGGCTGCTCGGGGCCCGCGATCCATCGGCCACTCGAGCTGCGCCAGAACATCCGGTCGGGCGTGAGGGCAACGAGCAGCTCACCCTCCCACTCGAGCCCGATCACCGGTCCCCTGAACTGGACCGACCCCGCGAGACCCCGCGGCTGCAGCAGCTCTCCGTCCCGGCCCACCGTATAGAAGAGGCCCGCATCCGTGCCGACCCAGGTCGTGTCCGCCGACATCGCGACGGCATAGGCGGGACCGGAGAAACCCGGCGCGACGCGGATGACGTCGGAAGAGTCGGCGATGCGCGCGGCGCCGCGCGCCGTGCCTGCCGCGATCCACCCGCGCCGAGCGACGACGGCGTATGCGCGGCTGTCCGGCAGGCCACGGCGCTCATCGATCAGGTCGATCCTCGAATTCTGCGGATCGATTCGTGCCACGCCGAAATCCGTTGCCGCCCAGAGCGAGAGTCCGACGCCGATCATCTGACGCACCCGCCCGAAGGGGAGGCCGGTCGCGGGAGGCCCGTAAATCGAGCGGAAATCGCTGAGGTCCGATGCGACGAAGGTGATGGCGGCAGGAACATCCCGTGTCGCCTCACTGGCGACCCACACTCCGCCGGGAGCCGCGAAGAGCGCGCCCACACGCTCCCCTGCAATTCCGAAGGCGAGGCGCTCGGGGAACGCCGAGCCTTCGCGCAGATAGAGGAGGCCGGCGCCGTCCGTGGCGAGATACCAGCCGAGCCGATCGAAGCTCTGTGCGGCAGCGGTGTAGCGGACGGGGGAGAGCCGGTTGTCCACCAGCACGCCGCCGCCGGTCTGCATCGAGGGATTCGTTCGCGCCACGTCGGCGAGAGTGGCGGGCCGGACGGCCTGCGCCGGACGCTCGGCGGGAAAAACGGCGCCGCTGCCGCGTGTGGCCCGCAGCCATCCTTGAGCGGTCTCGAGAAGCAACCCGGAGGGATCGCTCAGGTCGAAGGCGATGCCGCGGACGGCCGCGGGCGCTTCTCCTCCGCTCCACATCTGCAGCTCGGGAGCGAAGTGTACCCAACCGTCTGGGCGGGCGAGCCAAAGCGAGTTGTCGAGCGGGTCGGCAAGAGCGGCGAAGACGCCGCGGAGGTATCGAGGATCGGGAGGCTGGTACGGCCCCTCCCAGCGCGCGAACTGCGGACGCCAGATGAGCAGCGCGGTCGGCGACGTGGCGTACACACGATCGAAGGCCGCCGCGACCGAGGTTATGTGCGAAAAGTCGCCGATGACGACGCGATCTTCGAGCGACCAGTCGCGCGAGGGGAGCTGTGCCAAAGCGGAACCCGGCGCGAGCGCCCCGGCCAGCCCCAGCAAACACAACGCGGACCTACGAATCATAAGCATATATACTTCATTGAGATGACGCTTCCCATATAACGTATTTTCTCGGCCAATCAGACGAGGCGTGGCGCTGGCAGCGTTGCCATGATGGGGAGCGCTGCGCCCGCTCCGCGTCCTCGCGCATCACCCCACATCCGCCAGACGTCGGGAAGGGCTGCAATGACGTCCATCGGACGCATTGCCCGAGCGCTCACGCGCCGGGCAGCGAGGTCCCCGCCCTCGCCAAGCGCTTGTGCGGCGAGCGCCGCCGACACACCGGAATCGCAGCCCTGAGCGACGAGCGTGCCCGTGATCCCGCTCAACACGTCGCCACTCCCGCCGGTGCCGAGCCCGGGATTTCCGGCGGCGACCGTCCAGAGCGCCGCACCCCTCACCGCCACGACAGTCGGTACGCCCTTGAGCAGAAGCGCGGCGCCGAGCCGCTCCGATGCGGCGCCGGCGGCACACCACGGATCCAGCTCCCGCTCTGCGGCGAGATCCGGAAACAGCGTGCGGAATTCTCCGGGATGCGGCGTGATCACCGCCTCCCGTCCGGCAACGACCGCTTGCAGCCGGCCGGCCGCGCCCTGAAAGACCGTGATCGCATCGGCATCCATGACGACCGCCCGGGCCCGGGACAACGCCGCCTCGAGGAATTCCGACCGACCGTCGCCACGGCCGAGTCCGGGGCCCGCGATGACGCAGTCGGCGCGCTCGACCAGGTCGAGCAGGTGCGCCGAGGGCGCTCCGTCGAAGCGTTGCTCCAGCGTGAGCAGGTCGGGCTCTGCGGATCGCAGCTCGGCCATCGATTCCGGCGGCGCCACCGCGTGAACATACCCCGCCCCGGCAGCCAGCGCCGCGCGCGCCGCAAGCCGCAGTGCGCCGCTCATCCCGGGCGCGCCTCCGATGAGGACGATGCGCCCGCGATCGCCCTTGTGGTCCCTGGCCGTGAATCGCGGCAAGTGACGCGCGGCCCAGACATCGGTTACGAGGCGCGGCAGCGCTGCGTCAGGCGCCGGTTGGCCGATGTCGACGACGATGATCTCACCGGCCTCATCGCGCGCGAGCAGATGCCCGCGGCGGACACCCCCGAAGGTGATCGACAGGTCCGCGCGCGGTGTGCCGTGCACGACGCCGGTCCCGAGGTCGAGTCCCGTCGGGCCATCGAGGGCGACGAGCGGAACGCGCAGGTCGCGCAGGCGTTCGAGCAGGGACTCGACGGGAGGTCGCGGGGCGCCGCGCGCGCCGGTTCCGAGGAGCGCGTCGACGGCCAGTCCCGGCGCCGGCCAGGGGCCGTCCGGCGGAAGCTCGCGCACGCCCTGGGCGATTGCGTGGGCACGTGCCGCCTCGCAGAGTGCCGATCGCGCCCCCGCGGGCGACGCGACCCACACCGAGACATCGGCCCGGTGCAAGGCACGAGCGAGGACCCATCCGTCGCCGCCGTTGTTTCCGAGCCCGGCGGCGATCACCGCACCGGCATCGAGCGCCGTGCCGAATCGCCGGGCGAGCACCGCCGCCGCAGCGCGCCCGGCCGCATCCATCAGCGTGTCGCGCCGAATTCCCGCCTGTTCCGCCTGCGCGTCCCAGGCTTCGGACTCGGCGGGAGAGAGCACGGGAATGGATGGCATGTCCGTCCGGAGGGGATGGATTGAGGAGATTGCAGCGAGGATGACGCTACTTCTGGCTTTGCCCGATCGTGCGGCCGAAGCTGATTTCGCCGTTGTCGATCCGGAGATTGAACCCGCAGTCCGGGTTGGTGCACACCCACGCCTTGTAGGTGATCGGAGCGCCGTCCCTGCCGTAGTCCGAGAGCGGTATCAGGGTTCCCCGCGAGCACTTCTGACACACCGGCCAGTCCTTGCTCTCCATGGCTCCCTCCCTCGCGCTGTACTCGATCAGGCCTCCGGAATTCCCTCCCATGCGTACTCGGAGCGGAACGCCTCGTGGAAGTCGTAGACGCCGGCAAAGTCGCTCTCGCGATCTCCCGGCTGCGTCACGAGCAGGCCGACCTCCACGAGTGTATAGACGATCCGGCCGAGATCTTCGGTACGAGTGATCCCCCAGTGGCCGAGAACCGATTCCGCCATCAGCCCGAACTGCCGGACCGCGAATTCGCGACATGCCTGCGCCAGCTCCGGGCCGGTGACGTGCCGCCGGTGATCGAGCTGCCCCTGGAGGAACTCGACGGCGGCGAGCACGAACAGGTACCCGCGCTCGTCGTAATGCCCGCCCTGCGCGCGGATCCGGGCGAGTACGCCGTCGGCGAACTGGAGATTGTTCATTTCCGGCGGCGCCGCGCTGTGCCCTGATAGAGCGGGAATGCGGCGGCGAGCTCTTCGACCTCGCGCCGCACGCCGTCGAGCACGTCATCCTCCGGGCGCGCCAGCGCGCGATCGATCAGCCCCGCGATGCGGCGCATCGCTTCGGTGCCCATCCCCCGCGTTGTGAGCGCCGGCGTGCCGAGCCGGATGCCGCTCGTCACGAACGGCGACTGCGGGTCGTCGGGAATCGTGTTCTTGTTCACGGTGATCCCGGCGCGGCCAAGAATCTGCTCTGCGGCCTTGCCCGTCAGCTCCTTCGGGCGGAGGTCGACGAGCATCAGGTGCGTGTCCGTACCGCCCGACACGATGTCGAAGCCGCGCTCGACCAGCGCTTCCGCGAGCGCCTTCGCGTTCGCCACGACCTGACGCGCGTACCGGCGGAAGTCGTCGGTGAGGGCCTCGCCGAAGGCCACCGCCTTGGCCGCGATGATGTGCTCGAGCGGACCGCCCTGCGTGCCGGGAAAGACCGACTTGTCCACGGCCTTCGCCAGGTCGGTGCCGCAGAGGATGAGCCCGGCGCGCGGGCCGCGAAGTGTCTTGTGCGTCGTGGTCGTCACGATCTGGGCGTGCGGCACGGGCGAGGGGTGGACGCCGCCCGCAACGAGCCCGGCGAAGTGCGCCATGTCCACGAGGAGCGACGCGCCGACTTCGTCCGCGATCGACCGGAAGGCCGCGAAATCGATGATGCGCGAGTAGGCACTCCCGCCCGCGACGATCAACCTCGGCAGCTCGCGCCGCGCCTGGTCCCGGACCGCATCGTAATCGATGCGCCCCGTGGCGGGGTTCACCCCGTAGTGCGTCGCGCGCCAGACGACGCCGCTGTGATTGACCGAAGCGCCGTGGGAGAGATGCCCGCCGTGCGGGAGCGACATCCCGAGCAGCGGCTCGCCCGGCCGCAGCACCGCCATGAATGCGGCGAAGTTGGCCTGGGCTCCCGAGTGTGGCTGCACGTTGGCGTGCTCGGCGCCGAAGAGCTGCTTTGCCCGGTCGATGGCGAGCCGCTCGATCTCGTCCACCACCTCGCAGCCGCCGTAGTACCGCCGGCCCGGATAGCCCTCGGCGTACTTGTTGGTGAGCGGCGTGCCGGCGGCGTCGATGACGGCGCGGCTCGCGAAGTTCTCGCTTGCGATGAGCTCGAGTCCGTGCCGCTGGCGCGCCAGCTCGCGATCGACCAGTCCGGCCACGACCGGATCGGCTTCGCGCAGCGGCGCATCATGGCGGAGCGTCACGCCGGGACCTCATCGATCCCGGCGACCCGGCGGGCGTGGCGCCCCCCTTCGAAGTCGGTCTCGAGCCAGGTGCGGAGGATGGCGACGGCTTCGTCTTCCGACACGAACCGCGCGGGAAGCACGAGGACGTTGGCGTCGTTGTGCTCCCGCGCGAGCTTCGCCACTTCGCCATTCCACGCGACCGCTGCGCGAACGCCGCGGTGGCGATTCGCCGCGTACGACATGCCCAGTCCGGTGCCGCAGGAAAGAATGCCCCGGCGCGCGGCGCCGGTCTCCACCTGCGCCGCCACCTGGTGCGCAAATGGCGGATAGTCGGTGGAGTCCGCCGAATGCGTCCCGTAATCCTGCGGCTCATAGCCGAGGCGGCGCAGCTCGGAGACGAGCCGCTCCTTGAGGGCGAACCCGGCGTGGTCGGCGGCGATTGGAATGATCTCGGTCATCGTCGAATCTACGCCTCAGCGGTCTCCGAGCCAGATGCGGTCGAGGCCGGCGACGGCGCCGATCCGCTCCTCGGCGAGCCGATCCGCCGCGCGGTAGGACGGAATCCCGTCGCGCCGCGCGATCTCGAAGATGCGGAGGATCGTGTCGTAGATCTCGCCCGCCTTCTTCCGGGAGCGCTCCTCCGGCCAGCGGTGCAGCTCGCCGTAGACGTTGATCACGCCGCCGCCATTGATGACGTAATCGGGAGCATAGAGCATGCCCTTCGCCTCGAGCGCATCGCCGTGCCGCGGCTCGGCGAGCTGGTTGTTCGCGCCACCGGCGATCACGGCCACCTTGAGCCGGTTGAGCGTGTCGTCGTTGATCACGGCACCCAGCGCGCAGGGCGCGTAGATGTCGGCTTTCTGGTCGTAGATCGCATCGGGCGCCACCGCCCTGGCGCCGAACTCCTCCACGCAGCGCCTCACCTTGGCGCCGTCGATGTCGGTCACGATGATCGACACGCCCTCGGCGTGGAGATGCCGGCAGAGGTAGTACGCCACCTTGCCGGCCCCCTGCACCGCCACCGTCTTCCCGGACAGATCGTCGCTGCTCCAGCGGACGCGGGCGGCGGCCTTCATCCCCATGTAGACGCCGTAGGCGGTGACCGGTGAGGGATCGCCCGAGAGTCCCATGAGGCCCGCGACGTGGTTCGTCTCGAGCCGCACGTATTCCATGTCCGCCGGGCTCGTCCCGATGTCCTCGGCCGTGATGTACCGCCCGCCGAGCGTCTCGATGAAGCGGCCGTGCGCACGGAAGAGCGCTTCCCGATCGGTCCGCTTGTTGTCGCCGATGATCACGGACTTCCCGCCGCCGAGGTTGAGCCCGGCGACGGCGGCCTTGTACGTCATCCCCCGCGCGAGCCGCAGCGCATCGGTGATCGCGTCGTCGGTGCTCGCGTACTGCCAGTACCGCGTGCCGCCCAGGGCCGGCCCGAGCGTCGTGTCGTGGATCGCGACGATGCCGAGATAGCCGCACGACGGATCGTGGCAGAGAACCAGCTGCTCGTGGCCGAGCTCCTTGATGTCGGCGAAGATGTCCATCGATGCTCCGTTGGAGTGCGTAGTCCTGGGGACGCCGTGAGCGCTATTGCTTCGCGTAGTCGTAGAATCCGCGCCCACTCTTCCGCCCGAGATACCCTGCGGCGACCATGCGCCGGAGGAGCGGACAGGGGCGGTACTTGTCGTCGCCGAGGCCGCGATGCAGGACCTCGAGGATGGCGAGGCAGACGTCGAGCCCGATGAAGTCCGCGAGCGTGAGCGGTCCCATCGGGTGCGCCATGCCGAGCTTCATGACTGTGTCGATCGCTTCGGGCTCCGCGACCTGCTCCATGACGCAGTAGATCGCCTCGTTGATCATCGGCATCAGGACGCGGTTGGCGACGAAGCCCGGATAGTCGTTCACCTCGACGGGCGTCTTGCCGAGCGCGCGGGCGATCTCCATGACGGCGTGCGTCGTCGCGTCGCTCGTGGCATGGCCCCGGATCACTTCCACGAGCTGCATGACCGGCACGGGATTCATGAAGTGCATCCCGATGACCTGTGTGGGCCGCCTGGTGCGCGCCGCGATCTCGGTGATCGAGATCGAGCTCGTGTTCGTCGCGAGGATCGCGCCGCCGCCGGCGATGCGGTCGAGCGTCTCGAAGATGCCGAACTTCACCGCCGGATTCTCGCTCGCCGCCTCGACCACGAGCGACGCCGGGGCCGCCGCATCGAGCGCGGTGGCCGTCTCGATCCGGCCGAGAATCGCATCGGGCGCTTCGGCCGAGAGCGTGCCCTTCCGCACCTGGCGATCGAGATTCGCGCGGATCGTCCCTCGCGCCTTCTCGAGTGCCGGCGCCGCGCTGTCGATGAGCGCCACGTTCCACTCGTGCTGCGCGAGCACGTGCGCAATGCCGTTTCCCATCGTCCCCGCCCCGATCACCGCTGCCTGCTTCATGCCGGAAGTTCCTTTCGTATCCACCGCGCCGTGGCGACGCAGGCGAGCGCGATCGCGGTCGTGGCCGTCAATCCGCCCTCGGGACCGAACGCGCCGCCGGTGAGCCAGACCGGTCCGCCGGCGACGTAGTCGATCGCCGGGATGCTGAACGGGAGCCCGCTCACCGGCGCATCGAGCGCCGCGAGCGTGGCGTTCCAGCCGAGATGCGCGCCGAAGGCGGTGAAGAGGCCGCCGGGCGCGTAGAAGGCGAGACCGAGAAAGACGCCCGCTGCCGCGATGTTGGCAACGGCCAGCGGCGTGATGCCGGGATTCGCGAGATGCGCCATTCCGAATACTACGGCAAGACCGACGACTGCGGGGCCGCGGCCGAAGGCAGCGGCGAGGAGCACCAGCGGCACGCCACGAAAGAGGACTTCCTCGGCGAGCGCCGCCGGCGCCAGCACGAGAAGCGTCTTTCCCGCCTCCCGCGCATAGGCCACCGTCCCGCCGCTGTCCCGGACCCATTCGGCGCCGCCAATGATCACGGCAAGGACCAGCGCCGTTGCCGCCGCGAGCGCGCCGAGCACAAAGCCCCAGCCCATGCCCGCCGCGCTGCGCCGGCCGGATTCATAGCGCAGCGCGGTGCGGCCGAGACGGTTGATCCGGACGCCGATCAGCCAGGTGGCGACGAGCGCGGCAACGAGGCCGGCGGTGCCCTGAATGAGGATCGCGCCGGCACCTGGTGTCCGTGTCCACTCGGGAATCGCTTCGAACGAGCCGACGGCCAGCAGCGCCGCGAATGCCCCGAGCACGCCGGCGAGAAGATAGGAAAGTGCGAAGAATGCGATGGACCAGCCGATCGCTGCCGTCCACCTCACCCGACCCCGGCCCGGCAGCGCTTCGTTCAAAGGCGGGATCGAAGCGAGGGACTCGCGAGTGTCACGACCGCGGCGGCGAGACCGATCTTGAGCAGGTCGCCGGTCAGGAACGGAATGAAGCCGACCCGGAACGCCGTGGCTGCATCACCGCCCAGCAGCGCGAGATGCGCGACGCCGCCGGCGTGGATCACGGCGACGCCCACCGCGAGGGCGGCGAGCAGGCGGAGCAGCGGGATGCGCGCTGCGTCACCTCGCGTCCGTGCGAGCGCGCCGACCGCTGCGGCGGCCACCGGAAATGCGAGCAGGTAACCCCCGGTCGGGCCGACCAGCCAGGCGGCGCCCGCGCGCCCTGCGGAAAAGACCGGAAGACCGGCGACGCCCGCCATCAGGTAGAGCACCAGTGCGGCAGCGCCGGCGGCAGGACCGAGGAGGGCGCCCACTACGATGACGGCGAGCGGCTGCAGCGTCATCGGCACCGGCGAGAGCGGTACCGGCACCACCACCTGCGCCGACAGTGCGACGAGCAGCGCGGCGATTCCGATGGCCACGACCCGGCGGGTGGCGAGCGTGGCGGGGGCCGCGACCGGTGCGGCGGGGGCGTGAGGTGCGCGTGGCTCCGGCATCAGATCTTCTCCACGGAAAGGGCGACGGCATTCCCGCCACCGAGGCAGAGCGTGGCGAGGCCGCTCGACTTGTTCCGGTCCTCGAGGGCATAGAGGAGCGTCGTGAGAACGCGCGCGCCGCTCGCGCCGATCGGATGGCCGAGCGCCACCGCGCCGCCATGCACGTTGACGCGATCCCAGTCCCACCCGAGCTCGCGCCCATCGGCGATCGCCTGCACGGCGAACGCTTCGTTCGCTTCGATGAGATCGTAGTCGCCGATGCCGGTCCCCGCACGTTCCATGAGATTCCGCACGGCTACGATCGGCGCAAAGAAAAGATCCCGCGGCTCACCGCCGCCCGTGGCATAGCTGGTGATCTTCGCCATCGGGGCGAGCCCGTGCGCGCGCGCGAAGGCGAGCGACGTGACGACGACCGCGCTGGCACCGTCGTTCAGGCCCGGCGCGTTCCCGGCAGTCACGGTGCCGCGATCCTTCCGGAAAGCTGGCTTGAGCTTGGCGAGCGTCTCGGCCGTCGTATCCCGGCGCGGAGATTCGTCGGCGGCGATCGTGGTGGTCCCGCCCTTTGCGGGCACTTCCACCGGAACGATCTCCTCCTTGAACTTCCCGCTGTCCTGCGCTTCGACCGCCTTCCGGTGGCTCTGCTCCGCGAAGCGGTCCTGGTCTTCGCGCGAAACGCCCGCCTTCTCCGCGGTGTACTCGGCGTATTCACCCATGTGATTGGCGCCGAAGGAATCCCAGAGGCCATCGTGGATCATGCCGTCCACCATGGTCTGGTTGCCAGCCTTGATGCCGCCTCGCATGCCGTAGACGTAGTGCGGCGCCGTGGACATCGATTCCTGCCCGCCGGCCACGACGCATTGCCGATCTCCGGCGCGAATCGACTGCGCCGCGAGCATCACCGCCCGGAGCCCCGAGCCGCAGACCTCGTTGATCGTGACTGCCGAGGTCGTCGCGGGAACCCCGGCATGGATGAGCGCCTGGCGCGCCGGTGCCTGGCCGGAGCCGCCCTGAACCACCTGGCCCATGAGCACTTCCTGGACCTGGTCGGGCGTTATCCCGGCGCGCCTGATCGCCTCACGGATGGCGATCGCGCCGAGGCGGGGGGCCGGAAGGGCGGAGAGTCCGCCGAGATACCGGCCGATCGGCGTGCGGACTGCGGCTACGATGACCGGGGTCGTGCTCTCACTCACGGGATGCCTGTCGCCTGGGGTTGCGTGTCTGGCGGAAAATAGGCCGCCGCCCTCCGGCCGCGGTAGGGCGCGTCCTGCCTTCCCCCCTTCGTCAGAAGGACTTGTCTCGCGCTTCCTGAAGGATCCGCTCGAGGAAGGCATCGACCGTCATCACTTCCTGCTTCTTCCCCGCCCCCCGCGCGCGTACGGCCACACTGTCCGCCTCGACCTCCCGCTGGCCGACCACGGCCATGTACGGGACCTTCTGCGTCTCGCCTTCGCGGATCCGGTAGTTGAGCGTCTCGCCCCGGTCGTCCACGTGCACGCGAAGACCGCCGCGCTTGAGGCGTGCGGCCATCTCGCGCGCCGCATCGGCCTGTGCATCGCTGATGGGGATCACGCGAACCTGTTCCGGCGCCAGCCAGACGGGGAACGCACCGGCAAAATGCTCGATCAGGTTGCCGGTGAAGCGCTCGAGCGTTCCATAGATGGCGCGATGGATCATCACCGGCCGGTGGGGCCGGTTGTCCGGCCCGGTGTACTCGAGCTCGAACCGCTCGGGCAGGTTGAAGTCGAGCTGCACCGTGGGACCCTGCCAGAGCCGCCCGATCGCATCGCGGAACTTGATGTCGATCTTCGGACCGTAGAAGGCGCCGCCGCCGGCGTCGACGCGGAAGGGAATCTGCTTCCGCTCGAGCGCGCGCTGGAGGATCGCCTCGGCCCGGTCCCAGACCTCGTCCCCGCCGAGCCGCTCGGGCGGGCGCGTGGAAACCTCGAAGTCGAGCTCGAAGCCGAAGGCCTGTCGCACGAGGCGATCCACCTGATCGAGGCAGAGGAAAATCTCGTCCTCCACCTGGTCCATCGTGCAGAAGATGTGCGCATCGTCCATGCTGAGCCCGCGCACGCGCAGGAGGCCGTGCAGGGTGCCCGACCGCTCGTTGCGATAGACATTGGCCACCTCGGAGAGCCGGATCGGCAGGTCACGATAGCTGCGCTGCTGGCTCTTGAAGACCAGCGCGTGCATCGGACAGTTCATCGGCTTGACGCGGTAGCGCACTTCCTCGTCCTCGCCGGCCCCGGCGGCCATCGGGGGGAACTGGTTCTCGCCGTAGAGCGGCAGATGGCCGGAGACCCGGAAGAGCTCTTCACGCGAGATATTCGGCGTGTAGACGAGGTCGTAGCCGCTCCGGATGTTGTCGTCCTCGACGGCGCGCGAGAGCAGCCACTTGATCATGGCGCCCTTCGGGTGCCAGAAGACGAGCCCCGGCCCTACGATCTCCTGGATCGAGAACAGGTCGAGCTGCTTCCCGAGGACGCGGTGATCGCGGCGGCGCGCCTCTTCGAGCCGGTGCAGGTACGCCTCGAGATCCTCCTTCC
>DASTUP010000088.1:0-3515 GCA_035759585.1 Gemmatimonadales bacterium | reverse complement strand
GGATCGCGCGCCTGCAGCCGCTGCAGCGTGCGGAACATGTCCACCATGCCGGTGGGATCGATCCGCGCTTCCGTCAAGTAGGCCACGGCGATCGAGTCCGCCTCGCGCTCATCGTCACGCGAGAACTTCGCGAAGACCGCGGAGCCCGCGACACCGAGCGCCACCTGCTCGCCGGCGCTCGGCTGGCGGCCGAGGAGCACGTAGGCGAGCGTGAGGCCGGTGTTGGCTACGGACGCACTGCCCATCTGCTCGGCCGAGTGGCGCAGGTCCACGTGCCCGATCTCGTGCGCCACCGCGCCGGCGAACTCGTCCCAGTGATTCGCCCGCTCGATGAGGCCGCGGAAGACGTAGATGTGACCGCCGGGCACCGCGAAGGCGTTCACCTGGTCGGAATTGACGATCTGGAAGTCCCAGGGGAGATCCCGGCGCCGCGTCACCGCTCGAAGCGGAGCGACGGACGTGAGGAACGCCGAGCGGATGCTCGATTCCTTGATGAGCGGCATGGTGCGCTCGATCTCCGCGGCGTAATCGTCGCCGATCTGCTGCTCCTGCTGGACCGACGGCGCACAGGCGAGCGCACCCGCCAGGCAGGCAACGGCGAAGGTTCTTTCGAGAGTCATCATGAGCAGCTCCTTGCAGACCACGATTCGGGATCTCCACCGGCGCCGCGGCCGGGAGCGGCGCGGCCTGGCGCTGGCGGAGGGCGTGCGCCTCGTGGAGGAGGCGCTCGCTGCGGCCGTCCCGATTCGCGGGGCGGCGGTCGGTCCCGCGCTGGAAGCTACTCCGCGCGGTAGGGCGCTCAAGGCCGCACTCGTGTCGGCCGGCGTCCGCCTCGAAGAGATCGGCGCGTCGGAGCTCGACCGCCTGGCGGACACGGAGCATCCGCAGGGAATAGTGGCGGTCGTGGAGCCCCGGCGCTGGAGCTTGGATCACATGGAGCCGGGTAACGGGGCGGTTCTGGTGCTCGACGCCGTGCAGGATCCCGGCAACGTCGGCACAATGCTGCGCACGGCGTACGCGCTGGGTGCCGCAGGCGCCGTGGCGCTTCCCGGGACGGCGGAACTCGGGAATCCCAAGGTAATGCGCGGCAGCATGGGCGCGCTCTTCCGGCTTCCGGCGGTGCCGGCCTCGCACGACGAGTTCCTCACCTGGGCAAAGGCGCGCGGCGTGGCGCTCTGGCTCGCCGCTGCGGACGGCGAGCCGCTGTCCGCCGCAATCGACCGCCGGCGCGAGAAGCCGCATCCGGTGGCGATCGTGGTCGGCAACGAGGGAGCAGGGGTCTCCGAGCGGCTCGAAGCGGCGGCTGCCGTGCGCGTGGGCATTCCGCTTGCACCGGAAGCCGAGTCGCTCAATGTCGGCGTGGCCGCCGGCATCCTTCTCTACGAGGTGCTGCGTGGACGTTGATCTGCTGAACCCCGGATTCGGCGCGGCGGCGATTGCCGGCGTCTTCGGGCTCATCTTCGGAAGCTTCCTCAACGTCTGCATCGTGCGGTGGGGCGCGGAGCCGAAGCAGTCGGTGGTGCGGCCGCGCTCGCGCTGCCCGCGCTGCGGCAGCGAGCTCAAACCGTACGACAACATCCCTGTCCTCTCCTGGCTGGTGCTCGGCGGCAACTGCCGGAACTGCCGCGAGCCGATCTCGGCGCTCTACCCGATGGTCGAGCTCGCGACGGGGCTCGTCTGGGGCTACATGGCATGGCGCCACGGGATCACGCTCGAGGCGCTCGCCGGCGCGATCTTCTTCACGATCCTCCTCGGCATCGCCCTCACTGATTTCCGCGCCTACATCATTCCGGACGAGTTCACCCTCGGCGGGCTGGTGCTCGGACTCATGCTCGCGGCCTTCGGTGGATGGGATGCGCTGCTCGATGCGGTAATCGGCGCGGCGGCGGGATTCGCGCTGCTCTACGCGGTCGGCTTCCTCGGCTCGATGCTGTTCAGGAAGGATGCGATGGGCGGCGGCGACATCAAGATGATGGCGATGGTCGGCGCCTTCCTCGGCTGGCAGGGCGTCCTCCTCACCGTCTTTCTCGGCGCGTTCGCGGGGACGCTCATCTTCGTCCCGATCCAGTTCTTCAATCGCGAGAAGCTCGTCCCGTTCGGGATCTTCCTCGCCCTCGGCGCCGCGACGACATGGATCGCCGGCCAGTCGCTCCTCGCCTGGTACACCGGATACGTGGGGCTGTGATGCGCCGAATTCTCGCACTCGTGCTGACCGCCGCGGCCTGCCGAGGCGAGTCGCCCCGCACGCCGACGACCGACGCAGCGGAGACACGTTTCGCGGCGCTGGTCGATACGCTCCGTCCCGCCGTCGAGAAGGCCACGGGCCTTCCATTCCGCGAACCGCCACGCTCGGCCATCCGCTCGCGCGAACAGGTGCGCCAGTATCTCGAGGCCAAGCTCGACGAGGAGCTTCCACCCGAGCGGATGCACGGAATCGAGACCGCGTACCGGCTCTTCGGCCTTCTCGCCGATTCGATCCAGCTGCGGCCGCTCATGCTCGACCTGCTGACCGAGCAGGTCGTCGGCTTCTATGATCCCGATTCGGCGACGCTCTTCGGCGTGAGCGGAGCGCCGCCCGATCAGCTCCGGATCATGGCGGCGCACGAAATGGTGCACGCGCTGCAGGGCCAGTATCTCCCGCTCGATTCGATCCTCGACCAGCGCGGCAGCAACGACCGCGCGACAGCCGCGCAGGCGATCCTCGAGGGGCAGGCGATGGTCGCGTCGATCGGGGCCGTCACGGGAAGCGACGCGCTTGCCGATCCGGGCATGTGGGCGCTGTTCCGGGAGCAGGCGCGCAATGCGCAGCAATCGATGCCGCTGTTCGCGGCGGCGCCGCTCATCGTGCGGGAGGCCCTCATTTTCCCGTACATCGAGGGCGCCGAATTCATGCGGTGGTGGGCGGGAGCGGCCAACGCCGACACGATGCCCTACGGGCCCCGGATGCCGGAGTCCACGGAGCAGATCCTCCACCCCGAACGCTACGCGGCAGGCGACCGTCCACTCGCGGTCACCTTCGAGCCATCGGATCGCCGAGTGATTCACGAGGACGCGCTCGGCGAGCTCGAGATCCGCATCCTCGGCGCGGCGCTGAGCGGCAATGACGAAGTGCCCTACAGCGTGCCGCTCGGCTGGGCGGGCGATCGCTATCGCGTCCTCGAAACCGATGCCGGGCCTGCACTCGAGTGGCTCATCGCCTTCGACGACGCGCGGCACCGGGATCGGTTTGCGGTCGGGATCGGGCCGAAGCTGGCGAGCATGCGACGCGAGGGATATCGGGCGCGGCTCGAGCCGACGGATATCGACGGGCGGCCGGGGCTTCGATACCAGTTGGCGCCGGCCCGATAAGATCCTTGCGCGGGACGGCGGCGGTCGCCGGCTGCGCCGCCGCTGGAGCCGCCGTGCGTACGCGGAAGTCATCATGCCTGCCCCCCCCGATCCATCTGCGTCATCCGCTCCCGCGCGGATTCTTTTTTCCCCCGCCCGCTCGTACCTTCCGGACCCATGGACTCCGC
>DASTUP010000087.1:0-10186 GCA_035759585.1 Gemmatimonadales bacterium | reverse complement strand
TTCCGATTCCAGCAGTTCCACCTTTCTGGCGAGATCGGCGAGGGCCGGCGTCACCTGCTCCGGGCCCTCGAGGCGACGGGCGAGCGCCCGGCCGATCGGCGAGTCGATGATGATGCCCAGCACCGGGATGAGGAGTGCCAGGAGCAGGACGAGTCCGATGATCCACATGCTGAAAGCCTACGCCGGAACAGTGCGCCCTTCAAGGGCGCGCTGATACCACGCGGCTGCTGCCTGCGCGCACTCGTCGAAGAATCCGGGACCGTGCCGCGCCAGGAACGACGCGGCAGTCAGCACGCGCTCCTGTGGCGTCCCGCCGGGCAGCAGCGACGTGCGTGCGCGCTCGAGCTGGCGGAGCTCGATCTCGTGCCGCCGGCGCGCGCCGCGCGCGAGCTTTCGCTCGAGTCGGGCCAGCGCATCCAGGGAGCGCCCGAGAGCGCCCTGGGTCGGGCGATCGAGCGTGGGGTCGATCGCGACGGACTCATGCTCGAGCGACTCGTACGCGGCCTCGAGCGAGTGCCGGATGCCCTCGACGATCCGGCGCGCCGAGTCGGGCACGAGACCCCTGGCCGCGCGGGCAATGATCGGAACCCCGGGATCGGATATCTCGGAGACCGAAAGCCCGAACTTGCGCGCTGCCCGCTCGACGTGCGCTTCGATCACGCGTCCCGACCACCGCGGGACCGGCTCCGGCCGGTGGATGCGCATGCGCTGGAAGACAGGTTCTGCGAGCGGGAGATAGCGCAGCTCTCCCGGTCCCGCGCAGTAGGCGACCGTGGGCAGCAGGGCGCTCTCGACCGCCGGACGGAGGAGCACGTTCGCCGAGAGGCGCTCCGGCGCTTCCGCCGCGATTCGCTGCAGATCGCCGAGGGAGTATCGCTCGCCGCTCCGGCGCGCCACGTACTGGTTGCCATCGAGCACCAGGCGGTCCCTTCCCTGCGCTCCTTCGAGCATGACGAGCGTCGCGCCGTCGCCGACCGGAATCCCGGGGTCGCGGGACTCGGATACCAGCTCGGTCGCGCGGCGGCCGAGGTCGCGATCGAGATCGGCCGCGAGGCCAAGCGCCTTCACGATGTGCCGCGCCGCGGCGCGCTTGGCGGCCACCTGCGTCGGATCGAAGCAGACGATGCCATAGGGCGCGAGCAATTCCGCCAGCGCCGAGGCCGACGCGGCTGCAACCGTCGCCTCCGGGCGGAAATGGCGTGCAAGCCATTCAATGACGGCATCGCGGTGGGCGGTGCGAGGAAGTGTCTCGCGTGCGAGCTCCAGCGCGTCGTTCACCGCCGCGCCGAGCGGCTCGCGCCAGAGCGGGCGCATCGGCTCGGAGGCGGGACGCTCCCGGAGCGCGGCCGTCACGAGCGCGTGGTCGTCGCCGAGCCAGCTCGCCGCGCGCGCTTCGGTCCAGTCATGGTCGTCCCCGGCAATCCAGAACACCGGAACGACGGGACGCTCCCAGCGGGCTTCGAGCTGGCCGGCGAGCGCAGCCGCCGAGAGCGCCTTGTAGACGGTGTATACGGGGCCGGTGAAGAGCGCCGGCTGCTGGCCCGTCGTCACGACCAGGACGCGGGGATCGTGCAGGCGCTCGAGCTGCGCCTCTATTCCGTGCACGCGGATGAATCCCTCGAACGCGCCGGGGTCGACGCCACCGTCCCGCTGGGCGGGCTCGACCGGTGCGGCCGGCAGCGGCGTCGTCTCGATGCGGAAGCTCACGCCGCCCGGCCTATCAGGATGGCTCGCGGAGATCCCGGACTGATCGGCCCCCCGGCATAGTCGCCGAATCGGGACACGATCGAAATGCCGGTCTCCGCAAGCATCTGCTCGAGCTCGGCCGGCTGGAAGAGCCGCACGCGCTCGACCCACGAGCGGCCGTCCCCGATCTCCATGCGCTTGCGCACGAACCGCTCGCCGCCGATCAGGTCGCGGGTGATGCGCACCTCATGTCCGCCAAGCGTGGCCGTCTCGGCGGGCACGAGCGTCGCCTGTACGCGGGCGGCGTTGAGGAAATCCATCGCGAACCAGCCGCCGGCCCGGACGGTGCCCGCCATCTCGGCGAGTGCCGACCGGTGCTGCGCGTCGTCCTCGAAGTAGCCGAAGCTGGTGAAAAGATTGAGCGTGAGGTCCATCGAGCGCGGCCGCACTGGAAGGCGGCGCATGTCGGCGCGGATGAGCGGGGCGGCGGTGATCGCGCGGGCCCGCCGGAGCAGCGTCATCGAAAGATCGAGCCCGATACATCGCGCCCCGGCCGCCTCGATCGCGCGGGCGTGCCGGCCGGGGCCGCAGGCCACGTCGAGGACGCGCCATCCCGGCATCCACCCGATCTGCGACTTGAGGAGCGCAACGAGCTGCTCCGCATCCGCCTCGTCCCGATGCGGATACAGCGCCAGGTACTCGTCGTTGAACCACTCCTCGAACCATTCGGGCATCGGACCGGGGGCTGGGGTGAGGGGTGGACGGCTGCGGTGACGGTGACTGTGAGAGGTGGAACACGAACGGCCGTGGCAGCTACCGGCCCTTGTGATACGGTTCCCCCCGAAGAATCGTGAACCCGCGATAGATCTGCTCGACGACTACGACCCGCGCGAGTTCGTGCGGCAGCGTGACCGGGCCGAGGCTCCAGCGCGCGCTTGCCGATTGCAGCAGCGAATCCGCCAGCCCGCTCGATCCACCGATCGCAAAGGCGAGCGGCCGCGCCGCGTCCCTCCAGCGCCCCAGTCGCCGCGCCAGCTCCTCGCTGGTCCATCCCGATCCGTCGCGCGCGAGGCAGACGAGCGTCGCTCCCGCGGGAAGGCGGGCGCGCAGCCGCACCGCTTCCTCCTCCCGCTGCACGGCGATCGTCGGCGCGCGCGATGCTTCACGCACTTCGATCTCGGTGAACCGCGCCTGGCGGCCGATGCGCCGTGAATAATCGTCACACGCCGCGCGGTAGGCCGGCCGGAGCCGGCCCACCGCGAGGAGCGTGATCTCCATCAGGCATAGAGGCCGCGGAGCCGGTGCACTTCCGCGACCCGCTCGATGGCCAGCATGTAGGCGCCGATGCGGTTGCTGACGCCGTGCCGCTCCGCCATGCCGACCACCTCGTCGAACGACTGGCACATGATCCGCTCGAGCCGCTGGTTGACGGTTTCCTCGTCCCAGAAGTATCCGCCGCGGTCCTGCACCCACTCGAAGTAGCTCACGGTGACGCCGCCGGCGTTCGCCAGGATGTCGGGCACCACGAAGACACCCTTCTCCTCGAGGATCCGGTCGGCGTTGGCGGTGGTGGGCCCGTTGGCGCCTTCCACGACGACGCGCGCCTGGACGTCCTTGGCATTCTTGCTCGTGATGACGTTCTCGAGCGCGGCCGGGAGGAGCACGTCGCACGGGAGGGTGAGCAGCTGCCCGTTCGTGATCGCCTCTGCGTTGGGATAGCCGCCGAGGAGGCGCTTTTCCTTGACCCAGCGCACCACGTCGGCAACATCGAGCCCCGCGTCGTTGTAGATGCCACCCGCCTTGTCGCTCACCGCGACGATGCGAGCGCCCTGCTCGGCAAGGAGCTGAGCCGCGACGGAGCCGACATTGCCGAAGCCCTGTACGGCGATCTTTGCGCCCTTCATCGGCATGTCCAGCCGCTTGAGCGCCTCGCGCGTGGCGAACATGCAGCCGCGTCCGGTCGCCTCGCGCCGGCCGAGCGACCCGCCCATCGAGACCGGCTTGCCGGTCACGACGGCCGTGACGGTATGGCGCTTGTGCATGGAATAGGTGTCCATGATCCACGCCATCACGCGCTCGTTCGTGTTGACGTCGGGCGCCGGCACGTCGGAGTCCGGGCCGAGCGTTTCGATGATCGCCGACGTGTAGCGGCGCGTCATCCGCTCGAGCTCTGCGGCGGACATGGTGAACGGGTCGCAGATGACGCCGCCCTTCGCGCCACCGAAGGGGATGTTGACGACCGCGCACTTCCACGTCATCCACGCCGCGAGCGCCGTAACCTCGTCGAGCGAGACGTTCATGTCGAAGCGGATGCCGCCCTTCGCGGGGCCGCGCGACGTGTTGTAGAGCACCCGGTAGCCGGTATAGACGTCGACTTCGCCGTTGTCCCGCAGTACCGGCACGGAGACGACGATCTGCTTTTCCGGATGCCGGAGGATCTTGTAGAGGCCCGGGTCGAGGTTCAGCTTCTCCGCCGCGAAGTCGAACCGCGACATCATCGCCTCGAACGGGTTCTCCTCGGAGAGGAAGGTGTCCTTTTCAGGACGGATGATCCTTGCGGGCTGCGTACTCGGGGTGGTCATGGATGGCTGGTTCCGGGCAACGTCGATGAAATGTCAGGTACGGTTGACGGGCGCGATGAGTTCGTCGAGCCCGGTGGCGACGGCGTCGCCGCTGGTTTCCCACGTCAGGTCCAGGATCGCGACGAGCGGCTCCGCCACACGGGCGGGCCACCGGTCGCGAAGCTTGACGGCATCCTGCTCGCTGATGACGACGTAATCGGCGCGACGCGTGGCATGCGCGAGCCAGGCGACGTCCTCATCGCGCAATTCTCCCTCGGCGCTCCAGGTGTGCACCTGCACCGCGGCGCCCGCGGCCTTGACCTGCGAGACGAAGGCATCGGGATCGGCGCTGCCCGATGCCGCCACCACGCGCTTCCCCGCGAGCGTCGTCGCGGCATGCTCCGCGCCCGACACGAGCCCCTCGAGATGCCGCATGCCGAGATGCGCGATGGCGACGACCCCGGGGGTTCTCGTGCCGAGCTCCGCGGCGAGTGCCTGCGCGGCCTCACTGCTGGCCCGCTTCCGTGTCACGACCACGATGTCGGCATGCGCGAGGGCCTGCCATCCTTCCCGCCACGGGCCCGCCGGAAGCGGCCAGCGCACGGCGCGCGACGTCTCTGCGCCGATGACCGCCACGGTGAGCCCCGCGCGAATCGGCCCGGGCGGAATTCCACCCTCCAGCACGATGGCCTGAGCGCCGGACGCCGCCGCTCGCTCCACGGCCCGGGCGCCGTCAGCCGCATCATCGATCGACGCCCCGGGCACGCTGTGCCCGATCTCCCGCCGCCGAAAATCCGACGGCTTCCGCAGAAGCACGGCCGGCCGAACCCCCTGCGCCGCCATGTGCCGCGTGATCCAGAGCAGGACCGCGGTCTTTCCGGAGTCCCCCGCAGTCAGGTTGCCGACGGCGACGGTGGGAAGCGCCGCACCGCCGCTGGCGACCCATCCGCGCCCGAAGGCAGCGTCCCGCGCCAGCGTGGCGGTGCGCCACATGGCGGCGGCCGGAAGAAGCGCGAGCCGCGCGACCCTCGCGTCGAGCCGCCGGCTGGTCCAGAGCCACCGTAACAGGCGGTGCGTCCCACCTCTGCGGGCCATGCGATCCTTGGATCGGGGGGCCGAAATGTAATCGCCCCGACTCAGCGATCCACTATGCGGGCCATCATGTCCGCTTCCGCCGCGAGCGCGCCATCGACGAACGCCTCGCCGCGCAGGCTCACTGTCCGGCCGCGATGCTGCACCACGCGGACCTCCATGCGGAGTTGATCGCCCGGCACGACCGGCCGGCGGAACTTCACGCCGTCGAGCGACATGAAGTAGACCACCTTCTCCTCCGGCCGCTCCAGCTTGCTGAGGAGCAGTACCCCGCCCGTCTGTGCCATGGCCTCGACGATCAGGACGCCGGGCATGATCGGATGCCCGGGAAAGTGGCCCTGAAAGAACGGCTCGTTGAACGACACGTTCTTGATGCCGACCACGCGGGTGTCCCCCTCGGTCTCGACGATGCGATCCACGAGGAGAAAGGGATACCGGTGCGGGAGGCACTGGATGATCCGCGCGATGTCCATCATGGAGCCGCTCCGGCTGGAGAGAAGGGGCCTCGGGCCTGCACGAACAGGCGGCCACCGGACGAATCGGCGGCCGCCTGCCAGTGTCCTTCCTGCTGCGTCACCCTACGGCTGGTTGGCCTTCAGGTCGGCGATGACGCGGTCGCTCAGGTCGAGCGCCGGATCCGCCGTGACGATCGTGTTCGTCTGCGCACTGACGTCGAAGACCATCGAATAGCCGCCGGCCGCGCGCAGCCGCTCGACGACCGCCACGACGCGTGTCTGGATCGGGTCGAGCAGCTCGCGCTCGCGCGTGGTGGCGCGCTGCTGCAGCTCCTGTCCCCGCTGCTCGAGCTGCTGCTGCTGCGTCTCGAGCTCACGGCGGCGCGCGGTGCGCGCGGTCTGGCTCAGCAGCGTGGCCTGCTGCTCGAAGGCCTGGGCCGACGAATCCAGCGACGTCTGCAGCCGCTGGAATTCGGTGCGGTAGCCGGTCATCTCGCGCACGAACGTCGACTCCGCCTGGGCATAGCCCGGCGTTTCCGCGAGGACCCGGCGCATGTTGACGAACGCGACCCGGCCCGCGGTGGCGCCGGCGGGCGCCTGCTGCGCCACGAGCGGAACGGCGCCGGCAGTCAGCACGAGGAGCAGCGCGGCCACACGTCCAACAGCGACTAACCTCATTCTACACTCCCGAAGAAGGTACGTACTCACGATCAGAAGAAGTTCCCCACCTTGAAGTGGAGCTGCCAGCCGGGATTGGGCTCACCCGCGGCGTCGATCCGGTCGAAGCCGTAGGCGAAGTCCACGCCGATCGGCCCCAGGGGAGAGACGAGCGCCACGCCGACGCCCGCGCCGCGATAGAGCCGCGTCGGATCCCATTGCCGGGCCGTGCGGTACACGTTGCCGGCGTCCAGGAAAAGGCTGGCGTAGAGCGACTGGCTGATCCGCGCGCCCGCCTCGACGGTGAACGTAGCAAAAGACTTGCCGAACGCTTCCGGGTTGGCATTGGTGCCCCCCGCCGATGGATCGAAGCCGTTCGGCGTGATCGCGAACTCGTCGTACCCGCGGAGCGGGATGCCAAACTGAACTCCGCCAAGGGAATAGAGCTCGGTGAAGAAGTTGCTCGCGTCCCCGAAGATGAACCCGGACTTGGCGGTGAATCCGAGCACGAACTGGACACCGCCGCCGAACTGCTCGCCGCCCCCGAGTGTCCCCAGCGGGGCATACCAGCGGCCTTCGACGTCCACTTTCCGGTAATCGCCCGTCCCCCCGAGGAAACCGCCGTTGAGCTCCCCGGTGATGCTCGTCTGGGACCCTCCGGTCGCGAACGGGAGGCCAACGCGGGTGTCCCTGAGGAGGGTGGCGCCAAGCGTCGACCGGACGCAGTTGTTGCAGATGAAGCGCTCCTGGATGTCCGTCGAGCCTTCGGAGTACCGGATGCGCTGGAGGCCGTACGATCCGAAGAGCCGCGTGTAGCGCGCCCCGAGAAAGGGAAAGCCGAGCTGGATGCTTCCGCCCGTCTGCCGCCGCCGGCCCAGGTCGCGCACGGTGAAGCGCTGCCGCGAATCGTAGACGGAGACCGTGCCCGAGATGCGGCTCTCGCGGATGGCGGGATCGCTGTACGAGAGCGTGAAGTCGTTGATGTTGGTGCCGAACTGCCACTGCAGCCGGCCCCGCTTGCCGCGCCCGAAGAGGTTGGGCTCCTCCAGCCCGAGGAACCCGCCGACGCCGGTGCCCTGCCCGAGCGAGGCGCCGAAGTTGATGTTGCCCGTGCGGCGCTCCTCGACCCGGAAGATGATGTCCACGTCGACGCCGTTCTCGGCGGTCTCGACACCCGGCGGCGCGAGCGGCTGCTGGAAGAACCCGATGTTGCTGATGTTCTGGTACGAGCGGAGGAGCGCATCGCGGTTGAAGACCTGGCCCGGGAAGAGCACGATCGCTTCCCGGATCACGCGCTCGTGCGTCACGTCGTTGCCGACGATCATGATCTTGTTGACCGTGGCGACGCGGCCTTCCTGGATGTTCCAGGACAGGTCGATCACGTTCGTGCCGTCCGGAAGCGTGCGACGCGTCTCCTGCGGCACGATCTGCGCGTAGATGTACCCGCTGTTGGCGTAGAGGTCGCCCAGCCGTCCGGTCGCCGATTCCCAGGCGGTGCGGTTGAACGGTCCGCCGGCCGAGCCGGCGAACGGATAGAACACCATCAGCTCATCGGTCGAATAGCGCCTGTTGCCGCGGATCTCGAACGTGCCGACCTGGTAGGCGGGGCCTTCGTCCACCGTGAGCCGCAGCGTGGCCTTCCCTTCGGAGCTGTCGGCGATGAGCGTATCGCCCAGGACCTGGAAATCGATGTGCCCGCGGCTCGCATACCACCGCGGGAGGCGCTCCCGGATATCGTCCTCGACCCGACGCTCGTCGTACTCGCCGCTCCGGAACCACCAGAACGATTCCGGCTTGCTGCCCATCTGGCCCACGACCGCTTCATCCGCGAACTTCTCGTTCCCCTCGATCGTCACTCGGCTCAGCGCGACGCGGCTCCCCTCGCGCACGTCGAAGAAGACGCGCACGCCGCCGGTCGTATCCGCCGGCAGCTCCACGGCCGTGACGTCGGCCGTGTAGTAGCCGCGATCACGGTAGAGCGAATCGATGGCCGCCGTCGAGCGCGCCAGAGCCGCGCGATCGATCGGACGGCCTTCGAGGAGCTTGACCCGCTCCCGCACATCCGCCGTGGAGAGCTTCTCGACACCCCGGATCGACCAGCCCACGAGGAGCGGCCGCTCCTTCACGACGAACGTCAGGATGCTTCTGCCGCCCGACAGCTCCTGCGCAACCGTCACATCGTCGAACTGGCCGGTGCGGTAGAGCGCCGACACTGCCCGCTGGATATCGCGGTAATTGACGGTCGAGCCGGGGGCGATGGAGACCGTGGTGAGGATCTGCTGCGCCGTGACGCGCGCATTTCCCTCGACCGCGACACTGTCCACGCGCGGCGCCACCGGATCCTGGGCCTGCAGCGACGGCGCCAGGACGACCAGGGCGGCGAGAACGATCGGAACGGCAACGCGCATGCGCATGAAGTCGGGCGGGAGGGTGCGGCACCGGCGCGGGGCCGGTGCCGCCTTGGCGTCAGGCCTGCTGGCGGGTGAGCGCGCGGAACACGAGGCGCTCCTTGTCCTCGGACACGTCGACCTCGATCTCGTCGCCGCGGCCGAAGTCGCCGAGCAGGATCTTCTCGCTCAGCGGGTCCTCGATATAGCGCTGGATGGACCGCTTGAGCGGCCGGGCGCCGTAGCTCTGGTCGTAGCCCTTTTCGACGAGGAAGTCGAGCGCCGCCGGGGTGAGCCGGACCTCGTCGCCGAGCCGCCGCTGGACCTCCTTGAGGAGGATCGTGACGATCTGCGAGATGTGCTCCCTCGAAAGCGGATGGAAGACGATGACGTCGTCGAGCCGGTTGAGGAACTCGGGATTGAACACCTTGTTCATCTCGTCCTTCACGCGGCCCTGCATGCGGTCGAAGTCCTGGCTCACGTCGCCGCCGTGGAAGCCGAGCGACTTGCCGGACATGATGTCGCGCGCGCCCACGTTCGACGTCATGATGACGACGGTGTTCTTGAAATCGATCACCCGGCCGTAGTTGTCGGTCAGGTGGCCTTCGTCGAGCACCTGGAGGAGGATGTTGAACACATCGGGGTGCGCCTTCTCGATCTCGTCGAGGAGGACCACCGAGTACGGCTTCCGCCGGATCGCCTTGGTGAGCGTGCCGGAATCCTCGTAGCCGACGTACCCCGGAGGCGCGCCGATGAGGCGGCTCACCGAGAACTTCTCCATGTACTCCGACATGTCCACGCGCACGAGCGCGGATGCATCCGCAAAGAGGAACTTGGCGAGCGCCCGTGCGAGCTCGGTCTTGCCGACGCCGGTGGGGCCGCTGAAGATGAACGAGCCGATCGGGCGGTTCGGATCCTTGAGCCCCGCGCGCGACCGGCGGATGGCGCGTGACACGGCGTGGATCGCCTCGTCCTGGCCCACCACCGACGCGTGCAGCTCGTCCTCCATCCGGAGGAGCCGCGCCGTCTCCGCCTCCTGCAGCCGCGTGACGGGGATGCCGGTCCACCGCGACACGATGAACGCAATGGCCTCCTCGTCGATGACGGGCCGGCGCGTCTGGCGCTCCTTTTCCCACTCTTCGTTCTTCTCCCGGATCTTCCCCTGCAGCTCCCGCTCCTGGTCGCGGAGTGCGGCCGCGCGCTCGAAGTTCTGGTCGCGGACCGCATCCTCCTTCTGCAGGTTCACCTGCTCGAGCTCCGCCTTGAGCTCGGAGACCTCGGCGGGCGGCACCTGCGATGCAAGCCGCGCGCGCGCGCCGGCCTCGTCGATGACGTCGATCGCCTTGTC
>DASTUP010000086.1:0-14624 GCA_035759585.1 Gemmatimonadales bacterium | reverse complement strand
CGGCGTGTCCGTTCTGTGCCGTGCGATGACCGCCGCTGCCGTCGCCCCGCTGAACGGCGGCGTGCCGCCCAGCATCTCGTACAGTACGCACCCGAGCGCATAGATGTCCGCTCGCCCGTCGAGCTGCGAATCCCCGGTCGTCTGCTCCGGCGCCATGTAGGCCGGCGTGCCGAGCGTGAGGCCCGAGTCGGTGATGCGGTCGACTTCCCCGGCGCGGTCGACCGCGCGCGCGATGCCGAAATCCGCGACGACCGCTTCGCCGGCGCTCAGCAGGATGTTCGCCGGCTTGATGTCACGATGGATGATGCCCTGCGCGTGGGCGTAGGCGAGTGCCTGCGCCACCTGGCGCGCAATGTCGACCGCCTCGTCGATGGGGAGCGCCCCTTCGCGCGCGATCCGGTCGCGCAGGGTTTCGCCCTCGAGGCGGGGCATCACGTAATAGGGTAGAGCGGGATGTCCCTCTCCGGCCGGCACGACGCCGGAGTCGAAGAGCGGCACGATGTGCGGGTGGTTCAGCTCGGCGGCGAAATTGATTTCGCGCAGGAAGCGCTCGGGGCCGAGCACCGCCGCGAATTCGGGCCGCAGCACCTTCACGGCGACCGCGCGGCTGTGGCGGAGGTCGTTGGCGAGGAAGACGATCGCCATTCCACCCTCGCCGAGCCGCCCCTCGATCGCGTAACGGTCGGCGACAGCGGACTGGAATGCCGCGAGTGGATCTGACATGCGGGGTCGAGGCTTGAGGACGGCCCTCGGTGCATGACCATACGGCCCGGGCATGGGCCGCGCAAGCCGATCAGGCCCTCCCGAAGAAGCCCCGAAGCCGGTATATTCACCGGCCTATGCCGAGCCCCGCCTTCGAAGTCCTCGCGCCCTTTCGGCCCGCCGGCGATCAGCCGCGGGCCATTGCCGACCTGACGGCGGGCCTCGAGCGCGGAGACCGGTACCAGACGCTGCTCGGTGTCACCGGCTCCGGGAAGACGATGACGCTCGCCAACGTCATTGCCGCCTACGGCAAGCCCACGCTCGTGCTCTCGCACAACAAGACGCTCGCGGCGCAGCTCTATGGCGAGCTGCGCCAGTTCCTGCCGAAGAATGCCGTCGAGTACTTCGTCTCGTACTACGACTACTACCAGCCGGAAGCGTACGTCCCGTCCACCGATGTCTACATCGAGAAGGACGCATCGATCAACCAGGACATCGAGAGCCTGCGGCTGCGCGCCACGTCGAGCCTCATGGAGCGAGAGGACGTCGTCATCGTCGCCACGGTGAGCGCCATCTACGGTCTCGGCGATCCGGTCGAATACCGGAAGCTCATGGTCGAGGTCACGCGTGGCGAGCAGCGCGGCCGTGACGCGATCCTTGCCGACCTCGTGCGCATCCAGTACGGCCGGAACGACGTCGCCTTCGAGCAGGGCACCTTCCGCGTCCGCGGGGATTCGATCGAGATCTTTCCCGCCTACGCCGAGCAGGCCATCCGGATCGAGCTCTGGGGAGACGAGGTCGAGCGGATCAGCAAGATCCATCCGCTCACCGGCGAGACGATCCAGACGCTCGACAAGTGCGTGGTCTATCCGGCCAAGCATTTCGTGACGCAGCGCCCGACCATCGAGCGGGCGGTCCGCGCCATCCGGGAGGAGCTTGCGGTGCGGCTCGCCGAGCTCCGCGCTGCCGGCAAGCTGCTCGAGGCGCAGCGGCTCGAGTCCCGCACGCATTTCGACATCGAGATGCTGCTCGAAGTCGGCACCTGCGCCGGGATCGAGAACTATTCCCGGCACCTCACCGGCCGCAGGGAAGGGGAGCGGCCGGCGTGCCTCTTCGATTACTTCCCGCCCGATTTCCTGGTCGTGGTGGACGAGTCGCACGTCACGCTGCCGCAGATCGGCGGGATGTTCAACGGCGACCGCGCGCGGAAGCTCACGCTCGTCGAGTACGGGTTCCGGCTCCCGTCGGCGCTGGACAACCGGCCGCTCACCTTCGACGAGTTCATGGCGCTCGTGCCCCAGATGATCGCGGTGTCGGCCACGCCGGGAGAGTTCGAGCTCAAGCTCTCCGAAGGGGCCATCGTCGAGCAGATCATCCGGCCCACCGGACTCATCGACCCCGAAGTCGATATCCGCCCGGTGCGCGGCCAGGTGGACGACCTGCTCGCCGAGATCCGCGAGCGGGAGCGGCGCGGCGAGCGTGTCCTGGTCACGACGCTCACCAAGCGGATGTCGGAGGACCTCACCGACTATCTGCAGCAGGCAGGCGTGCGCGTGCGGTATCTCCACTCCGATATCGACGCGATCGAGCGCATGGAGATCCTTCGCGGGCTCCGCCTCGGCGATTTCGACGTGCTCGTCGGCATCAACCTCCTGCGCGAGGGGCTCGATCTGCCCGAGGTCTCGCTCGTCGCCATTCTCGACGCGGACCAGGAAGGCTTCCTCCGGAGCGACAGGTCGCTGGTGCAGACCATCGGGCGCGCCGCGCGGCACGTGAATGGCCGCGCCATCCTCTACGCCGACCGGATGACCGGCTCCATGGAGCGCGCCATCGCCGAGATGGACCGGCGGCGCAGCCTGCAGAAGGCGTTCAACGAGGCGCACGGCATCACGCCGCAGTCGATCGTCAAGTCACTCGAGGAGGTGCGGCTCTCGACGCACGTCGCGGACGCGCGGACCGAGCGGCCTCAGCCGAAGCCCGCGCGGCCGCAGGAGGTGGTCGACCTTCACGATCCCGCGGAGCGCGCGGCCTACATCGCGAAGCTCGAGCGCCGCATGAAGGAAGCCGCGGCCAACCTCGAGTTCGAGCGCGCCGCCATGCTGCGCGACGAGCTCAACGAGCTGCGGGCCATGGGTGCGCCGGAAGTCCAGCGGGGAGGCCGGGCCCGGCGTCATGCCTGACGGTGTCGCCGTGCGCCGCCGGCTCGTCACCGAAGAGGAGCTCGCGGCCGAAGGCGAGCGGATCGGGCGGGCGCTCCCGCCCGGCGCGGTGGTGCTGCTCGAAGGAGAGCTCGGGGCCGGCAAGACGACGCTCATCAGGGCGATCGTCCGCGGCCTCGGCGGCACCGACGCGGCTTCGAGTCCCACGTACACGCTGGTGCATCACTACGAAGGCCGGCGCGGGCCGGTGTATCACGTGGACTGCTATCGGCTGCGCACACCCGACGAGGCGTCGGACCTGGATTGGGAGACGCTCGGCTCGGCGGATGCGCTCCTCGTCGAATGGCCCGAGCGCGGCGGCGCGTGGATTCCGCCGGCCACCCATCGCTTCCGGCTGCACCACGTGGACGATCCCGACCGCCGCGCGCTCGAGTCGCCGTGACCTGGCTCGCGCTCGATACCGCCACCGACCGGGCGTCGGTCGCCATCGGCCGGACGGTCGAGACGGCGCGCGAGGAGCACCTCGATGGGGCACGCCGGCATGCCACAGCCGTGCTTCCCATGATCGAGCGGCTTCTCGGCGCCATGGACCTCGTGCTGGACGACCTGCGGGGCGTGATCGTGGCCGATGGCCCCGGAAGCTTCACGGGCCTTCGCGTGGGGGCGAGCATCGCCAAGGCGCTCGCCGACACGCGCGGACTCCCGGTTCTCACGACGCCATCGCTCATGGCCCGGGCGCATGCCGCGTCGGGTGGAGGAGCGATGCCGGTCGTCGTGACGAGCAACGCGCTCCGCGGCGAGCTTTACGCCGCGATCTACCGGTTCGCTGCGCGCTCGGTCACGACGCTCCTCGCACCCGTGGTGGTGCCTGCGGCGCAGCTCGGCTCACTCGTGCCGGCGGGCGCGGCCGATGCCTCGGAGTTTCCCGCCGACGCACGCCAGCTGATCGCGCTCACGGCGCTCGCGGGCGGTTCGGTGCCGGTCAACGACGTGCGCGGATGGGAGCCGGTCTACGGTCGCCCTGCCGAAGCGCAGGCGCAATGGGAACGGAGTCATGGACGACCCCTGTCGAGTGCGCCCGGCCTGGCCGGCTGATGCCCAGGTGCTCGCCGCGCTCGAGCGGCGGTGTTTCAGCGATCCGTGGAGCGGCGAGAGCTTCCGTGAGGCGCTCGTTTCGCCGTATTCCTTCGGGCTCGTCGTCGAATGCCGGGGAGAGATTGCCGGCTATCTCATCGGGCGGGCCATCCTCGGCAGCGGTGAAATCCTGAACCTCGCGGTGGCGCCGGAGTGGCGCCGCCGCCGCGTGGCGCGACAGCTGCTCGACAGCGGGCTCGACGAGCTCGCCGCACGCGGGGTCGAGGAGGTCTTTCTCGAGGTTCGCGAATCGAACGTCGGAGCTCAGGCACTGTACCTCGGTGCCGGCTTCCGCCCGGTCGGCCAGCGGTCCGGCTATTACCGCAATCCGCGCGAGGATGCCCTGGTTCTCCGCTCGGCGGTTCGCTCCACCGAGCGAAACGGATGACGGCGGCGTAGTTTTGGTGCAGATGCCAGACGCCCGGGAGCCTACTCTCGCCGGGTCCCCAGTTGTGCCCTGTGATTTCGAACCCTGGAGGTCCTTGTGAGCCGCAGCCTGAACAAAGCCACCCTCATCGGCAACCTCGGCGCCGATCCCGAGGTCCGGAGCACCACGAACGGATCGCGGGTCGCCACGATCTCGCTGGCCACGAGCCGCCAGTGGACCGGCCAGAACGGCGAGAAGCAGGAGAAGACCGAATGGCACCGGGTCATCCTCTGGAACAGCAACAAGGGCGCCAAGCTGGCGGATGTCGTCGAGCGCTTCTGCAAGAAGGGGGACAAGGTCTACGTCGAAGGCGCCATCGAATACCGCTCGTGGCAGGATCGCGAGGGCCAGACGCGCTACACCACCGAGATCAACGCCCGCGAGCTGATCCTCCTCTCCGGCCGCGGGGAAGGGTCGGAGACTTTCTCGTCGAAGGTTCCCGCGGGGGCGAGTGCCGGCGCGGGTCCGGTCAAGGGAGACAAGTCGTTCGACGAAGCGCCCGATGCGCTCGACGCCGAGGACGACGACCTGCCGTTCTGATGCTGCAGTCCGGGTGGGGTCAGACTCCACCCGGATCCCGGTTTCCGCTGCCAGACAGCGTCGGCTCCGGCTCCGGCGCCCGGTTGACCGCATTACGTTCCCAAGCTACTTTGTGGCATGAAGCACTTTGTGGATGCAACCCCAAGTGACGGTCCCGGCGAAGGCCGCAGGAGGCGCCGCCGCCGGTGGCCCATCGTACTCGCGGTGGCGATCGCACTCGTCGCCTTCCTCGGCTATCAGTGGAAGGCCTCCATCAGGCGAAACCGCTCGGTGCCGGATGAGCCATTCCGGATTGCCGGCAACCTGTATTACGTCGGCTCTACCGGCGTCACCTCGTTCCTGCTGACGGGTCCGGATGGGCACGTCCTGATCGACGGGGGGTATCCCGAGACCGCTCCACTGATCCTCGGGAGCATTGCCCGGCTGGGCTTCGACATCCGCGACGTCAAGGTGCTCCTCAACTCGCACGCGCACTTCGATCACGCCGCAGGCCTGCGGGAGCTCCAGGAGGCGTCCGGGGCGGAGCTCTGGATCAGCGAAGGCGACGCGGAAACCATCGCCGCGGGTGGAGCCGGCGACCGCACCTTCGGGCCATTCCGGCATCTTGGTCTCGGCCGATTTCCGCCCGCGCGCGTGGATCACCGGTTTTCAGACGGCGACACCATTCGCGTCGGTCCCATCGAGCTCACGGCGCACGTCACGGCCGGTCACACACCCGGCTGCACCTCCTGGTCCTTCCCGGTTCACCACGGAGATCGCGAGCTTCGCGCAGTCAGTATCTGCAGCCTCTCCCTGCTGCCGTTCATGCGTTTCGGCGAAGAGGAGTCCTACCCCGGTATCGGGGCCGATTTCGAGCGGAGTTTCCGCACGCTCCGGAGCCTGCCGGTGGACATCTTCCTCGGTTCGCATGGCAGTTTCTTCGATCTGAACCGGAAGCGAGGCGAGCGCGCCACCGCAGATGATCCTGCGGATCCGTTCATCGACCGCAAAGGCTATCTCGGGTATATCGACCGCGCCGAGCGACAGTTCCGCAAAGCGCTCGCGGACCACCTGGCCTTGTAGATGTGCGAAGGGCTGGAGATCCGGAATTGACGATCCGCGCGAGAGGTACGCGTGCCGCAGCGCTGATCCTGCTGGCCGCCAATGTGAGCGGCTGTGACGCGCCTTACCATGTCACGGAGAACCTCAGCTATGACCCGGCCATCGGATACGACGGGACGCTCGACCTCTATGAGCCGGAATCGGACACCGCCCGGTCAGATCGACCCGCCATTCTGGCCATTCACGGCGGGGCGTGGAGGAGCGGCGACAAGGCCTGGGGTGCGCAGTTCGCCGAAGAGCTCTGCCCGCGGGGATATGTCGTCTTCTCCATCAACTACCGGCGCTCCACTCGACCCGACGGGAAGTGGCCGGCACAGATCGAGGATGTGCAGAACGCGCTCAGATACATCCGCGCCAACGCGGCGAAATTCAGGATCGATCCGGATCGCATCGCCTCGCTCGGCATGTCGGCCGGAGGGCATCTCGCCACGATGGTGGCTCTTCGTGACGATCCTGCGGGGCCGCATGGTCGAGTCCGGGTCGCCGTCAACCTCGACGGCGAGCACGACATGATGCTGCCGGCCGACCAGGTCATGGACGACTTCGAGAATATCATGACGGGCGTCATGGGCCATGGGGCGCCGTGGTCGGACGCCGAACGCCGCGATATCTCCACGGTCACGTTCGCGCGGCCCGATGTTGCGCTCCTGACCGTCCACGGGGCCGGTGATGACAACGTGTATGTCACGCAGGGAGCGCGGATCACCGAAGCGCTTCGCTCGAAAGGAGCGGAAGCCGAGTTCATTCGAATCGAGGGAAGGGAAGGGCGCTGCCACAGCGACTGCTGGATGGTTCCGAGAGCGCGGGAAGCGATTCACCGCTTTCTCGATCGCAATCTCGCGCACGACGGGAGCCGGTTCTAGCGATGCGGCCATTCCTCGTCTGCATCCACGATGCCACTCCGGCGTACGCCCGAGAAACGCTGACGATGGTCCGGGACCTTGCGCCCCTCACCCAGCGCCGGCTCTCGTTCGGCGTGGTCCCGGACTGGCATGGCGAATGGCCGCTGGCGGCACACGCCGACTATTGCCGGCTGCTGCAGGAGGCGTCCGATGAGCTTCTCCTGCACGGCTACTTTCATCGGCGCCAGCGAGGATCGGGACCCGTCACATGGCTCGCCGAGGGCGCCGACGAGATGAATGGGCTCGACCGCGAGCAGACGCGGCTCACTCTCGAGCGCGGACAGCGGGACTTCACCGAAGTCTTCGGAAAGCCGCCGCAGGGCTTTCTTGCGCCGGCGTGGCAGCGGGGACGCGTGACGCTGAAGCGGAGCTGTCTCGGCCTGGAATACGTTCTCGGCTTCTTCTCGCTCGAGACCCGGGCAGGCCGAAGCATTCCACTCGCGACCTGGGCATGGGATTGCGGTCGCTGGGAGTGGCTCGGACATGCGGGCCATGCCATCGGCGCAATGCTCCAGTCGCGAGATCGGGTGCCGGTGCTCGCCATTCACCCGCGCGACCTCCACCGAGGCTTCTGGCCGCAGATCCTCCGACTCATCAACCGGCTCCTCGATGCCGCATATGAGCCGGTCACCCCGGCTGCATTGCTCCGGATCGAATGCTGAAGCCGATCTTCGACTCCGTCATGGAACGGCGCTCCCGCCGCCTGATCGAGCAGGTGCGCGACTGGCTGCCCGCCGATGGACCCCTCCTGGACCTTGGCTCGGGGACAGGACATCTCTCGGCGCGGCTCGAGCGGGAGCTGGGACTTCACGTCGTCACCGCGGATGTCAGCGATATCCATGTCACTGGTCGGCCCCCGGTGCTGGTCGCGGATGGCGTCCTGCCTTTCGGAGCCGACACCTGCTCGGCCACGCTGCTCTTCTTCATGCTCGCCTACCCGAAGGACCCGGTGGGCCTCCTGTCGGAAGCCGCCCGCGTGACTCGCGAAGGGGGGCCCGTCATCCTCGTGCAGTCGGTGTATGCGGGTCACCTGGGTCATGCGTGGCACCGGCTTCGCGAATTCTGGTGGACCGTCGTCGCATTCCGGGCCTCGAAGCTCATCGGGTACGTGCCTCGCGAAGCGACTTTCGCGATGAATACGCGGCGCTTCTACACCGCCGCGGCGCTCGGCCGGGACGTGGCGAGAGCGGGGCTGCGGATCCGGAGCCGCCGCGAGCGATCGGTGCTGCCGGGCGGCGGTCTCGTGGTTGCGGCGTGGATGCTGGAGCCCGATGTCTGACCGCCGCCTCTCCTTCGTGGTGCCAGCGCGAAACGAAGAGGCGCTGATCGCCGAGGCACTCGATGCGATCCTTGCAAGCGTGGCCCGGGCTGCGGGAGTTTCCCGGAAGGCTCTCTGGCTTCCGGACACCGGGTTCGAGGTCATCGTGGCGGACGATGGAAGCGAAGACGCGACCGCGGCGATCGTGCATCACTTCACCGATGGCGCAGGCGTGCGGCTGGTTCGCAGCTTCGGCGGGACCTGCGCCGCGGCACGAAACGCGGGCGCCGCGGCGAGCGCCGGGCGGCTGCTCTGCTTCGTCGATGCGGATACCGTCATTCCCGCGAACGCGGCGGAGCGGATCCTGCAGCTTCACGACGTCGAGGAGAAGTGCCTGGTGCTCTATCGGCTCGCATCCCGTGAGCCGGGAATCCGGGCGTGGCTCTGGTGGAGCTTCTGGGGGCTGGCGCGGCATCTCCCGCTCGCCAGGGCCAAGTCGATGCCGGCATTCATGAGCTGCAAGCGCGCGCATTTCGAGCGGTACGGCCCATTCGACGAGTCGTGCAGGATCGCAGAGGAATGGCCGTTGACCGGCGCGGCCTGGCGCAACGGACGATTCCTGTACGATCGAAGCGTCACGGCCAGGACTTCGAGCCGGCGAATGGAGCTCCGGCCGTTCGGATACCTGCGGACGTTCCTGCACTGGGTCGCCGTCGTGCTGTTTCCACGAGCGCGAGCCTCGTACATCGACCGCATTCGACACGAGGCGAGTCGATGATGCAGCCGAAGACGATCGCCCTGATCCTGGGTGCGGTGATGTTCTCAGTCCTGGGACAGCTCCTCCTCAAGGCCGGCACCGACCATCTCGCCGGGCAGGCCCGCGGCGGATTTCTGCTCGCCGCCTTTCGCGACGTGCAGGTGCTTTCGGGGCTCGTGGCGTGGGCTGCTTCGGCGATCTGCTGGCTCTACGTGCTGCGGGTCGCTCCATTGTCGCGCGCCTACGGGGTGACCAGCCTTACCTATGTCCTGGTCCTGTTTGCGAGCGTACAACTGTTCGGCGAGCAGGTTCGCCGCTTTCACATCGCCGGGACGGTGCTGATCGTCATCGGCATTGCGTGCCTGCTCCATGGGGACTGAACGTTCATGACGCAGCCGTCCGACGAGTTTCTCGAGCTGCAGGCCGCGCTCGCCGGCGAGTATTCCCTCCAGCGCGAGCTCGGCCGCGGCGGAATGGGAATCGTCTACCTCGCGCGCGACGTCCAGCTCGACCGCGACGTCGCCATCAAGGTGCTTCCGCCGTCCCTCGCCGACACTCCCGCGTCGCGCGAGCGATTCGTGCGCGAGGCCCGCATCGCGGCCGGCCTTTCGCACCCCCACATCGTGCCGATCCATCGCGTCGGGGAGGCGGGCGGCTTCGTCTTCTTCGTCATGAGCTACGTCGAGGGCGAGACGCTTGGGGAACGGCTGCGCGCGCGCGGTCCCCTCCCGCCAGCCGACGCCTCGCGCGTGCTGCGCGAAGTCGCCTGGGCGCTCGCCTACGCGCATGGCCGCGGCATCGTCCACCGGGACATCAAACCGGACAACATCCTGCTCGAGGCGGACACCGGGCGCGCGCTCGTCACCGACTTCGGGATCGCGCACGGCGGCGCGGAACCGGGCGCGGCGATCGATTCGCGGACGATCATGGGGACGGCCAACTTCATGAGTCCGGAGCAGGCCGCGGGAGCGCAGGTCGATGGCCGGAGCGACATCTACGCGCTCGGCGTCGTCGGCTATCTCGCCGTGAGCGGCCGGCTGCCGTTCGACGCGGCGAACCTCCCTGCATTGCTCCATCGACAGGCGACCGAGGTGGCGCCCGGCGTTTCGGGTGCAGCGCCCGGGCTCCCTCCGGCGCTCGCCGCGGCGATCGATCGCTGCCTGGACCGCGATCCCGCGAGCCGCTTCCAGGACGGCGAGACGATGGCTGCCGCCCTGGCACCGACGTCCGAAGCGCGGCCTGCCTTGCCGCCCACCCTGCGCGCCTGGCTTGCAGCAAGGAATCCGTTGCTGATTCCCTATCTGGGGTGGTCCGGAGGACTCGGCATACTGACGCTGGGCAACATCTTTGCCTGGATGACTGGAAACCCGGGATCGGGGCCCGGAGATGTCGCACTGCTGCTGGCCGCCACCTCGTCACCGCTCGTGCCGATCGTCGGGTTCCACCTTTACCAGGCGCGGCGCCAGTTCCGCGCCGGGCACACCATCGCCGACCTGCGTGCGGCGCTCGAGGTCGAACGTCGCGAGCGCGCCGAGACGGAGGCGGTTGCGCGGGAGGAAGAGGAAACACTCGCCCATCGGGTGCTGCGGATCGCCACGGTCGGCTCAGCGACCTGGCTCACCTTGATCTTCGGGTTGATCCTGCAGGGAGTCATTCACGAGAGCCAGATCGGCATCGCCTGGATTCTCCTGCCGATGCTGAGCACGATGTTCTTCGGCGCAGTGAGTAACGCGCTCGACGTCCAGTTCATCCCGGACAGGATCCGCCGCTTGTGGCAGACGGGAATCCGGAACCGGCTCTGGAACAGCCGTGCGGGGGAGTGGATCGCGCGGAGACTCGGTGCGCCCGAGCGGTCCCGCGCAGTGGGCAGCGGAATGTTCCGCGCCACGGAAGTGGCGCTCAGCGTGGCAGTGGGTGATCTCTTCGCCGCCCTGCCGGAAGCGTATCGCGAGCAGCTGGCGGAGCTGCCTGCGACAGCCGCGGCGCTCGAGGCTCGCGCGGCGGAAGCGCGCGCGGAGCTCGAGCTCGTCGCGGCGCTCGCCCACGGCTCGGCCGATGGCGAGTCCCTGGCAAGCTCGGGAGCGGCGGCGCTCGATGTGAGGCGCAACGCAGCCGCGGCGCGGCTCTCCGAGACTGTTGCCGCCCTGGAAGGGATCAGGCTCGACCTCCTGCGCCTTCATGCGGGCGCGGGAGACCTGGCTCCCCTCACGACACTGATCGACGCGGCGCGGCTGCTGGGCGACCAGGCAGGCCGGCTCGCGGAGGCGCAGCGCGAAGTGGATGATGCGATCGATGGGCGCTCGCCCGAGGTCATGCCGGCTTCGGCCCCGCGGTCGGCCCCGCGCTGAGTCCGCATCGCTTTGCCAGCAACCGTCCGACCTCCCGGAAAAGCCTTTCGGACATTGGCCCCTGGCCAAGGTGGAAGGCGAGGGAGCGCCGCAGCGCGGTCGTGAAATGTGCGGCCACCAGGCCGGTGACCTGATCGTCGGAATAGCTGTCGAGGATGAGGTCGAGGGTACTGCCAAGCTTTTCGGGAGCGGTGTGGGGAAGGGAGGTGGCGAGCAGCGCCCGCACGTCGTCGGCACGGCGCCAGGCGATCGGGCGCGTCGGATCATGAATCGTCTCGAAGTCGATCCAGTGTCCCGCTCCACCACCTAGGTCCACCAGAACATTGTCGGCCATGGCATCGGCGTGCGTGATTCCGGAACGATGCAGCTCCACCAGGGCGAGGACCGCCAGCTCGATCGCTCGCCGCCGGACCGACTCCTCCAGCTTCGGGTCGCGCAGCAGCGTGCCCAGCGTCTCCCCGGGTACCAGCGGCAGGATGAGTGCGCCTCCCGCGTCGATCCGGATCGGCGCTCTGCGGAGCGTCCGGTAGAGGTTGCGTTCCCGCTCTTCCCAATCCCGCCGGCAAAGGACCCGTACTCCGGTGTTCAACGCAGCGAAGACCGGTCCACTCGACCACACCATGAGCGGCGCGTAGAACAGCCGCTCCTTCCGTACGTAGCGCTCGCCGCCATGCGATACGATCCGAACCCTCGAGTACCGGCCCGACCGGATCAGCCCACCTATCCAAAGACAGACGAGAAAGTATGCGCGCTCCGCGAGCCCCCGCATGCGCTCAGGCCGGGTGAGGCCGTGATCGCGCCAGCGCCGCCCGGTAGCCGGCCGGAGCGGCAACGTCCGCGACGGCCCACGCGCTCTCGCCGGACACCCCGGTGCTTCCGCCCGCCATGCACGCATCTTCCTCCGACCAGGCCGCGAAAGCGGCTGGGTCTCGGGTCAGCCCTTCGCCCGTCGCCTTGAGGAGCGCCTCCTTGCGTGCCCAGATCCGCGCGAGCGCATCGATTCGCCGCGCCCGCGGAAGGCGCTCGACGGCACGCAGGTCTCCCGGAGCACAGAACTCAGCGGCCGCCTCCATGAGCCGCTCGCCGGAAGACATCGCGACGATATCGACCCCCACCGGGGCCTCGGCAAAAGCGAATGCCGCCAGTTCACCCGCTCGCGACATGCTGAAGTACGGCTGCCGCCGTCCCAACAGCTCGGGCTTTCCGTGAATGGTCCAGGTGAGCTCGATATCGGAGGGGGCAATCCGGACCCTTTCCGCCAGCGCCGATCTCAGGTGGGCATGCGAGAGTACGTACCGGCGACGATCATCGACCCGGTGGAACTGTGCGGCACGCGCGAGCTCCCGCTCGGACAGCAGGGACGCAGCAGCCTCGACCGCTTCAATTGTGCCGGTCAGGGAGACAAAGGTCACCGCTGCCATGGTGCCGGCGAAGGTGGTCGCGGTCACGTGCCCACCTCGGCGAGCGCTAGCTCCGCGCGCGGGCGCGCCCGCCGCACGTATCCGGCGAGTGCCTCTCCCAGAATCTCCAGCCGCTGATCCGGCGTGACGTGGGGCCCGTCCTCGAGAACTGCGACGTCGACCGACCGGCAGAGCGCGCTCCAGCCGCGCGTCACGTCATCGCCATGCAATGCAGGATCTGCCTGGAAGGATCCGGCCTGTCCCCACCAGACGAGCGTGACATCGAGATCGGATGGGCGAGCGAGATACTCCCGCATCGCCGCATCGATGTAACGAAACTTCGCGCGACGCTCCTCATCCGAGTCGGAAATGGTCATGCCGAGGTCGTCCCGGATCGGCTGCGGCGGCGGCTCTTCCGGCGGTGCGACGCGGCCCAGCACGCGCGCAAGGCGTACCGCGACCAGTCGCCGGGCGACTCGCCACGTCGTCGCCGCCGCGATGCCGAGCCACCAGACGGTACGGCGCGCCTTCGGGAGCGCGATGTCGCCGTACGGCTGCGTCTCCAGGGTCCGGAGCACGCTTTCGCGCAGCCGGAGGTAGAACGCGCGCCGCCAATCGCGATCGAATTTCCGCACGCGGGCAATGGCATCAGCGACCTTCCGCACCGGTTCCAGGTGCGCATTCCGGTGCGCAGTGTTGACGAGGGTAAGCAGCGACACCTCCTCGCCCGCCGATCGCAGCAGCCTCGCAACTTCGTACGCCACTGCGCCGCCATTGCAGTTGCCGCCCAGCATGTAGGGGCCGTGCGGTTGAATCGAACGGATGAGCTCGGCGTTGGCCGCCGCCATTTCCTCGATCGACTCCGGTCCGTCGGGCCGGTAGGGACGCAGCGCGTACATCGCCTGGCCCGGCTCCAGGTGCCGCGCGATGGTCTGGACGTAGAATCCGCTGCCGCCGAAATCGCCGTGCATGAAGAAGTAGGGCACCGGCAGCTCGCCGTCGGCCACGCGAAGCAGGAGTGGATCGTCGTCGCCCGCCGAGTCGGTGCGGGTTTCGAGCGCGGCCGCGACATGCTCGACAGTTGGGCGTGTGAGGAGCACTGACAGCGGCGGAGCGTTGCCGGTGGCCTTTCGCACGCGCGCGATCATCTGGACCGCAAGCAGCGAGTGCCCGCCGAGCTCGAAGAAATTGTCCGTTACCCCGACCGGCACGCCGAGCACCTCGGCCCAGATCGAGCACAGCCGCCGCTCGAGATCGGTGCGCGGCTCGACAAGCGGCCGATTGCGGATCGTGGGTGCGGGAAGCCCAGCCCGGTCAACCTTGCCGTTTCCGGTGAGCGGCAGGCGTGCGAGCTTTTCGACGGTCGCCGGGACCATGTATTCCGGGAGGACCCGGCTGCACCACTGGCGCAGGTCCTCCGCTTCGGGACTCGCGCGACCGCGCAGGGTGACGTACCCGACGAGTCTCGGCCCCGCGACCGGGTCCCGCCATACGGCGGCCGCGGCTTCGGCGACTGCCGGATGACTTGCGAGCGCCGATTCGATTTCTCCGAGCTCTATCCGGTACCCGCGGATCTTGACCTGGCTGTCGAGCCGGCCGAGGAACTCCAGGTTGCCATCGGGGAGGTAGCGGACGCGGTCACCGGTTCGGTAGAGACGGCCGTCGTTCTCGAACGGGTCCGGTACGAAGCGCTCGGCCGTCAGCTCGGGGCGATTGAGATAGCCGCGCGCCACCCCGTCGCCGCCGATATACAGCTCCCCGGCAATGCCGACCGGCAGCAGCTGCATCTCCGGATCGAGAACGTAGAGGCGCGTGTTCGCGATGGGCCTCCCGATCGGCACCGAGCCGGGAATCGGGGCGCCGGACGGCACTTCGTAGACACAGCAGCCGACCACC
>DASTUP010000085.1:0-3684 GCA_035759585.1 Gemmatimonadales bacterium | reverse complement strand
GATTCGTGACCGATGCGCGGATGGCCTGGCCCGGTGCGATCCCGTACTCCGCGCGTATCCCGCGAATTGCACCGACCAGCTCCTGTACGAGCGAAAACTCGCGGAGCGCCGCCTCGTCGCGGGCGCGCGGATCGCTGCGCGGCCAGCGAGCGCTCGCGAGGAGCGCGCCGGCCTTCCGCCCGGGAATCCGGCCCCAGAGCTCTTCGGTGATGAACGGCATGACCGGATGCAGCAGCCGGAGGGCGGTATCGAACGTCTGGGTCGCCACGGCGCGCGCGACGTCCCCGCCGGGGACGTCTCCGTAGAGCCGCGGCTTGATCTGCTCGATGTACCAGTCGGCGAGGTCGCTCCAGATGAAGCGGTAGACCGCGCCGGCGGCATCATTGAGGCGGTAGCGTTCGTAGGCTTCCGTGGCTTCGACGACGGTGGCCTCACAGCGCGCGATGATCCAGCGGTCCGCGAGTGTCAGCTCCTCCCGGCGAACGGCGTCGCGCGCCGCCCCGGCCAGCGGGCGTGCCGGACCGTCGAGGTTCGTGAGGATGAATCGCCCCGCATTCCACAGCTTGTTCGCGAAATTACGCCCCGACGCGAACGAAGTCTCCAGGTCCGATGGATCGAGGATCAGATCGGTTCCCACCGACATTCCCGATACCGACGTGAACCGGAGTGCGTCCGCTCCGTAGCGCTCGACCACCTCGAGCGGGTCGATGCCGTTGCCGAGCGACTTCGACATCTTCCGATGCTGCGTGTCGCGCACCGTGCCGTGCAGGTACACGTCGGTGAACGGCAGGTCGTCCATGAACTCGAGTCCCGCCATGATCATCCGGGCCACCCAGAAGAAGAGGATCTCCGGGGCCGTCACGAGGGCGTGGCCGGGGTAGTATGCGTCGAGGTCCTTCGTCCGGTCCGGCCAGCCGAGCGACGAGAACGGCACGAGCCACGAGGAGAACCAGGTGTCGAGTACGTCGTCGTCCTGGCGCACGCGTCCTCCGCACCCGGGACACGCGTCGAGATCGGTGCGGCTCACGCTCGTGCGGCCGCAGCTCTCGTTTTCGCAGTACCAGACCGGAATTCGATGGCCCCACCAGAGCTGCCGCGAGATGACCCAGTCCCGGATGTTCTCCATCCACATCGCGTATTCGTCGCCGCGGCGCTCGGGAATGAAGCGCAACCGTCCGTTCCGATAGGCCTCGAGCGCTGGCCGCGCGAGCGGTGCCATCCGCACGAACCACTGGTCGGACAGCCGCGGCTCCACCACCGTATCGCACCGATAGCAGTGGCCGACGCCGTGCCGGTGGTCCTCGACCTTGTCGAGCAGGCCGAGCTTCTCGAATTCCTCGATGACCCGCTTCCGCGCCTCGAACCGGTCGAGTCCCTGGAAGCGCTCCGGCACGGTCTCCGCCATGCGCGCTTCGGGCGTCATGATGTCGATCGACTCGAGCCCTGCACGCTTGCCGATCTCGAAGTCGGTCGGGTCGTGTGCCGGCGTCACTTTCACGGCGCCGGAGCCGAATCCTGGATCCACGGCATCATCCGCCACGATCGGGATCCGGCGGTCGACGAGCGGCAGGAGCACGCTGGAGCCGACCAGCTTCCGGTATCGCTTGTCCTTCGGGTGCACGGCGACGCCCGTATCGCCCAGCATCGTCTCCGGCCGGGTGGTCGCGACGACGAGATGGCCGCCTCGCTCGAGCGGGTAGCGCAGGTGCCAGAGCTTTCCCGCGGTTTCTTCCTTCTCGGCTTCTTCGTTCGAGAGCGCCGTGAGGCAGCGGGGGCACCAGTTGATGATGTAGTGCCCGCGATAGACGAGGCCCTTCTCATGCAGCCGCACGAACGCCTCGCGCACGGCACGGGAGAGCCCTTCGTCGAGGGTGAAGTACGTACGGGACCAGTCGCAGCTCGCGCCGATGGCCTTGATCTGCTCGAGGATGGTGGCGCCGGTTTCCGTGACGTAGCTCCAGACCCGCGCCTCGAATGCGGTGCGGCCCAGGTCGAATCGCGTCTTTCCCTCGCGAGCCAGTGCCCGCTCGACGACGTTCTGCGTGGCAATGCCGGCGTGGTCGGTGCCCGGCAGCCAGAGGGCCGCGCGGCCGCGCATCCGCTCGAAGCGGATCAGGGTGTCCTGAATGGTGTCGTTGAGGCCATGCCCCATGTGGAGATGTGCCGTGACGTTCGGCGGGGGCATCATGATGACGTACGGGTCGGCGCCATCCGCGCGCGGCGCGAAGAGGCCGGACGCGGACCAGCGGTCGTAGGTCCGCCGTTCGATTGCCTTCGGGTCGAACTGGGGGGGGAGCGGACCGGTCATGCGGTCTGATCGCCCGGGCGGGGTCCTCCGAGGCCGCGATCGTCCTCGCCGCGCACCAGGATGCTGTTGATCACGCGGTCCACGCCGCCGGCGCCGCGCACGGTCCGCGCCGCGAGCGCCCGTTGGGTGCGCGATGCGACCCACCCGCGCAGCTCCACGACGCCGGGGGCCACCGCCCGAACTTCGATCGGCAGTCCGCGCAGGGTGGGGGTTGCGGCGAGCGTAGCGCGCGCATCGCGCGCAGCCGAACCCGACGAGACTCGGCGTGCGGGACCCGAGGTGCGGAGCCGCTTCGTGGCCCGTCCGATCCGCGCGCGGTTCACATCGCCCGCCCAGGCGCTCAGCGCGATTCCGAGAACGAGTCCGGTGAGGAGGCCGAGGCCGCCCCATCCCGCAATCTCCGCCGGCGAGAGCCGTTCGTCGTGGCGCACAGCAATTCCTCGTGCCAAATGGTTGAGTGCTGCGTTAAGTTTAACACGCCCGGATGCCCGGGCGCAGGCATTCCGTCCTTCACTCTGCACAGGATCTTCGCATGGCGGACGAGCGGGTCACGGTGACCCTTCCCGATCTCGCGCGATGGCTTCTCGTCGCCCTCCTCGTCCTGGGCGGCCTCGGCCTCTACGTCTGGCTGGCGCCCGGCACACAGCCGGTCACCAGCGAGATCGTCGAACGGTGAGCGCCCTTCGCCTGACACTGCCCGATGGAAGCGTACGCGAGCTCCCCGCGGGCTCCACGGGCCGGCAGCTGGCCGAATCGATCGGACCGGGCCTCGCCAAGGCCGCGCTCGCCCTCAAGGTCGACGGACAGGTGCGCGACCTCGACCGGCCCATCGAGCGGGACGCTGCAGTGGCCATTCTCACCGAACGCGATCCGGAAGCGCTCGAGCTCCTTCGCCATTCCTCGGCCCATATTCTCGCGACGGCAGTGCGCGAGATTTTCCCCGGGGCGGGCATCGGCTTCGGGCCACCCATCGAGGACGGGTTCTACTACGATTTCCAGGTCGAGCGACCCTTCACCCCGGAAGATCTCGAGCGGCTCGAGGCGAAGATGGTCGAGGTCGCCGAACGCGACTTCCCCTTCGTCCGGGAGGTCGTGGACCGCGCGGAGGCGAATCGCCGGTTTGCGGACGACCCGCTCAAGCTCGAGCGTATCGCCGAGCTCGGTGACGACGAGACGATTACGGTCTACACGGACGGCCCCTTCGTCGACCTCTGCCGCGGCCCCCACGTTCCGACGACCGGCCGCCTGCGCCACTTCAAGCTGCTGAGTGCCGCCGGCGCGTACTGGCGGGGCGACGAGCGCCGGCAGATGCTGCAGCGGATCTACGGCACGGCGTGGTTCAGGAAGGAGGATCTCGAGGCGTACCTGCACCGGCT